>NZ_JBHUGH010000003.1:0-490417 GCF_042681825.1 Halodurantibacterium flavum
CCGTCTGAAGGATTGGCGGCGCGTCGCCACCCGATACGACCGCTGCCCGGAAACCTTCTTCTCCGCGATCATGCTCGCCGCAACCGTCTTGTTCTGGCTGTGAAATTCAATGAGTCTGGACCCTAGCGTGGTCGTTGTTGCAAACGCCACAAGGAGGGACCGTTCCATGAGCGAGGTTACTACAATCGGCCTGGATTTGGCCAAGGACGTTTTCCAGGTGCACGGCGCAGATGCCGATGGAGCGCCGCTTTTCAACCGGAAACTGCGCCGCAGCGAGATGCGGCGGTTCTTCAAAAAACTGCCGGGTTGTCTTGTCGCGATGGAGGCCTGTGCAAGCGCTCACTACTGGGCCAGAGAAATCACAGCCCTTGGCCACAAGGTGAAGCTCATACCGCCGCAGTATGTGAAACCCTTCGTGAAGCGCGGCAAGACGGACGCCGCCGATGCCGAAGCCATCAGCGAAGCGGTGACGCGCAAAACGATGCGGTTTGTCCCGGTCAAATCGGCCGAACAACAGGCCGCCGCCGCCGTGCTCAAGACACGCGCGCTTTTGGTCCGCCAACGCACCCAGACGATCAACGCGCTGCGGGCCCATATGGGCGAGTTCGGGATCGTCGCGCGATCGGGAACCTCAAACGTGAAGGCGCTGGGAGCCGCTGTCCGGGACGAAGAGGATGAGCGTCTCCCTCCGGCCGCGCGGTTTGCGCTTACCGAACTCGTCGAAGAAATCGAGCGGCTTTCAGAGCGGATCGACAGATTGGAACGCAAGGTTCGGGATGAGGCCAAGGCCTGCGCTGACATGCAGCGTCTGATGACAATCCCCGGCGTCGGAGCCATCATCGCAACAACGATCATGGCTCTGGTTCCAGATCCCGGAGGTTTCCGTTCAGCCCGTCATTTCGCGGCTTGGATGGGACTGACCCCGCGATCACATTCCAGCGGAGGAAAGGCGAGTCTCGGAAGTATTTCGAGGATGGGCAATTCGGATTTACGATCTCTTCTGACAGCCGGGGCGGCCTCGGTGCTCCGGCACGTTCGATACCACGACAAAGCGTGGCCCTGGTTGCAGCGCCTGCTGGAAAGGAGACCCTTCAAGGTGGTCGCGATTGCCCTGGCCAACAAGGTTGCTCGGACGATCTGGGCGCTTTTGGTCAAGGGGGGCAGCTACCGCACGCCAACGACAATTGCGACCATGACTACCGCATAAGGAGTAACCCCCGCCTCAAGTATCTGCCCGGCCCAGGCCGACAGATGTAAGGTGCCAACCTTGGCGATGAACCGACGGGACGCAATCCCGAAACAGGACAGGCAGAAACCCGCGACGCGCTCCGAGCGCGCCCCCTTGATCAAGCCACCTGCTTCGCGGACTTCATCGAGGCCAGCGGTATCACACCGCACGAACAGGCCGGACATATGACCGCACCGTACCCCAATGGACCAAATCGCACAGAAAGCATCTTGCACCGCGGGCCGTTCCACATAGGCGGGTTGATTGACCAAGCCCCGGCCAGACCAAGGAAAGGGACTGCTCGCGGGGGATGGGCTGCGCCTCTGACCGGAGCCGGATCCCTACAAAACAGATGCGGCGCCGCCACGCCGCTCTTGCCGGAAAGCTGAACCTCCGCAATCGTGTTTCTCAGGGGATGGGTCTGAGGATGCCGCCCACGCTGCAGGGAGGGCGACATGGCTGAATTCCGGGATCGTGATCTGTTTCTGGTGAAGAAGGCGCTGGCGATCGCCATCCTGGCCATCGAGCGCCAGCCCGGGGCATTGCAACCCGCCTCGGACTGCCAGGACATGAAGACCATCCTCGGCGAACTGGTCGGAAATCCCGCCGAGCTTGCGCAGCTCATGCGATCCGCGCGGATCGCCGTCACCGGCCAGCCAGAGTGACCGGCTACCGCCAGAGGCCATCGGTGATTTCCCGTGCGATCATGGCGCGGGCCGTCCTTATCACATCGTCGCCGGTGGTTTCGGGATGGCGGAAGAACCGGGCGGCACCGCCGTTCAGCCGCCAGTCGGCATAATAGCAGTAGCTGCGATCCACGAGGCTATACGCCCGCAGATCTTCTGCCCAATGTGGCTTGGGTTCGACGACGACCGTGAAGCCATATCTTGTTTCCTCTCAGGGCAACGATCGCTCCTGCGGTGGAAGTTCCCGATCGGCCCCTAAAATTGCGTCGACGTCCATCATTGCCGTTCTCCCTGCTCATCGGGCCGGACGAAGCCGGTCGGGTCCGCTGGATCGGGCGGGAGATAGGCGTCATAGGGATTGCCGTCGGCGAGATGGCCGAAAGGCGTGAAGATGTGGTCGTTGCCGTCGCGACCTACGGCGCAGATCACATACCGGGTGTCGCCGGTGCGCGCATCGGCGCATTCCATCAGCGCGAGATTGCCGTCGTCGGCGGCGCGCAGCAGGGTGTGGAAGTTGGTGCGGCATGGTCTGGGATCGCCATATCGGTCTCCTTTCGTGAAACGAAAACGGCCCGGCGCTCGCAGGGAGGCCGGGCCGGTTCGAGGGACGGAATCAGTCTTCGGCGGGCGCGCCGTCTTCCTCACGTGCGAGGGTTTTCAGGTAGCCGAGGAGTGGACGGGCCTGGCCCGTGGCCTCGGCCCATCGGCCGATCAGCAGCAGAAGGGTGTAGCTGTCCCACCCTGCGCCGCGGGCAATCTGCTCCAGCCGGTCGTGCGTCGCGTTCGGCATCACGCCACCGCACGGCCTTCGACGACATCGGCGCAGACCTCGTCGGCCGTGACCTCTTCGAGCCGCGCCCGGTGGTGGGGGTTCTTCGCCAGCCAGAGTTCCGCAGCCTCCCGGTCCACCGCCAGATACAGCAGTTCGGTGCCTTCGCCGATGGGCTGGATGACCCGGACCATGCCGATGGCGGGCCGCTCGACGACCTCGAAGCGAAGCTCGCTGTCGACGGAATGCGTGCGCGTCATGGTGACGAGGATGACGCCGCGCGACGCGAAACCACCCTCGTGGAGCGTGACCGAGGCGGGGGCGTTGTAGCTGGGCTGATGGCGCGGCGGGCTTTTCTGGACCAGCCGGCCGAGGCCGTTGCGACGGTTCCAGGCCGCCAGCTTCTTCGTGAAGCGCGCCGGGGGCCTCAGTGTGCCGTCCGAGTAGCGGATCAGCGAGCCGAGCGGCGCGTGATCGTAGATGTTGTGGGCTGACATGAAGGATACTCCTGAACGGATTGCGGCCCGGAGGTGACCGGGCCGCATGTAGGGATGGAAAAGACGGCGGGACGATCCGTATCGCCCCGCCGCGGGATCACTCGGCTGCGACCATCTGCTCGGCTTCGCCAGCACCGTCTTCGTCGAGATCGCCGGCGAGGAATTCGGGCAGCGCCGCGGCTTCTCCCTCGACCGGCAGATCATCCGATCCGTCGACCGCCATGCGAAGCGGCTCGGGCAGCCAGCCGCTGTCGGCCATCAGGCGCTCGGCCTCCTTCGCCATTTCGACCTTCGTCTTGTCCTCGATCAGTTCGACCGACTGCTCGCCGAGACCCTCGCGCACCGCTTCGAGGATCCGGGCCTTGGTCACACGCCCGAAGTAGTTGTCGACGGTAGGCTTCCAACCCGCTTCGACCATGTCGAGGCCGGTGGCGCGCGCAAGACGGTCGGCTTCGGCCAGACGGCGGTCGAGACCACTCTGGCTGACGCCCGTCCCGCTATAGGGGTTCGGCCGCTCGTAGAGCGCGGTGATCCCGAAGCTGACGCAATGTGCCAGCAGCGCATGACGGCTGGCCTGGTCGAGCGTATCGAGCCAGTTCCAAAGCCTGTCGTCATCGTCGAAGGCCGGGAGGTCCTCCTTCCATGCAGCGTGACGCTGGTCGATGGACTTTGCCGAAGAGGAGTCCGCGAGGCCCGAGGACTGCACCGACAAATACACCTCGCGCACCCTGGCCTCCAGCGCGGCGCCCGAGATATGGGCACCAAAGCAGTCGAGAACCAGCCTGTGCAGCAGCGCGGTCATCGCGACATGGGGATTGCCGGCCACGGCATCCCGCAACGCAAGCGTGCGATGTGCGGTCAGCTCGATGATGAGGCGTTCCGGCAAGGGCTTGATCGTGTCGCTGTCACCATCCTCGGGCTCGGTGGGCTGGCCGCCGACGGTGATGGTGGCGCGCTGACCCGTGCCCTGCGGCGCGCTGCCCTCAGGCTGGTCTCCAGTGTCGGGATTGATGTCCTCGCCTTCCGCTTGCGCCTCATCTTCCGGCCGGACATAGCCGCGATCGACCAGAAGCGTGCCGTCCGAGGCGATGCAGATGAACACCCCCGCGCGGGGGACGTCCGCAGGATCATAGACCGTGGGGCGCTGTTCAAAGGCTTCGAGCGCC
Source organism: Halodurantibacterium flavum (assembly GCF_042681825.1). NCBI lineage: Bacteria > Pseudomonadati > Pseudomonadota > Alphaproteobacteria > Rhodobacterales > Paracoccaceae > Halodurantibacterium > Halodurantibacterium flavum. The sequence goes on from NZ_JBHUGH010000003.1 coordinate 4,347, forward strand.
TGCTCGATCTCGCCCAGCAGCTGATCGACCTCGTCCGGCAGTTCGGCTGCCTCGCAATATTCGGCTTCAATCCGGTCGAATTCGTTGCGCAGCGCCTCGCGGGCAGCGCGCTCCTCGCCCGTCAGATCGACAGTGGAGCCGACCAGTTCCCGCAGTCCGTGATCATGGCCATAGGGGAAGCTGACGGCGACCTCGATCCACTTCCAGCCTTCGGTTGCGATCTCGTCGGCAGCGGTTTTCAGCTTCTCGCCGGCCAGCCGGTCGAGCAGCACCGGGTCCTGGAGCCAGCCGCCATCGTCGGACTGGAAAAGATCGCGCAGGACATAGCCGCCCGCCGCCTCGTAGGCCTCGACGCCCACGAAACGCGCCCGCTTGTCCGAGGCGCGCACGGAAGTTTCGGTCAGCATCCGGCGGATCTGGTAGGGCTCTTTCGACCAGGCGTCCTTGATCGCCTGCCAGACCTGTTCCTGGCGGGCGTGGTCCGGATTGACGGTGAAGGCCATCAGCATTTCCAGCGTCATGCCGTCCTGGGCATAGATGTCGAGGAGCACCGGCGAAACCGACGCCAGCCGCAGGCGCTGTTTCACCATCTGCGCGGTGGTGAAGAAGGCGGCCGCGATCGCCTCTTCCGTCATGCCCTTGGTGCGCATGTCGAGGAACGCGCGGAACTGGTCGAGCGGATGCAGCGCGACCCGCTGGACGTTTTCCGCAAGGCTGTCGTCCTCGGCCAGGATGTCGGTGCCGGCCTCCCGGACGACACAGGGCACCGGCGCGGTCTTGGCGAGACGCTTCTGCTTCACGAGCAGAGCAAGCGCCTGATAGCGGCGCCCGCCGGCGGGGATTTCGAACATGCCGGTTTCCAGACCGTCATCGCCGACCACGGGGCGGACGTTGAGGCTTTGCAGCAGCCCGCGACGGGCAATGTCCTCGGCCAGTTCCTCGACCGAGATGCCCGCCTTGATCTTGCGGACGTTGGACTGGCTGAGCACCAGCTTGTTGAAGGGGATGTCGCGCGAGGACGACAGGGTGATCTTCTGAACGGCAGTTGCCATTTCGGTCTCTCCGCGGCGGGCGGCCGGGAGCCTCTCTCCCGACCTCCAACCCGCCTACCGAAACACCCATCCCTCCCCTGTCTCTCTGCCCGCCGAAGGGCGAGCACCTCCCTTGGAAGGCGCTTGTCCGCGCCGCCCTGCTTCGGCGCTGCCGCGCCAGATGATCTTTCGCGGATCGCCAGACCCTGAAAGGACCGTACCGCCCCCGGCATCCTGCGCGACAGGACGGACGGCTGTCACAGCATTTCCCGGAACGAGGCAAAGCCATCTTCCGGGCGACGCGCGCGCACAGAGATCAGAAAGTCCTCAAGGCAGGCGATCGCCACCTGGTGGTGGAAGCTGTCCAGCGCCGCCTCCTCGTCCGACGCCGCGACCAGATAGCCGCCATCGACGATGCACTCGCCCTGTGCATCGACATCTTCCGGGTCCAGGTCCTCCCAATCGGCAAGCGCCACCACTTCAACGACGAACCACGTCATGCCTTGCCCTCCTGCGGATAGGTGTCCTCAATGATCTGCTCAACGGTCTTGCCGTCATGGCGCAACCGGCTGGCGAGCCAGACCTTCTGGCCGAACACGCCCCACTGATCGAGGCCAGGCCGGATCGCCGGATCGAGCATCAGGCAGGCGGCCATGGCATCGGAATGGTCCCGGCTGGTCTCGAAGGCGAATTCGAGGGTCCTGGTCGTCGGTGCCGGTCGATCCGGATAGCGCCGGAAGTGCGCGGTGATGGTGCGCAATTGGCGACGGAATGTAGCCTGGTCAGTCATCGGATACCTCGACCGTGTCAAAGCAATCGCAAGCCTCGAGTAATTCCTCGCGGGACAGGGTGCTCGCCCGCCGGATCAGGGCGGCGCGCAGCATCTCGGCCGTGACGTCGGCGGCGTCCTTTCGGCGGGAGGTCACCTCGAAAGCGAAGTCGAAGGCATGGCTGAACATCAGATGTCCCCTCGTGTGCGCAGGCTGGTCTCGCGTCCCGCGCCGATGATGACGTGATCATGCAGGGTCAGGCCGAGTACATCGCAGGCCTGTGCGATCCGCTTCGTCATCTCGATGTCGGCCTGGGACGGCTCAGAGTCACCCGAGGGGTGATTGTGGCAAAGGATCAGCGCCGAGGCGTGCAGTTCCAGCGCCCGCTTCATCACTTCCCGTGGATAGACCGGCACATGGTCCACGGTGCCGACCGCATGCCGCTCGTCCGCAATGAGCCGGTTCCTTCGGTCGAGATAGAGGACGTGAAACCGCTCGACCTCGCCTCTGACGGAAAGCGCGCAATAGTCCAGCACCGCCTGCCAGGACGACAGGACGGGATTATGGTTGATATAGCGGGCGAGGATTTCCCGGGCCTCGAGAATGATGGTCTGTTCCTGTTCAGTCATCGGCGGGGCCTCCCGCGTCATTGGTGCCGGCATCGAGCTTCTCGTCCCCGGACGCGGAATCGTCGTCATCACCCACCACGAACTGGAATTCCTGCGTGATGAAGTCATTGAGCCGGCAGGCCAGTTCCATGTGGCTGGCGACCCGCAGGCCAAGGGCCGTGAAGGCGGCGTGGACAGCGAGGTCCACCTTGTCATCGAAGGTTTGCATGAGATCCTCATGGGAAAGCAGGCCGTCCCCCTGCCGCTCCGGCAGCGGTGCCAAGCGGAAGGGTCCAGCCTGTGAAATTGAGGCGGGAAACCAGGCCTTCAGCCAATTGCCGAAGCTGCCCTCCCGCCGCGATGAGGCGCCCGCCCCCACACTGGAAGGCGGGCACCAGAGGCGGGGGGGGGTCAACCGACCCGGTCGAGCAGCTTCTTCGCCTTGCCCTCGAGATCGAGGCGGGCGTCCTGCTGGGTCTTCGTCCGCGCGAGCCGGGTGATCCCTTGCACGAAATCGAAGATGCTCTCGGGCGGATGGCCCTCCTCGACCAGCACGGTGGCGATGATCTTCGTGGTATCGGCCTTGCTGAAACCGCGCTTGCGAAGGAAGGCGTCCCGGTCCTCGTCATTGCGCGCGACGATCTGCTGCCGGGCTGCTTTCACGCCATTGACGAAACCCATGGGCGAGGAGTTGGCGAAACGGGTCAGCGCCGGGGCGGCCTCATGGGCGAAGCGGGAGGCGGCATATTTCGAGTGGCGGATGGTGATCTCCTGGAAATCCTCCACGCCCCACAGATTCCTGTTCTGACATACGGCACGCAAGTAGAAGCTTGCGATGCCAAGGGTTTTGGCGCCAACCTCGGAATTCCAGCAGTAAAATCCCCTGAAATAAAGATCGGGCGAACCATCGGGCAGCTTGCCGGCCTCGATCGGATTGCGATCATCGACCAGGAACAGGAACACGTCGCGATCCGAGGCATAGAGCGTGGTGGTGTCGCGGGTGATGTCGACATCCGGGTTGTAGACCCCGGTCGACCAGTCCAGCACGCCCGGCACCTTCCAGCGGGTGTCGCCGGTGCCGTTTCCGGCGATGCGTTGCACCGCCTCGACCAGCTCGTGATCGTAGATGCGGCCGTAGTCGGGCCCGGTCACGGCCCGCAGTTCGGTGCGCCCGTCCTCGGTCTCGAAGGTCTTGACTTGCTCTGCGCGGTGAGAGGACAGGCCGTATTGCAGGTTGATGCCGGCGAGCGGCGCAGGCAGCTGACGCAGATAGGCCGCGGGCGCACCCACGAGGCTCGCGAGCTGGCCGAACGCCCAATGGGTCGGGGCCACCGGCGCCTCGGCCTTCGGCAGGACCAGTTGCAGCCGCTCGGCATTGTCGCGGCTGGCCTCGACATGGATCTTTGCGGTCTCGACGATGCGGGTGCTGCTGCGTTCGGACCGGGATTTGACCGAGGCCCAGAGGTCGTCGAGCGAGAGATAGCGCTCGTCATCGGGCCGGTTGAACCATTCCGACGAGACGCGGCCGTTGCGCTCGCCCCGGCCGACATCCACCTTGTAACCGCCACGCTGCGGCCGCACGGGTTCCAGAATCTCAACGGTGTTCATGAAGATCACTCCGCGACGGGCGCCGGAGGCCTCTCCCCCGGCCATCAACCCGTCACGGAAAAACCGGCCCGCACTCTGACTCTCCAAGGGGGCGTTGCGGGGTCTCCCCGCTGAAGGGGGTGCGCCGGCAACGAAGTGCCGGCCAGGGGGAAAACCTTCCCCCACCGATGGCGGCCTCTTCCTGGATCACTGGTCCGAGCAGATGCGTTCTGTTGCGCTAAAGGGCCGCGATCCTATTCGGCAGAGGCATCATAGTCATGCGCGGTCAACCTGCGGCCGATGGTTCCCATGTGCACCCCGGATTCCAGTCCCGCCAGCCGATATGCGTTCGCAACGCCAAATTCATTCGCATTGCTGGGCACGCGCTCGATGTAGGCAAGTGACAGCCCGGCCAGCAGACTGGTCGCAGCCTTGATGTCGTGGCGACGGATTTCTGTGTAATCGGTGATCTTGTCCAGACTGATATTGGCGAGGTTGGTATCGCGACCTCTGCGGGCAGCGAAGAGCAGATACAACCGGATGGCGTTGAGTTCGACCTTGTTCCTCAGCCGGAAATGGCGAAACGCCTCTATCACCGGACCTGTGTATAGTGGCGCCGCCGGAAGCTTGCACCACCCGCCGGTCGGATTGTAGCCGGCCAGCCGAAACCAACTTCTACCGTTCTGCCAGCGCTCGACGATTTTCCTGCTCTCCAGCAGGCTCAGACCTTTCGAGAGCTTGGCGCGGCTGATGTCGATGGCCGTGCAGAGGTCGTCATATGTCACGCGGGCCAGGCCTGTCGCTTGATCAGCTCGATGTGCGATCGCGATCAGCGCCATCAGGGCAGCCGTATTGTCCGAACCACCCACTTTCCACTGAAACGCCTTCAGCCCTTCGTTCTCAATCCACCCGGAAGGGAGGTGTACCCATTTCTGCATCGCCGTCACTTGCCCCCTTTCGACACGGTGAGGACGGCGTAGATCGCGTAAGCCGCCAGACCGAAAGCCGCGAGAATGATGACGAGAACGAGTACCCCGGGCGGCAGGCCGGACAGCACGTCGGCAAGGCTGGTCAGTTGTTCCATGTGTGGCTCCATCGTTTTGGACAGCTCGAGCGATGAAGCGAAATTTCGTATGCCCTTGATCTTGTCTCTAGAGACAGTGACAGGGCAATATCAATGGTATTTGACAAATTATGTACTTATACCAGTGGCTTACAGATTATACAACAGACTTTATACGCTCCTGAAACAGTTCATAAGCCAAGGCTCGTGAACCAAATGCAGAAAAACTGATGCAGTGTGCAATCAAAGCTTGCCTCCCCCGATGAATCTTTGATGCCGTCTAAGCAACGAGTTTGAACCCGAGTTGTCGCCATAGCAACTCTTCCAGAGTCTCGCGCCTTCACCCTGAACGGGTTCCCGGCTGGCCGCCGGCCTTTCTTCATCGCGATGCCCGCCGCCCGCGCCGCATCGACGGACGGGCGCTGCTGGCACCCTTCGATCCCCTGATTTGGGAACGCGATCGGGCCGAGCGCCTGTTCGGCTTTCGCTACCGGATCGAGATCTATGTGCCAGCCGCAAAGCGCCAGCATGGCTATTATGTACTGCCCTTCCTTCTCGGCGACCGCCTCGTGGCACGGGTGGACCTCAAGGCCGATCGCCCGAAAGCGCGCCTTCTCGTCCAGGCGGTGCATCCTGAACCGGACGCCCCCGTCGGAACAGCAGAGGCGCTGCAAGCGGAGCTGGCACAGCTCGCACAATGGCTCGGATTGTCTGAGGTTTCAGCCCAGCACAAGGGATGATCCGCGATCAGCCTCGCAGCTTGATTGGGCTCCGATGTTCGTGGAGACAACCATTTTCACGCCGCCTGCTTGCTATTCCGTTCAGCGCGCGCTTCCTCGCCCTTGCCTGCCAGAAGAGATGCGATCTCTTCGCAAGTTCTGGTGACAGCAAGTTTCAGGGCTTCGTCAATATGAACATAGCCTTGGGTTACACTCTGTGCAGCGTGACCCAGGAGGGCGCGAATGGTCAGTTCCGAGAAACCGAGGTCGCCAGCCACGCTTCCGAAAGTGTGGCGCAGCGTATGCGGTGTAACCCCCTCGATGCCGACCATTGCGCAGAGCCGGGCGAGGCAGGCCTTGGCGGCCGTATAGTGACGATCGCCTGAGTCGGACGGGAAAACGTAGGGGCAGTTCCCGCGGACGGGCTGGCTGGCCGCGAGCTTTGCGGCGGACGGACCGACTGCGCGGATCTGGGCGTCGCTCTTGGTGTCAGGGAAGGCGACATAGCAGGCATTGGCGTGAAGCCATTCCCATTTCAGGCCTTGTCCTTCGGAGAGCCGAAAGCCGGTGAGAAGCAGGAAGCGCACAATGGCGAGCCCCACCGGGCTCTCTCCATTGCGCTCGGCAAAGCGCATGGCCTCGCCGAGCTTCCTGATCTCTGCGGTGCTCAAACGGCGCGTTTTTTTGTTGCCCGCAAGCCGCCGCACGCCTTTGGTCGGGTGACCGTTGATCTTGTCGAGACGCGCCGCATGACTGAGGACGCTTTGCAGGGTCGCGACCGTCCTCGCCGCAACACCAGGCCCGCCAGAGGGCACTCCCCCGCGGCCCTTGCCGCGTGGCTTGGCCGTTTTTCCGGCAACGATGTCTGACTGCATTCCTTCGATGTCGACGACCTTCAGGGAATGAGCGAAGCGCTTGCCGAGCAGAGGTTTGATATGCGTCTCGATCCGGCTCTTGTCGAGCGCGAGCGTGGACGCTTTGATCGGGCGGTTGCGTCGCCCAAGAATACGGCCTTCCCCCGCTTCTTCGATATACCAGTCGCAAAGTTCGGCAACCGTGATCGCGACTGGGCTGCTCTCTTCCAGCGCCGGATCCTGACCACCCGCGACGAGGCCGAGCTTTATTCTGGCCTCGTCGCGCGCCTGATCGACAGTCATGACTCCATAGCGGCCCAGCTTGATGCGGCGGCTTTTCCCTTCAGATGTCCTGTACTGAAGGACGAAGGTCTTGAGGCCCGAAGGGACGATGCGGACGCCAAAGCCCTTCAGGTCGCCATCCCACAGGAAATCCTGCCCGCTTTGGGGCGGCAAAAGGGCGTCCACCGATCGCTTGGTCAGCTTGGCCATTGTCAACCTCTCACACTAAACTCGCCCACCGTCCCGCTTACATTATCACAGGCGGTGAAAAATGTAAGCACTATGTAAGCAAAATGACGGAAGTCATGGGGCACACGTAGCGAGGCATGGCGCAAAGAGTTTTCATATTACTGTTGTTTTATAGCATCTTAGAGGTCAATCGGAAAGCCTAGCGAACATAAACCATGACCTTGCCAAGGTTAGGGTCGTGAGTTCGAATCTCATCGCCCGCTCCAACAAAAAAGGCCGGTCTCACGACCGGCCTTTTGTTTTCTGCCCTCTTCCGCACGCCCCGCCGGGCGTCAGGCCCATTCCCAGGGACGGGTGAACTGGCCCAGGGTTTCCTGCACCTTGGCATCCGCGACGCTGTCCTCCCGGTGCAACCGCGCGACCAGGCCGCGCTTGCGATCCTCAACGACCTCGGCCACCGTCACGGCCAGTCCGGCCTCGGCCAGCGCCGCGTCATAGACGCGCTTGATGGCGAGCTTGCGCAGTTCCGGCTTGAACACCTTCCCGACCGCAGTCTTCGGAAGCTCGGACAGGATTTCGATGTACTTGGGCATGGCGGCCCGTTCGGGGATGCGCCCGTCGACATGTTCAAGCAGCGCATCCGGCGTGACCTCGGCCCCTGCCACCAGTTCGACATAGGCGCAGGGCAATTCGCCCGCAACGGCGTCCGGCTGCCCGATGGCGCCGGCGAAAGCGACGGCAGGATGGCTCAGCAACGCGTCCTCGATCATGGCGGGGTCGATATTGTGCCCGCCCCGGATGATCAGGTCCTTGGCGCGGCCGGTGATGTAAAGATATCCATCCGCGTCCAGCCGCCCCAGATCGCCGGTGCGCAGATAGCGCCCTTCGGCAAAGAGACCGCGGTTCTTGTCCACCTCGGTATAGGTCGATCCCTCGAACACGCCGGGGTTTGCGATGCAGATCTCGCCCACCTCATCGACGCCACATTCGCGCCGGACGCTGCCATCGCCATCCGCGTCCAGAATCCGGACATGGGTGTAGGGAAAGGGAATGCCGACCGAGCCGATCTTTTTCTGGCCCTCGGGCGGGTTGATCGAGACTAGGCAGGTCGCCTCGGTCAGGCCGTATCCCTCGACAATGGTCACGCCGGTCGCCTTTTCGAAGCGGTTATAAAGCTCCACCGGTAGGGGGGCCGAACCGGAAAAGGCGTATTTCAATGACGAGACATCGGCATTCACCGGGCGCTGCATCAGCGCGGAAATGGCGGTCGGAACCGTGATGACAAACGTCACCTTCCACCGCTCGATCAGCTTCCAGAAGTTGTCGAAGACCCCTTCCCCGCGATAGCCGGCGGGCGTCGGAAAGACCCCATGCGCCCCCGAAGAAATCAGCGACATAAGGATCGGATAGGCCGCGAAAACGTGGAAAAGCGGCAAGGGGCAGATGACCGTATCCTGTTCCGTGAACAGCAGCCGATGCCCGAGCCAGCCGTTATAGATCATGCCCGACGCCTTGTGCTGCGCAACCTTGGGCATCCCCGTCGTGCCGCCCGTATGGAAATAGGCGCAGATCCGGTCCTCGGTCGCGTCTGCAAAGGTCAGCCTGTCGGCGGGCTGCGCGGCCCGCGCCTTGTTGAAATCGAGCACGCGGGCCTTGTGGGTGACCGGATTCCTGGGGCGGATCAGGGGCACGATCCAGCGTTTCGGCGGCGTCAGATAGCCGTTGAGGTCGACCTCCAGCACCGTCTTGACCGACGGCGCAAGGGCTACGGCCTCGGCCACCTTCTGGCCCACATCCGTCTTGGGAAAGGCGCGGAGCGTCACGACGACCTTGGCCCCCGTTTCCCGAAGGATGGCGGCAATCTGTTCCGGCTCCAGCAACGGGTTGATGGGGTTCACGATGCCTGCGGTCGCACCGCCGATCAGGGTCACCGCGGTCTCAAGGCAATTTGGCAGGACGAAGGCGACAACATCCTTCTCGCCCACGCCGAGGCTGCGAAAGAGGTTCGCCACCTGCGTGACCTGATCCATGAACTCTGCCCAGCTCAGGGTTTTCGCGGGATCGGTCGCACCTGACAAAAGCTGAAAACTGATCGCCGGGCGGTCGCCATGGGCGGCGCGCGTTCTGGCCAAAAGCCCGTAGACCGAGGCGGGAAGCCCCCGCGCATCCCAGGGCATTTCGGCTTCGATCGCGTCGCGGTCGGCAAGCGTTGCATAGGCTGACATTCGTTTCTTCTCCCCTCCCCGGCCCTCCTCCGGACCCTTGGGGCAAATTTGGCCGCAACCGGCAGTGGGGTGCAAGCGTGACGCTGCGCCCTTTCAGGCTGCGGCACTGCCCTCGGTGAACTGGAGCCGCGCAAGTCGCGCATAGAGCCCGTTCCGGGCGACAAGCGCGTCATGGGTGCCGCTGTCGACGATGCGGCCATGATCGAAGACGATGATCCGGTCGGCCTTTTTGACGGTGGCGAGCCTGTGGGCCACGATCAGCGTCGTCCGCCCCTCGGCCAATCGTTCGACGGCGGCCTGCACCGCGCGCTCCGATTCCGCATCGAGGGCCGAGGTCGCCTCATCCAGCAGCAGGATCGGGGCATCGCGCAGGATGGCACGGGCAATGGCCACGCGCTGCCGCTGCCCCCCGGACAAAAGGACGCCGCGTTCGCCAAGCTCTGTGTCATAGCCCCGCGGCAGGGCCGACAGGAAATCATGCGCTGCAGCGGCCCGTGCGGCCTCGTCCACCTCCGCATCCGTGGCCTCGGGGCGCCCGAAACGGATGTTTTCGCGGGCGCTGGCCGCAAAGATGACGGGTTCCTGGGGCACCATCGACAGGGCGGCGCGAAAGTCGCTGCGTGCCATGTCGCGCAGATCGACGCCGTCGATGGTGATGCTGCCACCGCTCGGGTCATAGAATCGCTGCAAAAGCTGGATGATCGTTGTCTTGCCCGCGCCCGAGGGGCCGACCAGCGCCACAGTCTCGCCCGGGCTGATGTCGAGCGTGACACCATTCAGCGCCGCAATTCCGGGCCGCGCGGGATACCGGAAGGTCACATCCTGGAACCGGACCTCGCCGCGGACCGGGCGCGGCAGGGCGACAGGTGTGGCCGGGTCCTCGACCGCGTCGGCTGCGGCAAGGAGTTCCATCAACCGCTCGGTCGCACCGGCTGCCCGCTGAAGCTCGCCCCAGATCTCTGACAGGGCCCCGACGGCGCCTGCGACCATCACGGCGTAGATGACGAACTGGACAAGAACCCCCGCCGTCATCGCCCCCGAGCGCACATCGTTCGCCCCGATCCAGAGCACGCCGACAATCCCGTTGAACACAAGAAAAATGACGATCACCGTCATGATCGCGCGGGTGCCGATGCGGCGCCGTGCGGCGTCAAAGGCGCGCTCGGTCACATCGGAAAAGGCGGCCCGGCTGACCCGTTCATGCGTGAAGGACTGCACCGTCTGCGCCGCCATGAGCGCCTCGGCCGCATTGGCAGAACTTGCCGCGATCAGGTCCTGGCTTTCGCGGCTGAGAACGCGCAGGCGCCGGCCCATGACCACGATGGGGACGATGACCATCGGCACCAGCAGCAGGACAAGGCCCGTCAGCTTGCCGCTGGTCAGAAGCATCAGCACCAGCCCACCCGCCAGCAGCAAGAGGTTGCGCAGCGCGATCGAGACGCTGGACCCGATGACCGACAGAACGAGCGTCGTGTCCGTGGTAAGACGTGACAGAATCTCGCCGGTCATGATCCGCTCGAAGAAAGAGGGGCTCATTCCGATCATGCGATCAAAGAGCGCGCGCCGGATGTCGGCCACCACCCGTTCCCCCAGCCGCGTCACCATGTAGTAGCGCGCGCCCGTCCCGAGCGCGAGCAGCGCGACGATACCAAGCGCGGCGGCGAAATACTGGTTCAGCAGCGTCACGTCATCCGCGTTGAAGGTGTCGACCACCCTGCGTACTGCAATCGGCAGCAGCAGCGAAACGAACGCCGTCAGCGTAAGCGCCGCAATCGCCCCCCACATCAGCGCACGATAGGGCCGGATAAAGGGCAGAAGTCCCGAAAGCGCGCCCACGCGCCGTGATTTCGGGCGATCCTGAGGCGCAGCCTGTTCCTGCGCGGGGGTCTGATTGGCCATGGTCTTTCCGTCGCTGCCAGAGCTTCGTTTACGGCACCGCCGCCATTGCGGCAAGCGCAGGGGCGGCGACGCATGGACGCGGGCAGCCCGCCACCGGCACGCCGGATGCGCGATCCCTTGCAGATCGCGGACGAAAGGGGGTTCAATTATCCATCCGCACATGTCAAAGACCCGCGCCATCGAAACAGGTGAGGATATCCATGATGAATCGTGATGGCAGATGGATCTTGGCGCCGGCGCTGGCCGGGCTGATCCTCCCGCAGGCGGCAGGGGCGCAAGGGATCGACGATGCGGTCAACGCTGCCTTTGCCGAGGCGACCGGCTGGTTCGTCTCGCTCATTTTTGCGAACATTCCGGGGACCGGCGTTCCGTGGATCGTGATGTGGCTGGTTGTCGCTGCCGCCATCATGACCGTCTATTTCGGCTTCATCCAGCTCCGGATGGCGGGACATGCGGTCGCCATCGTGCGGGGCCGTTATGCCGACCCCAGGGACCCGGGCGAGGTGAGCCATTTTCAGGCCCTCGCCACCGCGCTGTCGGGGACGGTAGGGCTCGGCAATATTGCAGGCGTCGCGGTCGCGATCGGCATCGGCGGCCCGGGCGCGACCTTCTGGATGATTGTCGCAGGCCTTTTGGGCATGGCGACCAAGTTCACCGAATGCACCCTGGGCGTGAAATACCGTAACGAATATGCCGATGGCACGGTATCGGGCGGGCCGATGTATTACCTGACCAAAGGGTTTGCCGAACGCGGCGTCCCCGGCGGGCGGGTTCTCGCCGTGGCCTTTGCCGTCTTTTGCGTGCTCGGGGCCTTTGGTGGCGGCAACATGTTCCAGGTCAATCAGGCGCATCAGCAGATCGCGGGCGTGGTCGGCGCCTATCCGGGCTGGGTTACCGGCCTGATCTTTGCCGGCGTGGTCTTTGCCGTCATCGTCGGTGGCCTGCAGTCCATCGCCCGCGTGACATCCCGGGTCGTGCCGTTCATGGGGATCGTCTATGTGGGAACCGCCCTGGTCATCCTGATCATCCACAGCGACCAGATCCTCTGGGCAGCAGGTCAGATCATCGAGGGCGCCTTTACCGGGCTCGGCGTCGCGGGCGGCATGGTCGGCGCGCTGATCCAGGGCTTCCGGCGCGCGGCATTCTCGAACGAGGCCGGCGTGGGGTCGGCCGCCATCGCGCATTCGGCCGTCAAGACGAAAGAGCCGATCTCCGAAGGCTTCGTCGCGCTTCTGGAGCCGTTCATCGACACGGTGGTGATCTGCACCATGACGGCGCTGGTGATCATCATCACCGGGCAGTTGCTGATCGATGCCGAAACCGGGCTCTACGTTCTGACCGAGGGCGGCCGGATCGCGACGCTGGGCGATACAGAGGGCGTCGGCCTCACCTCGGCCGCATTCGGCGAGGCGATCTGGTGGTTCCCCTACATCCTCGTCCTGGCGGTGGTGCTGTTCGCCTTTTCGACCATGATCTCGTGGTCCTATTACGGGCTCAAGGCATGGACCTATCTTTTCGGCGAGGGCGCACGGCAGGAACTGGCGTTCAAGCTGCTCTTTTGCGCATTCGTGGTGATCGGCGCCGCAGCGAGCCTCGATCCGGTGATCGACTTTTCCGACGCCGCGATCTTTGCCATGGCCGTGGTCAACATCATCGGGCTTTACGTCCTGATGCCGATCGTCCGGGACGAACTGAACCGCTATCTCGGCAAGCTGAACAGTGGCGAGATCCGGCGGGTCTGGTGAATGAAAAAAGGGCATCCGGCAACGCCGGGTGCCCTTTGCAAATCCTGGACGTTGGCCGGTTGCATGTGCGCTCGCGAGGTTCCGCACGGGGCGCCATAGCGCTGACAACTGGAAATTCCTGAACTCAGTCTGGAGCGGGTAGCGGGAATCGAACCCGCACCATCAGCTTGGAAGGCTGAGGCGCTACCATTACACCATACCCGCCCGACTGCGCTTGGTATAGGCAGGGCGCGGGGGCGATGCAAGCCCCCGCGCCGCGCAAGATCAACCGCCGAGGCTCAGCGGACCGTGATACGCCCGTCGGTATAGGGTTCGTAGTTTTCGTTCGCCGCCAGATATTCGGCCAGCACATCCGCCAGATCCGGGCCATAGTCATAGGCGCTGTCGGCATAGGCCTCGAACACGCGATACCCGTCGCCACCCTGCCGGACATAGTTGTTCGTCACTACGCCGTAGGTGGCTTCGGGGTCGATGGCGACCCAGTCCTCGCCGTCCTGCACCATCACGTCGCTGATGCGCGAGCCCGGTTCCGCGGCCGGATCGACGGTATAACGAAGCCCCGCGACCTGGGCAAAGCGCCCTGCCCCGGATTCCATCTGGCTGGCCCCGTTTTCCAGCGCCTCGATAATCGACGCGCCCGAAGCCTGGAAGGTGGAAAGCGTGTTCTGGAACGGAAGCACCGTCAGCACATCACCCATCGTCACCTCGCCCTCCTCGATCGAGGCGCGGATACCGCCGCCGTTCTGGATCGCGATGGTCACGCCCTGATCGGCCACCCGGTCAAGCATCGCATCGGCGATGACGTTGCCCATAGTGCATTCGACGGCGCGGCAACTGTCGCGGTTGCCATCCAGCGGCCCGGCGATCTGGGCGACGACACGCGCCTTCAACTCCTCGATCGGCTCGCCCAGTTCGGCCACGCGGGCCGCGATTTCCTCATTCGGCTGGACCGAGGCGTCGAGCAGCAGCGTATCGCCATAGGCGTGGATCAGGCCGCCCTCATCATCGAATTCCAGCACCAGATGGCCCAGATACTTGCCATAGCCATAGGCCTGCACGACCGGAACGGCGCTGCCGTCCTCCTGGCTCACCCAGGTCGGATAGGCGCCGTGGCGATCCACCGAGCTGGCGGAAAGGAAGGTGTGCGAATGCCCGCCGACCACTGCGTCAAGCCCCGGAACCTGCGCAGCGATTTCCTGATCGCGGACAAAGCCCACATGGGTCAGGGCGATGATCTTGGAAACGCCCTGTTCTTCCAGCGCCGCAACCTCGGCCCGCAGGGCTTCGACCTCATCCTGAAAGATCACGTCCGGACCGGGTGACGCCGTGTCCACCGTGTCGGTCGCAAGCGCCGAGACGATGCCGATCTGCTCGCCGCCCACGTCCAGCACGACGCTTTTTTCCACCCGCCCGTTCAGCAGGTTGGAACGGCTCAGGTCAAGGTTCGACGAGAGGACCGGAAAGGTCACCCGGTCGAGGAACTCTGCCAGACCCTCGGGGCCGTCGTCGAATTCGTGGTTGCCGACCGCCATTGCGTCAAAGCCGATCGCCTCCATGAACTCGGCCTCGACCTCGCCCTTGTAGGTTGAATAGAAAAGCGAGCCCTGAAACTGGTCGCCCGCATCCAGAACGATGACGTTCTGCCCCTCGGCCACCAGGCTGTCGCGCAATTCGTTGATCTTGGTGTAAAGCCGCGCCACGCCGCCAAAACACTCGCCCGCCGCATCCTGTTCGGCACTGCAGGTCGAATCAGAGGCGTTGATCGGCTCTACACGGCTGTGGAAGTCGTTGATGTGCAACACGTGCAGCGTGAATTCGGCTTGCGCCATGCCCGCCGAAAGCGCGACCACCGCCGCGGATGCAAGAAACCGAGCAACCATTCATAATCTCCCGTTCATTGATGCAGCCAAAGTGGCGGCAAGCGCCGATCCTGTCAAAGGCTGATATGGCGGCAATAGCTGCGGGCAGTGAAACGCGTATGACGAGGCCACCGGGGCATTGACCCGCGCACAGTCAAAGGGCATGACGCACATATGCTCATCTACAAGATCCTGCGCCGATCCGAATGGAATGCCTTCCGCGCCGCCGGTAAAACGGCAGGTGCCCCCGTGGATATCGCGGACGGGTATATCCACTTTTCCACCGCCGCGCAGGTGGCCGAAACGGCCGCCCGTCATTTCGCCGCCGAAAGCGATCTGGTGCTTCTGGCGCTCGACGCCGACCGGCTGGGGCCCGAACTGCGGTGGGAGCCCGCACGGGGCGGCCAGCTTTTCCCGCATCTGTATCGCGATCTCCGGATCGACGACGTGCTGTGGGACAAATCGCTTCCCCTCGGCGCTAGCGGCCACATCTTTCCCGAGGGGCTGTGGTGA
The DNA here is from genome assembly GCF_042681825.1 of Halodurantibacterium flavum. NCBI lineage: Bacteria > Pseudomonadati > Pseudomonadota > Alphaproteobacteria > Rhodobacterales > Paracoccaceae > Halodurantibacterium > Halodurantibacterium flavum. Next base: position 19,691 of record NZ_JBHUGH010000003.1, read on the forward strand.
GCGTTCTGGAGCGGGCGGGCCTTGCCGTTCTGCACCGTCTCGACCCCGAACAGGGGCACGGGCTTGCGATCCGCGCCTTGCGTGCGGGCGTCGTTCCTCTGCCGGGGCGCATCACCAGCGCGCGGCTTGCCTGCAGGCTCGCGGGGCTGACGCTGGATAACCCGCTGGGCCTTGCCGCAGGCTTTGACAAGAACGCAACCGCGTTGGGGCCACTTGTCCGGTCCGGCTTCGGCTTTCTTGAGGTGGGGGCCGCGACGCCCCGCCCGCAACCGGGAAACCCGCGCCCGCGCCTCTTCCGCCTTGCCGAAGACCGCGCCGCCATCAACCGCTTCGGGTTCAACAATGACGGCGCCGCGGCGATTGCCAGCCGCCTTGCGCAGCGTCCCGCGACGGGCATCGTCGGCCTGAACCTTGGCGCGAACAAGGACAGCAGCGACCGCGCGGCGGATTTCGCGCAGGTTTTGACAAGATGCGGGAATTTCGTCGATTTCGCGACGGTGAACGTGAGTTCGCCAAACACCGAACGCCTGCGCGACCTTCAGGGCCGGGCGGCGCTGACGGCCCTGTTGTCCGGGGTGATGGAGGCGCGGGCGGGCCTTGACCGGTCGATCCCCGTCTTTCTGAAGGTCGCGCCCGACCTTTCCGACGAAGAAATCCCCGGAATCGCTTCTGTCGCGCTGGAGGCAGGAATCGATGCGATCATCGCGACCAACACCACCCTTGCGCGCGACGGGCTGCGCAGCCCGGATGCGGGTCAGGCAGGGGGCCTTTCGGGCGCGCCGCTCTTTGAAAAATCGACCCGCGTTCTGGCACGGTTTTCGCAGGCGACCGGCGGACAGATCCCGCTGGTCGGGGTCGGCGGGATCAGCAGCGGGGCGGAGGCCTATGCCAAGATCCGGGCCGGGGCCTCGGCCGTGCAGCTCTATACCGCGCTGATCTATGGCGGCATGTCGCTCGTTCCGCGCATCCTGCGCGATCTGGACGCGCTGCTTGAAAAAGACGGCCTGACCGTCGAACAGGCCGTGGGCCTCGACAGTTCCGCCTGGCTTTAGGCGGGCAGCGCTATGCGCCGTTCCAGACGCGGGTAATAGGCCCAAAGCGTCAGACCGCGCATGATGTTGAGAACCATCAGCGCCGCCCAGAGCCCATGGTTTTCCCATTGCGGGACCAGGAGCACGATCACGATCCCATAGACCGCGACCGAACCGAGCGTCGCGTTCCGCATTTCGCGGGTCGCCGTCGCACCGATGAATATCCCGTCGAACATATAGGCGGCAAGGCTGACAAGACAGCCCAGCGCAATCCATGGCAGATAAAGACGCGCCGCCGCCTGAACCTCGGAATCGCGGGCCATCGTGTCGATGATCAAGGGCCCGAAGACAAGGAAGGCCAGCGCCAGCACTGCGGCAGCCCCCATACCCCAAAGGCTCGTCAACCACGCGGAACGCCTGACGGCATCCCGGGACCGGGCGCCGACCGCCTGCCCGACCAGCGCCTCGGCGGCAAAGGCGAAGCCGTCCAGCGCATAGGCCGTGATCTCCAGAAACTGGAGCAGCACCTGATTTGCGGCAAGCGTCACATCGCCGAACCCAGCACCCAGAAAGATGAAGGTGGTAAAGCTGCCCTGCAGCACGACCGACCGGATCATGATGTCGGTGTTGACCGACAGCATCCGCAACAGCCGCAACCGGTCGAAGATCCGCGCCCATGCACGCCAGCGCCCATTCCGGAAGGCGGGGCGGCAGAGCCACAGACCAAGCATCAGGCCCGACCATTCCGCGATCAGCGTGGCGATGGCCACGCCTTCGACACCCCATCCAAGGCCAAGCACGAACCAGAGATCGAGCCCGATGTTGAGACCGTTCATCCAGAGCTGCAAAAGGAGGACGCCGCGCGTCCTTTCCAGCGCGATCAGCCAGCCGGTGATCGCATAAAGCCCGATCGTCGCCGGCGCCCCCCAGATCCGGAGCGAAAGATAGGCGCGGGCGAGTTGCTCGACCTCATCGCTGGCGGGGGCAAGGCGAAACGCGAGCGTGGCAATCGGCACCTGCAAGAGGATGAACAAAAGGCCCGCAGCCGCACCGATCATCAAGGCGCGCATCAGGATTGCGCCGCTTTCGGCCTCATCCCCCGCGCCATGGGCCTGCGCCACCAGCCCGGACGTGCCCATCCGCAGAAAGCCGAAGATCCAGTAGACCGAGGCAAGGATCACCGCCCCGATCCCGACCGCACCGATCGGCGCCGCAAGCCCCATCTGCCCCACGACGCCCGTGTCCACGGCGCCAAGAATGGGCACGGTCGCGTTCGAAAGCACGATGGGCACCGCGATCCGCAGCACCCGGCGGTTGGTGACGTCCTGCGCCGAAATCATTCCGTTTCGGGCATCAGGAAATGCCCGGTGGCCTGCGCGATTGGCCTGGCGCGGTTATCTTGCCATGCCTCGACCCGGACCGACGCATAGCGCCGGCCGGACCTGTTCACGCTCGCCCGCGCATAGGCGTCGCGGGGCAGACCGGATCGCAGGTAATCGACCGTAAAGTCGATGGTCTTGGGCATCCGTGGCAAACTCTCGGGCGACAGGGCGCGCGGATCGAGGCGCCCGGCCTCCATATCTTCCCACAACAGGGACCAGGAAAGCTCGATGATCGCGGCAACCTCCAGAAAGGCCGCCGTCGCGCCCCCATGCAGCGCGGGCAGCATAGGATTACCGATGAGCTTCTCGTCGAAGGGCAGGATCGCGGTCAGTTCATCGCCGCGCCGGTCGAACCGGATACCGAGGAACTGGATATAGGGAACGCCGTGCACCAGCGCCCCCAGCGCGGCGTCGCGCCGCTCCTTGACGACCTGAACGGGCTCGGGCGGCGGGCGGATCATGCCTTGGACCTTTCGACCGTGAAGGCGCCCGTCGCCGCCGCAACCGGCCGATCCGGATCGTCGTCGCAGGCGGTCGCCCGCACGAAGGCGACCGAACGGGTCACATGATAGCATTCGGCCCGCGCCCGGATACGCTGCCCCGGCACCGCACCACGCATGTAGTCGATCCGCAGGTCGATGGTTGCGGTCCCTGTCGCACCGGTCGGATGGCTCATGACAGCGGCCCCGCTGCAGGTGTCCATCAGGGCCGAGACCGCACCCCCATGGATCACGCCACTGCGCGGATCGCCCACCAGACGCGTGTCGTAGGGCATGGAGATTTCAACGATCCCGTCACCCACGAAATCCACCTCCATCCCCAAGGCGATGGAATGGGGAATCGTGGCAAGGAACTGTCGGGCGATCCTGAGCCTTTCTTCCATGACTGGGTCCGTTCGTGGTGGGGCCGCATCGGGGCATGAGGACGACCCTATGCCTTGGCGCAGCGCGACCGCAAGACCGAATGGCGACAGTAACCGAACCGCCCGCGACCCGTTGCGGACGGCGGCGACTGCGGGTAGCGTCTGGGCAACTATGGAGGGGACATGACCGAGAAGCAGCTGAGTTTCAAGGAAATGTGCGCGCGTTTCGAGGTGACCCCCCGCACCTTGCGCTACTACGAATATATCGAGCTTCTGGAACCGCATCGGGATGGCCGCAGCCGGTTCTACGGCCCGCGAGAGGTCGCGCGCATGACCCTGATCCTGCGCGGGCGCCGCTTTGGCTTCAGCCTGGAAGAAATCCGGCAGTGGTTGCTGATCTATGAAACCCAAGGCACCCGGCCGCAGCTGGAGGCCTGGATCGAGCTTGCAGACCGTCAGCTCGGGGATCTCGACCGCCAGAAGGCCGAGTTGGACCGGACCATCGCCGAGCTTCGCAGCCTGCGCGATGAAACCACCGAGATTCTGAAGCGCCAACCCTGACGCTTGGCAGGATCAGCGCTTGGCCGGATCAGCGTTTGGACCGCCGCCGGGTGCCACCGGCTGCCGCCAGAACCGGCGTTTGCGACGCAATGACAGGTGCTGGCGCCCCGACATCCAGACCGCAGAGCATCTTCCAGTCCCGGACAAAGCCTGCCAGATCAAGCGGCGGTGTGATACGGCGCTTGTATTCCGCCAGTATCTCGGGCCGGTTGTGGACCGTGCCGATGGCGGCGGCCAGCGCGGCCGGGTCGCCGACGCTGAAATGGATGCCCCAGCCCTCGGTCTTTTCCTTCATCCCGCCGATGTCGGAGGCAAGCATCGGCGTCCCGGCCGCCCGCGCCTCCTGAATGATGACCGGCGAGTTTTCCCACCAGACCGAGGGAATGATGATCCATCCGAACCGCTTCATGATCTCGATGCAGTCCTGCGGCCGGTAGCGGCCCCGGAAGCGGACGGATGACGGCACCGCCACCTCGGGCCAGAGCGCGGCAAAGCGGTTCTGGTCAAGGCCGTAGATCTCGATCTGCACGGGCGGCCCGGCATCCTCGGATTCGGCGCGTTCCTCTTCGATGAGGTTCGCGGCGCGGATGAGGATATCGAGCCCCTTGGTGGGCGTCGCCTGACCGAAGAAGGCAAAGCGCCGGCTCTTCACCGCCAGTTCCTCGGGGGTTTCGGACGTGCCCAACGGATCATAATCGAGGCCGTTCTCGATCACCTTGATCTCGCCCTTCGGGATGCCCCAGCCTTCAAAGCGTTCGCGCAGGAATTCGCTGGGCGACAGCAGCACGTCGAACTGATCCAGCATCTCGCGCAGGCGGAAGTTGCGCAGGACGAAGTCCATCGGTCCGCGCCCGATACAGGCGGCGCAGGCGACCTCGCTCGCGGCGTAGCAAAGCTCGCCCGATGTCTTGACCATCTGTCCGTGATTGGCGCAGATCGCGGTCAGTTCGTGCAGCGTGCAGATGAACCGCGCCTCTGGCAGCGCCTTGCGCAATCTGCGGATCGTGCCCGCCCCGATATTCCAGAAATGGTGAAAGTGGTAAACGTCGCCACGCAGTGCCAGCAGGAACTCGACGATCCAGTCTTCATCGGCGATCTGGCTCTGCTCCATGATGAAGCCGTCCATGCCCCGCCCGCGCAGGCAGAAATCGCGCGGACTGAAGCTGAGCACCTGTTGCGTCGCGCCAAAGAACTTTGCGCTGTCTTCCGGCCCGATCGTGGAGCCGACGAAATAGACATCCTCGCCCAGGCTTTCGAGATGCTGGAACTGGCGATAGGCCGCGACCTCTCCCCCGCCATATTTGAAATTGGGATGAGAATGGGAAACGATAACGGTGCGGGTCATTGCGCGATTCCGGCGGACATGAGCTTCTTTCCTTCCGCATCATAGGCGTGCCAGTCCCCGCCGTCAGGGAAAAGTTCTGCATGGGGGCCGCCTTTGCCCACGAAATAGCTCGGCAGATCGGCGCGCCTTACCTCGATTGCCGAACGCTGCGCCAGCATCAGAAGAAGCGCCCGCACCCGCGCCTCTTCCGTCAGGTAGCCGCGCGGGGCCAGATCGAGCAGCCTGAAGAACACCTCACCATCCAGCCGCGCGACGAAGGGCAGCACGTCGCGGTCGAACCGGCCAAGCAGATCCACCCCGCGGGCGTCGATCAATGCGCCGATCGGGTCGACCACCGAAAGTGCTCCGGCGCCCTCTCCGCCATGATCCGGAAGCCCGATCTGGAACAGGGCCGAGCTGCGGGCAAAGATCACCTCGCGCGCCGGCTGGCGCTGGATGGACAAGGCGGCGGTCGCGGGCGAAAGGCGCCCCTCGCCCGCTTCATGCGCAGCGCCAAGTGCCGCCTGATCGAGAACCGGCGTGAGGCCGTCCCGCAAGAGGTGCAGGGCCACGCGCCCTTGCAACTGCGACAGCAGATTGCGCAGGACATCCCGCAGATCGGGGTCGGGCAGGTCATGATCGACGATCAGAAGGACCGGATCGTCGGACGCGGTTGCCGGTGCCCGGGCCTCGATGCTGCGCAGCACCGCACGCTCGTCCCAGCCGCGATGGGGCGGCAGCAGGGCCGACCGCAAGCGCTGGCGCGCCTCTGCATCCGAAAGGCCCATCGAAGCCTCGATCGTCGTGCGCGCGACGGCGCCGGCGCCCCCGGGCTCGGCGGCCGCGCCGATGGCAAAGGACGGGTCCTCCGATTGCGGCAGAAAGACGACCTGCACCGCCCCCTCGACCGGCGCCGCAAAGCTGAAGGCACCGCAATAGCCGTCACGGCCGGTAAAACGATAGCGACCTGAATAGGGCTGGAGATCCGCGCGGGGCAGGCTGCCGGGCAGCAGCATGACGGGGGCAAGCTGAACCTCATCCATGGCCAGCGCGACCGCAGCCTCGGTCGGGGCAGATCCGGGCAGATACCATCCCAGCACCACGCCCTGCCCCTGCGGCGCCACAAGGCAGCGGTCAACGCTCAGCGCAAGGTCCATCTTTTCGCCGGGCGGCTGCAGGCGCGCGCGCATCCGGCGGCGCATCATCTGCACGATCTTGCCCGAAGGCGTCGCGATGCCCCGCGCCGCGATCAGCCGGAGGTAGGTAAAGAACACCTCGTCCACGCCGATATCGACCAGGCGTTCTTCATCCTCGAAGAGCTGGACGGCCGAGACCTCCCGGAAATCCGAGCCGAGCTTGACGAACATCGTCCCCGGCTCGTCCGTCACCTCTTCGGGGACGGGCAAGCGGAAGATGGCGACCCAGCCCAGAGGCTCTGACGTGCGCAGATCCTGCCGGGCGTGGCGAATGACCGAGATGGGTTGAACCGCGCCGCCGTCCCCATGCAGCTCAAGTTCCAGATCGCGCTCATATCCCCATCCGGTGGCAATGACGCGCTCATCTGCATCGAGAAAACAGAAATCAAGGTTCAACTCGTCCTCCTTCTTCACATTGCGGGACGGCCCGGAAAACCGCCACAGGCAGTCTGAGGCATATAAGGATACAGGCGGATAGAGCCCGATGCTGCACTGCAATACAAGCCATTTCAAGCAGCGCGCCCGGCGCGGTGCATGGGCACTGCTCTGTATTGGCCGGAATCTGCCGGTACGCCGGCCCGGCGGCCGCTTCGAATCAATGGCAGGCGAATCAGAAGGTGCGTCAAAGGGTTACCCGGAGGCGGGACCGGAGCCACCAGATCTTTCAGCATCACCACATAGACATGACGATCACGCGACATCCATTCAGGCAGAGTCGCTTTTTCCGGGAACTGTATCCACAGACCGACCATATAATCAGCAAGCAACGCAAATTTATGCTCGGCGGCGGGAACAAAATAACAGACAGCAAGGAAACAGTTGCCTGATCTTCTGAATGTCGGTTATGCCATCGTTATCGGTTAGGGATCCAGGTCACCGCGTGATGGCGGGACCCAGTGAAATCCGACAACCGCCCTGTGCCAAGATTAAGTAACCGCGCAAACTTGCAAGCGAGCGTATGATGATGACCATTTACGATACTGCACTCCGGAACTTCGAAGCCGCCGCGGCGATCCTGACATCGCTTCAGGCAGGCCGGATCAACCTCGCAGAAGAGGCCGTTGATGCGCTTGTTGGCAAACCGAAACTTCTGCTGGCCGAAGGGTATAACGATATCGGCAAGAGCTTCGGCGTCTGCCTTCCGGGCGGCAAGAAGGCAGAGCTCATTCCACAGGAAGGCGAAACGGGCCTCGATCTGCGCGCCGGCAGCAGCATGACGTGGATGACGCTTGAAGGGGCCATTCCGGCCCAGTCCACGGCCACCCAGTGCTATCTGGAAATCGAGGCCGAGGGCGAAAGCTCCATCGTGGCTGACGTGTTCGTGCGGGAACTGACCCCGGGCGGCGCCGTCGACGGGCCACTGAACGAATGGCGCATTCCAAGTGACGGCATGACGGTTTTCCGCCTCGCGATGCCCGAAAGCAGCGAGGGAACGACAAACCCGCGCCGCATCATCGTTCATCTCCGCCAGCCGCCGCGCCGCATCATCCTGCGTCGTCTCGCTATGACGCTGTTCTGATACCAGGTGTCTTGCTTTTTGGGCGCCCTTCATCGCGAGGGCGCCTTTTGTTATTCGGGCACGGGGTTTACAGTTCCCGCGTGACACGGTTTAGTCCCGACAAGCAGACGGGATAATCGTAGATGATTGATGTCTATCTGGTAACTCCGGATCTGGCCCCCTTGGCCGCTGACTTTTTGGGCGATCATATCAGGTTGGTTGAGATCGAGAGGAATGGCGCGGCCTTTGTCGTACCGCCCCCCCGCCCCGACTGGAATGCCCGTGCACTGATCACCGACCCGGATCAGGCCGACGCCGTCTCAGGTGCCGCGTCAGTCGCGGGCTTCGCCGGTATTCCTGTGCTCGCCGTGGCCGCAACCGAACCGCAGGCGCTCGCGCGGGCGCTGCTGACGCTCCTTTCCGATGCGCGGCGCGAGGCAGAGGAAGACGCCGCCGAAGCGAGGGCCGCAGCTGCCCTGCTCCGGAAGGAATCGCAGGCCCTCAACCGGCAGTTCAGATCGGTCGAGAATTTCCTCCATGCCCTTGGCAACCCGGAATATTCCGTCGCGCTGTCCTGGCCGGCCGGTCCGAGCGTCATTGAGCTTGCAGAGGGCCAGACACTGACACAGAAGCTTCCGGTCAATGTGCTTGGGACAGCCGCCGCCGATCTCTGGCTTCCCGAAGGGCTTCTTACCCCGGATGCCCTCGAGATCCAGCTGTTGGACACAGCCGGAAACGCTTACGGGCTGTCTCCGCTGCTGCCGGCGGCTGGCGCAGGCGCGGGTTGGCTGCGTTTCGTGTTGCCGGAACCCGTGAACAGCCTGCCCGCAGATTGCAGCCTGCGCATGACCTGGGCCGGAGCGGATACGCTCGCCATCGGCCTTGGGTTGCCAGTTCCGGACGTGGCCTTCGCCGCCCACGCAGGCACCCTTGCGCAGCCGGCGACCCTGGCGCTCCGACTTTGGAAGTCGTTGCCCGGTGTGCGACTGCCGCCGGTCACGCCGCTTACGCCCTCGGGCCAGATGACCGGGCTTCAGGCCGGGGCGCTTATCCTTCCGTCGGCCCTGCCGGCCCCCGCGATCTTTTCGCAGCCGAGCAGCGCCACCGATTTCATGGCGGTCGAATTCTGGCACAAGGAGGACGCGGTATTCATCCATCCGTCGGCCAGCGGGGCGGTCTGTGCAATCATTCGCGACATAGAGGTCGGCTCGGTCACACATCTTTCGGCACTTGTGAATGTGGGGCATGACAGATCGCCGGTGCTGAATTTCGCAATCGGCGCCGCGCCACAGGGTGCCGTCGACGCGGATGGCTACTGGCAGCGGCGTCTGGGCCCGTGGCTGACCGGCTTGCCGCCCCGGGCCTGGGGCGAGGCGCATTGCATCCCGGTCGAGCCGGTCGAAGGACGGATGGATATTCTCCTCGCGGTTACGCTCGCCGGGGGTGGCCCCAATGACATGAGCTGGGGCATGTTCCGCGGCTTCCGCATCGGCCAGCAACTGCCCGAGGATCTGCCGCTATGACCGGCACAAGCCCGCGTGTGTCTGTCGTCATACCGGCGCATGGCCATCCGACGCTTCTCGACGATGCCATCTCGTCGGTCATCGCCCAGGATGGCGCTGATATCATCGGGCGGCTGATCGTGGTCAACGATGGCTGCCGTTATCGGCAGACGCGAACCGGTCTCGCTGCCTGGCAGGCACGGCTGGGCCAAAGGCTCCTGGTGCTCCATCTGGACAATCAGGGGCTCAGCGCGGCACGAAACAGCGGAATCGACGCCGCGCTCGCGGTCGACCCGGATCATGAGGCCATCTTTCTGCTGGACGCGGACAATGTCCTGGCCGATGGTGCGGCGCAGCTGTTCGGGCGGCTGCTGGACGCGAACCCCGACGCCGACTGGTTCTACCCGGATTTCGACTTTTTCGGCCAGGACGGTTATTATATCACCGATCATCAACCCAGCCTCCTGTTTCACGCACGCCTGAACATCAGCGAGGCCGGCAGCCTGATCCGCAGGCGCGTGTTCGAGGCCGGCCTGCGTTTCGATACCACCATGCGGCGTGGTTATGAGGATTGGGATTTCTGGCTCGGGGCGGCGCGAGAGGGTTTTCGCGGCCATCCTGCTGCGCAACCCATGCTGCACTACCGCAAGCGCCCGGCGAGCATGCTGGCCAACTCCCACGATGAAGATACCGAGCTTCGCCGCTTCATAGAGCAGAAGCACCGGTGGCTCTTCAACGTTCCGACCCTCCTTGCCGAGGAGGCACGCAGCTTTCCCCGCTATGTCCTGTTTGACGGCGAAGAGAATATCACTCTTTGCACGGATCCCGCGCATCAGGAACCCGTCACGCTTGAGGCCTTGGAAAAGAAGCTCTGGGCGCATCTTTGCGACCCTTTCACACACCACGCCCCGTCGTACCTGATCGTGATGCGCGACGGTCTGCGCGCGTCCCTGGACAAGGCGGGGCTGTTGCGCAACGTCCTGTGGCTGTTCGAGCGTCGTCTTGCACGGGCCGGGGAAACCCTGCCGGGCTATGACCTTCTCTATCTCGATCAGAGCCCGGAGGGACACCAGATCGACACCGCCATCAAGGTACCCGATCGGCCCGCCGATGCCGCGGCGATCCCCCTGTCGGTGCTGGCGAGGATATTGCGCGAACGCAATACCGGCTGGATCCGGCAGATCGATCACATTCCCGAACCGCATGGCGCGAGTGCCTGGTCGCTCAGGCTGGACGGTGTCGTCCCGCCCGATGCCGACATCGTTGCCGGCGCGACCGAGATCCTGCGGGATACTCTGTTGCGGCTTGTGCGCAGCCCCTACCGGCCCGCCCTTGCCCATTCCTGGCAATGGCGGGATCAGGGCGGCGCCGTTTCCCGGGCCGAGGCGGTGGACATTGCCCGACAGGTCGCGGGTAGTGGCGTCGTTTTTCCGCTGCTGAAGAACCGCGATACGCGCGACATCGGATTTGTACTGCCGATCTTTGACTTTGGCGGCGTCGAAAAGGTGGCCGCCAGCATGGCCCGGGTCTTCCGCGACAAGGGCTATCGGTGCCACCTTTTCGTCACCGGCAACCGCCCGATCCGCAGCGATGACTGGGCATTGGCCGCATTTTCATCGATCAACTGGTTCCCGGATGCGAGCACGACGGACTGGTCAGGCCCCGAATTCATGGGAACTGCCGAGCCGAGTTGGGGGAACCCCACGGAACGCGCCGATCTCATGGGGCTGCTTTCCGGAATGGATGTCGTCATCAACGCACATTCCGCCGCCCTGCACAAGATCGCGGGGCGACTGCGCAAGCGAGGTGTCATCATGGTCGGCCATGAACATGTCGTGGAACGCAGCACCTATGGTCGGGCCTACGGGCCGCCCGTCCTGGCGCTGGCCTATGAACATAGCTACGACCTTTTCCTGACCTGTTCGCAGGCGCTGCGGCTCTGGCTTCAAACCCGGGGAATGCCGCGCGAAAAGATCCTGCCGGTAATCAATGCGCCCGGCTATCCGATGGATGGTCGGGAACGCGACGGAGTTCTGGCGGCGCGCGCTGCGCGGTCTCCTTCCGAACCGCTGCGGGTGCTGTATCTCGGCCGTCTCGACCCGCAGAAAGGGGTTCAGCGGCTTGCAGCGATCTATGAAACCCTGCACCGCCACGACCCCAGAATGGAGCTTCGCGTCGTCGGCCAGACCGTCGTGCAGGCGCGCGCGCAACAGGTCGCCTTTCCCCCCGGGACACGCCTTGACCCCGCGGTGCGCGGGCCGGGTGCGCTGACCCGCATTCTGGCGGAAGCCGATATCATGATCCTTCCTTCGCACTACGAAGGACTGCCTCTTTCCGTGCTGGAGGCACAGCGCTGCGGTGTCACGGTGATTGCCGCAGACGCCGGCGCCATGGATGAGGCGATCGAGGACGGGCAGACGGGATTCATCGTGCCGCAGGATGGATGTGTCGAGGCAGCCGTCGCGCGGGTGCTGGAACTCGACCGCGACCGCGCCTTGCTGGCGCGCATCGGACGCGCCGCAGCGGCCCGTGTGCGGGAATGGTCTGAGACGACGTCGCCTCTGCTCGATTGGGTGGAAGCCACGCTGGAAAGCCGCGCGGCCAAAGCGACCCCGCGTCACAAGGCCGGGTGACGCGACGTTACGTTTACGTCAACGTCACACTGCCTTGTAAGGTCTTTCCCACAGGCACACCTCGGACAAGGGGCGTGCCGGAGGGGGGCCATGCAGGACGATCAGATGACGATCCGGGAAATGTGCGATGCGTTCGGCGTCACGCCGCGCACCCTGCGTTTCTATGAGGCGAAGGAGCTTCTGGCGCCGGTCCGCATGGGCCAGCACCGCATCTATTCCCGGCGCGACCGGGCGCGGCTCAAGCTCATCCTGCGGGGCAAGCGGTTCGGCTTCAGCCTGGAGGAGATCCGTCAGCTTTTGGACCTCTATGATCGCGACCGCACCCAGATCACCCAGTTCACACGCACCTGCGAACTGGCGCGCGCGCGCCTGTCGCAGATGGAACGACAGCGCGAGGAACTGGACGAAGCCATCGCCGAACTGCGTGAACAACTCGAATGGGGTGAAACCGTCATCGGCCAGATGACGACACGCCCCGCCGCCGAATGACCTGAGGGAGAGAATACGAATGCCCAGCTACACGCCACCCACCCGCGACATGCAGTTCATCCTGCATGAGGTCATGAAGGCCGCCGAAAGCGGCGTGCCGGGGTATGAGGAAATGGACAGCGACTTTACCGCCGCCGTCCTGGAAGAGGCCGGCAAGGTGTCGTCCGAGGTTCTCGCGCCGCTGAACGCGGTCGGGGACGCCCAGGGCTGCCGGCTGGAAAACGGGGTCGTGCGCACACCCGAAGGTTTCGACCGCGCCTTTGCGGCGATGAAAGAGGGCGGCTGGACCGCGCTCGATTGCGACCCGGACTATGGCGGACAGGGGCTGCCCTATCTTCTGAACTCGGCGGTGGGCGAGATGTTCGTGTCCGCCAACATGGCCTTCAACATGTATCAGGGCCTGACGCACGGCGCCTATTCCGCCATCCACACCCATGGTACGGCCGAGCAAAAGGCCACCTATCTGCCGAAGCTGGTCAGCTGCGACTGGACCGGCACCATGAACCTGACGGAACCCCATTGCGGCACCGACCTTGGCCTGATGCGGACCAAGGCGGAGCCGCAGGATGACGGCAGCTATCTGATCACCGGACAAAAGATCTTCATCTCGGCCGGCGAACATGATCTGGCCGAAAACATCATCCATCTGGTGCTCGCCAAGGCCCCCGGCGGCGGTGAGGGCACGCGGGGCGTCAGCCTTTTCATCGTACCCAAATTCCTCGTGAAGGCCGATGGCAGCCTCGGTGACCGCAACGCCGTCACCTGCGGCAAGATCGAGGAAAAGATGGGCATCCACGGCAATGCCACCTGCGTCATGAACTATGACGGCGCAAAGGGGTGGCTGCTGGGCGATCTCCACAAGGGGATGCGCGCGATGTTCACGATGATGAACGAGGCCCGCCTGGGCGTCGGTCTGCAGGGTTACGCACAGGCAGCCGTGGCCTATGAAAACGCGCTCGCCTATGCCAAGGAGCGCCTGCAGGGGCGCGCGGTGACGGGCGCGGAAAACCCCGACGGACCCGCCGATCCGCTGATCGTCCATCCCGATATCCGCCGCAACCTGATGGACCAGAAAAGCTTTGTGGAGGCCGCACGCGCCTTCACCTTCTGGGGAGCGCATCTGATCGACCGCAGCCACCGCATGAACGACGCCGAGGCCGAGGGGCTGGTCAGCCTGCTTACCCCTGTGATCAAGGGGTTCCTGACCGACAAGGGGTTCGAGATGGCCGTGGCGGCCCAGCAGGTCTATGGCGGGCATGGCTATATCGAAGAATGGGGCATGTCGCAATTTGCCCGCGATGCCCGGATCGCCATGATCTATGAGGGGGCGAACGGCATTCAGGCCCTCGACCTCGTGGGGCGCAAGCTGGCGCAGGACGGCGGCAAGCACGTCATGGGTTTCTTTGAACTGATCAAGGCCTTCACGCGGGAAAATGCCGGCAAGCCGGGCCTGGAGGGCTTTATCGAGCCGCTCAAAAGCGCGTCCAAGGACCTTCAGGCCGCCGCGATGTACTTCATGGAAAACGGCATGAAGAACCCGAACCACGCGCTGGCGGGGTCCTATGACTTCATGCACCTTTTTGGCCATGTCTGTCTCGGGCTGATGTGGGCGCGCATGGCCAAGGCCGCGCAGGAAGCGCTGGACGCAGGACAGGGCGACGCCGATTTCTACCGCACCAAGATCGCGACCGGTCGCTACTACATGGCGCGCCACCTGCCCGCGACGGCGATGCACCTTGCCCGCATCCAGAGCGGTGCCGACCCGGTGATGGCGCTGGCGGCGGCCGAGTTCTGATGCCACGACTGGTGCCGGCCCAGCCGGGCCGGTGCCAAGCAGAGGAGGGCGCAGAATGCAGCTTTATTGTTTCGGGGAATCCGGCAATGCCTACAAGGCCGCGCTGACCATGACTCTTGCCGATGTGGAGTGGGAGCCGGTCTTTGTCGATTTCTTCAACGGCGAAACCCGCAGACCCGAGTTTCTGGCCCTCAACCCGATGGGCGAGGTGCCGGTTCTGGTCGACGGCGACACGGTTCTGTCGCAATCGGGCGTCATCCAGGACTACATCAGCTCCAAGACCGGGCGCCTGGGCGGGCGCAGCGCCGCCGAAAGGCGCGAGGTTCTGCGCTGGGTGTTCTGGGACAACCACAAGATGTCCAGCCAGTGCGGAACGGCGCGCTTCCTGCAGAATTTCCTGCCCGAGGACAAGCGCCCCGCCGAGGTAATCGCGTGGTTTCAGGGCCGCCTGCGCACGGCCTTCCGCACGCTCGATACACAGCTGGACGGACGCAGCTGGTTGGTGGGCGACGGGCCGACGATCGCCGATCTCGCCTGCTGCGGCTACCTTTTCTACCCGGAGCCCTTCGGGTTCGACCGGGCCGACTGGCCAAGGATAGACGCCTGGCTGGACCGCATCAGCGCCCTGCCCGGCTGGAAACATCCCTACGACATGATGCCGGGCAGCCCCGCTGACCGCGCCTAAGGAGGAAACGATGACCGACGCCTATATCTATGACGCCTGCCGCACGCCGCGCGGCAAGGGCCGCGCCGATGGCAGCCTGCATGAGGTGACGAGCCTGCGGCTTTCCGCCCTGACGCTGAATGCGATCAAGGACCGCAACGATCTCGACACCACCGCCGTCGAGGACGTGATCTGGGGCAATGTCACCCAGGTCGGCGAACAGGGCGGCTGCCTTGCCCGCAGCGCGGTCATCGCCTCGGACTTTGCCGAGAGTGTGCCGGGCCTGTCGATCAACCGCTTTTGCGCCAGCGGGATGGAGGCCGTGAACCTTGCCGCCAATCAGGTGCGCGCAGGCGCAGGCATGGCCTATGTCGCGGGCGGGGTCGAGATGATGAGCCGCGTTCCCATGGGGTCGGACGGGGCGGCGATTGCGGTCGATCCATCGGTGGCCATGCAGCACTATTTCGTGCCGCAGGGCATTTCGGCCGACATCATCGCAACCGAACACGGGTTCAGCCGCGACGACGCCGACCTTCTGGCCGTCGAAAGCCAGAAGCGCGCGGCGGCGGCATGGGAAGAAGGGCGTTTCGACCGCTCGATCATCACGGTGCGTGACGTGAACGGCCTGCCGATCCTTGCGCGCGACGAATACATGCGCCCTGACACGAATATGCAAAGCCTTGGCAGCCTCAAGCCAGCCTTCAAGGAAATGGGCGAGATGATGCCCGGTTTCGACAAGATCGCGATGATGAAATACCCGTATCTGGAGCGGATCGAGCATATCCATCACGCCGGGAATTCATCGGGGATCGTGGACGGGGCCGCCGCCGTGCTGATCGGCAACAAGGAGTTCGGCGAGAAATACGGGCTGAAGCCCCGCGCCCGCATCCGTGCCACCGCAAAGATCGGATCGGACCCGACCATCATGCTGACCGGCCCCGTGCCGGTGACGGAAAAGGTGCTGCGCGACGCCGGCATGTCGCTGTCCGACATCGACCTTTTCGAGGTGAACGAGGCCTTCGCCGCCGTCGTGCTGCGCTTCATGCAGGCCTTTGACGTCGATGCCGACCGGGTGAACGTGAACGGCGGTGCCATCGCCATGGGGCACCCGCTTGGCGCCACGGGCGCGATCATCATCGGAACCCTGCTGGATGAGCTGGAACGTTCCGGCAAGGGCGTCGGGCTTGCCACGCTGTGCATCGCGTCCGGCATGGGCGCGGCAACCGTCATCGAGCGGGTGTAAGGAGGACATCATGACCGAGTTTCACTACAATCTGGACGCCGACGGCGTGGCCATCATCACCTGGGACGTGCCCGGCAAGTCGATGAACGTCATGTCGATGGAGGGCTTCCGCGAGCTTGACGCCCATATCGACACGGCCCTCGCCGATGAGGCCGTCAAGGGCATCATCGTCACCAGCGGCAAGAAGGATTTCGCCGGGGGCATGGACCTGAACGTCCTCGCCGGGATGCGGCAGGGTGAAAACCCGGCCCAAGGCATCTTTGACGGCATCATGCAGATCCACCGTATCCTGCGGAAGATCGAGCGCGCGGGCATGGACGCCAAGACGCTGAAGGGCGGCAAACCGATTGCCGCCGCCCTGCCCGGCACAGCGGCGGGCATCGGGCTGGAAATACCGCTCGCCTGTCATCGCATCTTCGCCGCCGACAACCCGAAGGCACGCATCGGCCTGCCGGAAATCATGGTCGGCATCTTTCCGGGCGCGGGTGGCACCACCCGGCTGGTGCGCAAGCTTGGCGCGATGGGCGCCGCGCCCTTCCTTCTGGAAGGCAAGATGCAGGAACCCAGGAAGATGCGCGCCGCAGGCGTGATCGACGAGGTCGTCCCGCACGGGGAGTTGCTGCAGCGCGCCCGCGACTGGGTTCTGGGGGCCAAGGACGCCGATATCGTCAAACCCTGGGACCAGAAGGGGTTCAAGCTGCCCGGCGGCGCGCCCTACCATCCGGCCGGGTTCATGACCTTTGTCGGCGCCAGCGCGATGGTGAACGGCAAGACGATGGGGGTCTATCCGGCCGCCAAGGCGCTGCTGTCCGCGGTCTATGAAGGGGCGATGGTGCCCTTTGACACCGCGCTGAAGATCGAGGCGCGCTGGTTCACCAACGTGCTCATGAACCCGTCGTCCAGCGCCATGATCCGCAGCCTCTTCCTGAACAAGGAGGCGCTGGAAAAAGGCGCGGTGCGTCCTGACCAGCCGGAACAGACCGTCCGAAAGGTGGGGATTCTGGGCGCCGGCATGATGGGGGCAGGCATCGCCTATGTCTCTGCCAATGCCGGGATCGAGGTGGTGCTGATCGACGCTGCGCAAGAGGCGGCGGACAAGGGCAAGGCCCATTCCGCCGCGCTGCTCGACAAGGGGATCAGCCGCAAGAAGGTCACGCCCGAAAAGAAGGACGAGGTGCTGGCCCGCATCACCGCCACGACCGATTACGCAGCCCTTGACGGTTGCGACCTGATCGTCGAGGCCGTGTTCGAGGACCCGAAGGTCAAGGCCGAGGTGACCGCCCGGGCCGAGGCCGCTGTGGGCGAGGACTGCATCTTTGCCACCAATACCTCCACCCTGCCGATCAGCGATCTGGCCAAGGCGTCGCAGCGCCCCGCCCAGTTCATCGGCATCCACTTCTTCAGCCCGGTCGACAAGATGATGCTGGTCGAGATCATCCGGGGTCGCGAAACCGGCGACCGCGCGGTGGCCAAGGCACTCGATTTCGTGCGCCAGATCCGCAAGACCCCGATCGTGGTGAACGACGCCCGCTTCTTCTATGCCAACCGCTGCATCATCCCCTATCTCAACGAAGGGATGCGGATGGTCAAAGAGGGCGTGAACCCCGTTCTCGTGGAAAACGCCGCCAAGCTGGTGGGGATGCCGCTCGGTCCGTTGCAACTGGTCGATGAGACCTCGATCGAGCTGGGCGCCAAGATCGCCCGTGCGACCCGGGCCGCAATGGGTGATGCCTATCCGGACGGCGAGGTGGATGAGGTGATCTTCTGGATGGCAGATCAGGGCCGCATGGGCCGCAAGGCCGGCGCCGGGTTCTATGCCTATGGCGGCGACGGCAAGCGCGAAGGCCTCTGGCCGGGTCTGTCAGAGCGATTTCCCCGCAGGGAACAGCCCGAACTGACCGAGGTGCAGCACAGGCTGTTGTTCGCGCAGGTCCTGGAGGCGGTGCGGGCGCTGGAGGATGGCGTTCTGACCGATATCCGCGAAGGCGATGTCGGCGCGATCCTTGGCTGGGGCTTCGCGCCGTGGTCCGGCGGGCCGTTTTCATGGCTCGACATGATCGGCCCGGCGCGCGCGGTCGAGATCTGCGACGGGCTGGAGGCCCGCCATGGCAGCCGCTTCCACGCGCCCGACCTGCTGCGCGACATGGCCGCGCGGGGTGAGACGTTCTACAGCCGGTTCGCCCCGGCGCGCGCTGCCTGATCCGATATCGCTGCGCCGGGCCTGTCCCGGCGCAGCGCGATCAGGGTG
This sequence comes from Halodurantibacterium flavum, assembly GCF_042681825.1. Lineage (NCBI taxonomy): Bacteria > Pseudomonadati > Pseudomonadota > Alphaproteobacteria > Rhodobacterales > Paracoccaceae > Halodurantibacterium > Halodurantibacterium flavum. Next base: position 38,119 of record NZ_JBHUGH010000003.1, read on the forward strand.
CCGGCCCCGGCAATCGCGGCCATCCCGATCAGCGCCGAGAGGCTCGGCACCTCGCCCCACAGCACCAGCGCCCAGAAGACCGCAAAGACCAGAAGCGCGTTCTCGAACACCGCGACATAGGACGCCTCGGCGATCTGGTAGCCGCGGATCACAAGCGCCACGCCCACCAGCGATCCGACCGCCTGAACGAAGGTCCAGAAAAAGAACGTGGCCGAGGGCATGACCCAGCCGCGCAGCACGAACCCCTCTGGCCCGTCGGGTGCCGCCACGGGCAGGATGCCCAGCACCATCGCCCCGATGGCGCCGCCGATTCCCATGAAGAGGAAAAAGCCCGCATTGAGCGTCAGGGCGCCTTCGCCGGCGCACCAGCGGCGCGTGCCGATATTGCCGATCGCATAAAGAAACCCGGCCAGTACGGGCATGAGCGACAACGGTGACAGCGCGACCTGATCCACCCGCAGGATGATCAGGATGCCCGCAAACCCGAGGATGACGCCAAAGATGCGCCAGGGCCCGATCCGTTCGCCATAGACCAGCGCCGAGATCAGCAGCACGAAGATCGGCGCGGTATAGAGACCGGCCACCACCTCTCCGATCGGCATCAGCGCGAGGCAGCCGAAATAGATGAACATCGAGCTTGCGGCAAAGAGACTGCGCAACAGGACGGGCCGGACGCGCCGGGGCCAGAGCCCTTGCCCCATCATCCGCGCCACAAGCGCCATGATAGGCAGCGCCATCAGCGAGCGGATCAGGTGGAACTGCCATATCCCGGCCTCGGCCGCGATCACCCTGACATAATTGTCGGTGAAGCCGATGATGAGGCAGCCGAGGCAAACCAGCCCGGCAGCGGCCAGAACCCTGTTTTCCATATTTCGTCCCTGAGTTCTTCCTGGCGTGCCCTGGCTCGATCCGGCACGGCGCTGACAGCACTTTCTAACGCGCCCCTCTGTTCCCGTCATGATTGTTTACGACATCTTGTGCCGGATGTGGAACCAGAGCTTCGCTGGCGTGCTGTCTCAAGGTAACTGCGGCGATACCGCAGGTGATTGCAGGGGGCTGCCCGGCTGGGCTATCGTGCGGCATGAAAAACAAGGCAGGCAGCAGGCCCCCCCGGTCGATGACCGCACTCAGGCAGTATCAAAGGCTCGAAACCGTGGGGCTCTGGCGCGAGACGCCAGAGGCGCAGCGCCGCAACGTGGTCGTCTCGTTCGGGGAAGCGAGCCTTGTCATCTCGGATTTCCAGTCGGGGCGGGCGCTGACGCACTGGTCGCTTCCGGCGGTGGAACGGGTCAACCCGGGCGAGACGCCGGCGCTTTATGCACCCGGCATCGAGGCTGGCGAAAGTGTCGAGATCGAGGACGACACGATGATCGCGGCGCTGGAAAAGGTGCGCGGGGTCGTCGCCCAGCAGCGGCAGGCCCGCGGCGGGCGCGGACGGCTGATCACATTTGCCCTGATCGCCGCGACCCTTGTCGGGCTTGCGGTCTTTTGGCTGCCGGGCGCGCTGGTGGCCCATACGGCCTCGGTCGTGCCCTATGCCAAGCGGGTCGAGATCGGGCAGCGCATCCTGCAGGACATGGCCCGCAACGGCGCGCTGAGCTGCCGCAGCCCGCTGGGACTGCGCGCGGCGGGGCGGCTGCGCGACCGGCTGTTCGGGCCCGAGGGCGGCGAGATCGTGGTCATCAACGAAGGGCTGGCGGCGACCGCGCATCTTCCGGGACGGCACCTTCTGATCGGAAATGATCTGCTGATGGGGCATGACACACCCGAGGTGGCGGCGGGTCATCTGATCGCAGAACGGCTGCGCGCGGATGCAAATGATCCGTTGATCCCCGTGCTGCGGAGCGCGGGACTTCGTGCGACCGTCCAGCTTTTGACGACCGGTAATTTGCCGGATACCGCGTTGCGCGGCTACGGCAACAAGGTGATTGCGGACAGCGCCGCGCCGGTAGAGGCCGAGGAATTCCTGCGGCGGATGGAGGCCGCAGGCGTGCCCACGACGCCCTATGCGCAGGCCGTGGACCCGGCGGGGGACCATACGCTCCCGCTTGTGGTGGGCGATCCGTTCCGCACTGTTCCGCCCCGCCCTGTCCTTGGCGATGAAGACTGGGTGAGCCTGCAGGGCATCTGCAACGGCTGAGGACGGGCCTTACTTGGTCCCGAACATCCGGTCACCGGCATCGCCGAGCCCCGGCACGATGTAGCCCTTTTCGTTCAGGCGGTCGTCCAGCGCTGCGGTGATGATCGGGACATCCGGATGCGCCTCTTTCATCCGTGCAACGCCTTCGGGCGCCGCCAGCAGGCAGAGGAAGCGGATGTTGCGCGCCCCCGACTTTTTCAGCAGGTCGATGGCCGCGACCGAGGAATTGCCTGTCGCCAGCATCGGATCGAGGGCGATCACCAGCCGGTCTTCAAGCTCATCCGGCACCTTGTAGTAATACTGGACCGGCTGCAGTGTCTCTTCGTCGCGGTAAAGCCCGACATAGCCCACCCGCGCCGAGGGGATGAGTTCCAGCACCCCGTCGAGAAGCCCGTTCCCGGCCCGCAGGATCGAGATCAGGGCGAGCTTTTTGCCCCGCAGCGCCGGGGCGTCCATTTCGCAGATCGGCGTGTCGATCGACCGGGTGGTAAGCTCCAGATCGCGCGTGACCTCATAGGCCAGCAACTGGCTGATTTCGCGCAGCAACTGCCGGAATCCGGCGGTAGAGGTGGATTTGTCCCGCATGATCGTCAGCTTGTGCTGCACCAGCGGGTGGCGGACGACGGTCAGATGCTCGGTCATGCGGTCTCCAGTTGCTTGAGAACCCGCGCGCGGGTCTCTTCATCACAAAATGCGGCCTCGGCGGCGGTCCGGTTCAGGGTGGCAAAAACGCCCGCGTCCCAGTCGAACGTTTCGGCAAGGCGGTCGAACTCATGGCTCATGGTGGTGTGGAAAAACGGCGGGTCGTCGGTCGAGACGGTCACCTTGACCCCGCGGTCGAAAAGCCGCCCGATGGGATGGGCGCGCCAGTCGCGACAGACGCCAAGGGCGACGTTCGAGCCCGGGCAGACCTCCAGCACCACGCCGTTTTCTGCCAGTTCGTCGACCAGCGCCAGATCCTCGATTGCACGGACGCCATGGCCGATCCGCTCGACCCGCAAATCCCGCAGCGCGTCGCGGATGCCGTCCGGTCCCTGCCATTCGCCCGCATGGGCGGTCAGACGCAACCCGGCCTCGCGCGCCATGTCGAAGGACCAGGCGAAATCCGCGGGTTTCCCCGCCAGTTCGTCGCCCGCGATGCCAAAGCCGGTGATCCAGTCGCCCGCCGTCTCGGCGGCGCAACGGGCGACGGCACGCGCGCGGTCGGGGCCGAAATGGCGGATGCAGGTGACGATGCCGCGCAGGATGATGCCGTCTGCCGCCTCGGCCTCGGCCGCGGCCTCTTGCATCGCATGGAGGTATTCCTTCCACGCCGCGAGATCCGCCCCGCCGCAGAAATCCGGCGACAGAAATGTCTCGCTATAGATCACCCCGTGGGCCGCGCTTTCTGCCAGCACCGCGCGGGTCAGGCGGTAATAATCCTGCGGCGACCGCAACGGCTCGGTCGCGGCCTCATAGACCTTCAGGAATTCGCCGAACCCGTCATAGCGGTAATTTCCGGCCGCGTCGAAAATGCCCGATATGTCGATGCCGCGCTCTTTCGCCAGACCTCGGATAAAGGCAGGGGGCGCCGCGCCTTCCAGATGGAGATGCAGTTCGACCTTTGGCATGTCGCGCGTGTTCAAAGAAAGCTCCTTCCCGGCGGCGGTGCCGCGATCCCAAGATGCGCCGCGATTGACGCCGCGACATCGGCAAAGGCGACGTGCCCCAGCCCGCGCGCAGCCGGACCGGCATCGCGCCCGGCACCGCGACCGCCCGCCACGAGAACCGGCACCCGTTCCCGCGTATGGTCCGTGCCGCGCCAGGTCGGGTCGTTGCCATGATCCGCCGTCAGGATCAACAGGTCGTCCGGCCGCAGCCGCGAGAGGACTTCACCCACCTGCCCGTCGAACCATTCGAGCGCACGCGCATAACCGGCAACATCGCGCCTGTGGCCATAAAGACTGTCGAACTCCACAAAATTCGCAAAGGTCAGCGACCCTTCCCCGGCCGTGTCGACAAGGTTCCGCAGATGGGCGGCAAGCGATGCATCGTCCGGCCCCTTGTACAGGTGGCTGATCCCGCGATGGGCGAATATGTCGCCGATCTTGCCGACGGCATGGGTCACACCCCCCGCGGCCTGAACCCAGTCAAGCAGCGTCGGCGCAGGGGGGGCAATGGCATAGTCGCGCCGGTTCCCTGTCCGGTGAAAGCTGCCCGGTTCGCCGGTGAAGGGCCGCGCGATCACACGCCCGACGCGCATCGCGTGGAGGCGGGGCGCAAGCGTCTCGCACAGGTGCAGCAGACGATCCAGGCCGAAATGTTCCTCATGCGCCGCGATCTGAAACACGCTGTCGGCAGAGGTATAGCAGATCGGCCAGCCGCTGCCGATATGCGCCTCGCCCAGCGCCTCGATGATCGGCACGCCCGAGGCATGGCAGTTCCCGAGGATCCCGTCGGTTCCCGCCGCCGCCGATACCGCCGCGACGAGTTCGGCGTCAAAGGCAGGTCCTTCCTGCGGAAAGTAATGCCAGTCCCACGGCACGGGAACCCCCGCCAGTTCCCAATGGCCCGACGGCGTGTCCTTGCCGCGCGACTGTTCGGTCGCCGCGCCCCAAAGGCCGGATGGCGCGGCCCCGAGTCCCGGCGGGGCGACACCGGACGCGAGCTCTATCGCTGCGCCCAACCCCAACCCGTCGAGATGCGGCACGGCCAGCGGACCCTGCCGCCCCTCATCCGCGCGACCATCCGCACAGGCTGCCGCGATATGACCCAGCGTATTGGCGCCCGCATTGCCGTAATCGGCGGCATCGGGTGCGCCGCCGCATCCGACGCTGTCCATCACGACCAGAAACGCCCGCGCCATCAGCCGATCCTTTTCAGTACGAGATCACCCTCGGGCAAAGGGCTTTCGCCGAACCCATAGGCGGCCCGGATCGCTACCGCCGCGCGCTCCGCGTCGGCCTCGCTTGCCGCGTGAACCAGGCAGAGGGGCGCGCCCTCGGACACCTCTTCGCCAAGGGCCGCGAGTTCCGAAAGCCCGACCGAGGGGTTGATCCTGTCGCCTTCGCGCTGGCGCCCCCCGCCCAGACCGACAACCGACAGCCCGATCGCCGCCGCATCGATCGCAGTCACGAAGCCGTCTCGCGGGGCCGCGACCTCCCTGACCACCGGGGCCGATGGCAGACGGTCCGGCCAGCGGTCGACAAAATCCGTGGGCCCGCCCATCGCCGCGATCATCGCGCCGAACCGTTCGGCGGCGAGGCCCGATTCCAGCACCGTCGCGATGCGGCCCGCGCCATCCTCGGCATCCGCCGCAAGCCCGCCCAGCGCCAGCAACTCGCCCCCCAGATCGGTGGTCAGATCCCACAGGTCGTGATTGACGGCGACGCCGGTCAGGGTCTCCATGACCTCGGACACCTCCAGCGCGTTGCCGATTGCGGTGGCCAGCGGCTGGTTCATGTCGGTGATCAGCGCCCGCGTCATGCAGCCCGCACCCTGGGCCGTTTCCACCAGCGCGGTGGCCAGCGCCTCGGCCTCGGCCATCGTCTGCATGAAGGCCCCGGTCCCGACCTTGACGTCAAGCACCAGCCCCTCCAACCCGGCGGCGAGCTTTTTCGACAGGATCGACGCGGTGATGAGATCGACGCTCTCGACCGTCGCCGTGACGTCGCGGATGGCATAAAGCCGTCGATCCGCCGGCGCGAGATCCTGCGTCGCCGCGACAATCGCGCAGCCATAGTCGCCGACCACCTGCCGCAGCTTTTCCACCGTCACATCGGCGCGATACCCCGGGATCGATTCCAGCTTGTCCAGCGTGCCGCCGGAATGGCCCAGCCCGCGCCCGGAAATCATCGGCACATAGGCGCCGCAAGCCGCCATGGCTGGCGCAAGCAAAAGCGAGATGCAGTCCCCCACACCGCCCGTCGAGTGTTTGTCAAGCACTGGCCCCGGCAGGTCCCAGCGCAGGATCTGGCCGCTGTCGCGCATCGCGCGGGTCAGCGTCACGCGCCCCTCCGAAGAAAGGCCGCGCAGGCAGACGGCCATCGCAAAGGCCCCGGCCTGTGCATCGGTCACGGCGCCGCTGGCGAGCCCCCCGGCGAATGCCTCAAGCGACGGCCGGCCGGGATCGCGACCCGCGCGGATCGCCGCAATGGTTGAACGGGCGTCCATTCAGGCGCGTTCCATATGTTCCTGCGTGAACACCCCGGGCAATAGCTCGGCCACGGTCAGTGTCTGGCTGTTTCCCTCCAGCGTGGTCATCGTGACCTTGACGGAGGGTCCCGCAAATTCGGCGATCTTCTGACGGCACCCACCGCAGGGCGAAACCGGCAAGGGGCTGTCGGCGATCACCACCACCTCTTCTATCCGCGTCTCGCCGGCCGCGACCATGGCCGAAATCGCGCCGGCCTCGGCGCAGGTCCCTTCGGGATAGGCCACGTTTTCCACGTTGCACCCCGAATAGATCATCCCCGAGGCCGCGCGGATCGCGGCGCCCACCTTAAAGCGGGAATAGGGGACATAGGCGTTTTCCCGAACGGAACGGGCAGCATCGAGAAGGGACATTGGCGAACTCCGGCTTTTGCTGTCCGACTGTGCGTCCTTGGCCGCGGCGTTTCAAGTGGGCCACTTCCCGCCACCCATATCCTCTGGCGCCTCTTGCCACCAGCGGGGCTTTGCCGCTACTCCGGTCGGGAATGGTTTAACATTGAACAAACCGCGGGGGCTGCGATGGACGAGGCCAGACAGGACAACGCGCGTCAGGCGGCGCTGGACTATCACGAATTTCCCAAACCGGGAAAACTGGAAGTTCGCGCGACCAAGCCGCTGGCCAACGGGCGCGATCTGTCGCGGGCCTATTCCCCCGGCGTGGCCGAAGCCTGCCTGGAGATCAAGGCAGACCCCCATACTGCTAGCCGCTACACGGCGCGCGGCAACCTTGTCGCCGTGGTGTCCAACGGAACGGCGGTCCTGGGCCTCGGCAATATCGGCGCGCTGGCGTCGAAACCGGTGATGGAGGGCAAGGCCGTCCTCTTCAAGAAGTTCGCCAATATCGACTGCTTTGACATCGAGGTGAACGAGAGCGACCCGGAACGGCTTGCCGATATCGTCTGCGCACTGGAACCCACGTTCGGCGCCATCAACCTTGAGGACATCAAGGCCCCCGACTGTTTTGTCGTCGAACGTCTGTGCCGTGAACGGATGAACATCCCGGTCTTTCACGACGACCAGCATGGAACCGCAATCGTCGTCGGCGCCGCCGCGACCAACGCGCTTCATGTGGCGGGCAAGCGGTTCGAGGATATCAAGGTCGTCTCGACCGGCGGGGGTGCCGCGGGTATCGCCTGCCTCAACATGCTGCTCAAGCTGGGTGTGCGACGGGAAAACGTGTGGCTCTGCGATCTCAACGGGCTGGTCTATGAGGGCCGGGCCGAGGACATGAACCCGCAGAAGGCCGCCTATGCGCAGGCATCCGACCTTCGGACGCTCGATCAGGTCATCGATCACGCCGATCTTTTCCTGGGTCTTTCCGGTCCCGGCGTCCTTTCGCCGGACATGGTCGCCCGGATGGCGCAGCGCCCGATCATCTTTGCCCTGGCGAACCCCACCCCGGAAATCACCCCTGAACTGGTGCGAGGGGTCGCCCCCGACGCGATCATCGCGACCGGCCGGTCCGACTATCCGAACCAGGTCAACAACGTCCTGTGCTTTCCGTTTATTTTCCGCGGCGCGCTGGATGTGGGCGCGACTACGATCAATGACGACATGGCGCTGGCCTGTGTCGACGGCATCGCGCGGCTCGCCCGCGCCACGACCAGCGCCGAGGCGGCAGCGGCCTATCAGGGCGAACAACTGACCTTCGGCGCGGACTACCTCATCCCCAAACCGTTCGACCCGCGGCTCATGGGCGTTGTCGCAAGTGCCGTCGCGGGCGCGGCGATGGCATCGGGTGTGGCCACTCGCCCGCTTGACGATCTGGCGGCGTACAAGGAAAAGCTCGACGGATCGGTGTTCCGGTCCGCCCTGATCATGCGGCCGGTCTTCGAGGCGGCGCGCTCGGCCTCGCGCAGGATCGTCTTTGCCGAGGGTGAGGATGAACGCGTGCTGCGGGCCGCACATGCGATGATGGAAGAAACGACCGAAGTTCCGATCCTGATCGGCCGCCCCGAAGTGATCGCCCGCCGCGCGGAACGGGCGGGCCTTCCGATCCTGCCGGAACGGGACTTCGAGATCGTGAACCCGGAAAACGACCCGCGTTACCGCGACTACTGGGAAACCTATCACGGATTGATGGAGCGGCAGGGCGTGACCCCTGACATCGCGCGTTCGGTCCTGCGCACCAACTCGACCGCCATCGCGGCCGTCATGGTGCATCGCGGCGAGGCGGACAGCATGATCTGCGGCACCTACGGGCAGTTCCTGTGGCATCTGCGCTATGTGGAACAGGTCCTCGGGCGGGGCGGGCTGCGCCCGGTCGGCGCGCTCAGCCTGATCATTCAGGAAGAGGGGCCGCTTTTCATCGCGGACACCCAGGTGCATCCGGAACCGACGCCCGAACAGATCCGCGACACGGTGATCGGGGCCGCCCGGCACGTGCGCCGCTTCGGGATCGAGCCCAAGATCGCGCTCTGTTCCCAGTCGCAGTTCGGCAACCTCGACACAGGGTCGGCCCGCCGGATGCGGGCGGCAGGCGCGATGCTGGACGATTTGCGGCCCGATTTCTCCTACGAAGGCGAGATGTCGGTGGATGTGGCACTCGATGCCGAGCTGCGCGCCCGCATCTTCCCGAACGCGCGCTTCGAGGGTGCGGCAAACGTTCTGGTCTTTGCGAGCACGGACGCAGCCGGTGCCACGCGCAACATCCTGAAAATGCGCGCCCAAGGGCTGGAGGTCGGCCCGATCCTGATGGGCATGGGCAACCGCGCGCATATCGTGACGCCGTCGATCACCGTGCGGGGCCTGCTGAACATGTCCGCGCTGGCGGGAACCCCCGTCGCACAATACGGCTAGGCTGCGGCCGTCGCCCCGGCAAGGCTGCGGATCCGCGCGACCATCGCGCGGAGCCCGTTTGACCGCTGTGACGACAGATGTTCGTTGAGCCCCAGACGCCCCATCTCGGCAGTGGCATCGACCTCCAGCACCTCGGCCGCGGTCAGGCCGTCGTAAAGCGCGTGCAGGATCGCGATCAGACCCCGGACGATCATCGCGTCGCTGTCGCCCTGGAAGTGAAAGCGCGCGGCACTGCCCTGCCCCTCGATCCGGGGCACGATCCAGACCTGGCTTGCACAGCCCTCGACCTTGGTTGCGGGAACCTGAAGGGCTGCCGGCAAGGGCTCCATCGCGCGGCCCAGTTCGATGACGTGGCGATAGCGGTCTTCCCAGTCATCCAGGAATTCGAAGGTCTCGGCGATTTCTTCGAATGCGGTCGTGGCCATGCTGTTCTCTCCGTCACACTGGCTTCTCACCTAAGCGCGCGAGGCCGGAAGGTCCAGCCGAGACGACTTTTCAACTGCACCGCTTTCCGCTAGGCAAGGGCATCGGAATGGGACAGAGGGCCTCGGATGACCAAGCCGCTTCTTGCTGCCATGGCAGCCCTGATGGTTCTGAGCGCCTGCAGCTCGGTCCGCGAATCACGCGCCAACCCGCTCAACTGGTTCGGTGGTGGTGGTGGCAGCCGCAGCGCGCCGGGCACCCTTGAACCCCCGGGCGGTTTTCGCGTGGCCGAGGCCGACGCGCGTCCGCTTGTGGCAGAGGTCACGCAGATGTCGGTCGAGCCGATGCCCGGCGGCGTGATCGTCCGGGCGACCGCGCTGCAGCCGACCCAAGGCTATTGGGAGGCGGCACTGGTGCCGGAAAACGACGGGCGTCCCGTTGACGGTGTCATGACCTTCCGGTTTGTCGCCCTGCCACCGCTTACGCCATCGGCGGTTTCGACGCCGCAATCGCGGCTTGTGACGGCGGCGGCCTATGTCCCGGACAGCCGGCTTGCCGGGGTGCGCCAGATCACCGTGCTGGGATCGACCGCGTCGCGCAGCAGCGGACGCTAGCGCAGGTTCACCACCCGCACCGCATTGCCTTTGGCCGAAAGCGCGATCTCGCCCCGGCAGAGGCGCAGGGCGTCCTCGCCAAACACCTCATGGCGCCAACCGCGCAGCGCGGGCAGGTCACGTTCGCCTGCCGCGATCGCATCGAGATCCCCCGAAGAGGCGAGGAGTTTCGCTGCCACGCCCGACTCCTCGGACTTGGCCTTGAGGAGAACGCGCAACAGATCGGCGAGGGCGGGATTGACCTGCATCTGCTCGCGCGCCAGATCGGGTTTGGGGTAATCTTCGGGCTTCATCGCGGCTGCGGCCTTTACTGCGGCAAGGATACCCTCGGCGATCTCTCCGCGCCGGCCTTCGCGCAACAAAAGGCGTGACCGGCCCAGTTCCTCATGGTTGGCGGGACGGGTCGAGGCAAGCTCGACCAGCGCATCGTCCTTGTAGACACGGCTGCGCGGGACGTTTTCGCGTTGGGCATATTCCTCGCGGAAGCGGGCGAGTTCCTTGACCACGGCAAGGAATTTCCCCGAGGTCGTGCGCGTCTTGACGCGCAGCCAGGCTTCTTCCGGGCGGACGGTATATGTCTCGGGATCGGTCAGAACGGCCAGTTCTTCCTCGACCCATTTCTGGCGTCCGGCACGCTGGATCTGGGCGGACAGATATTCGTAGATGACCCGAAGATGCGTCACATCCGCCAGCGCGTAGGCCTTTTGCGCCTCTGACAGCGGACGGCGGGACCAGTCGGTGAAGCGGGAGGTCTTGTCGAGCGGCGCCTTGGCGATCTTTTTCACCAGCGTCTCATAGCCCGCCTGATCGCCGAACCCGCAGACCATGGCCGCCACTTGCGTGTCGAACAAGGGCGTGGGAAAGACATTCCCCTCGACAAAGAAGATTTCCAGATCCTGCCGCGCGGCGTGAAAGACCTTCACCGTCCCCTCATGCCGGAAGAGGTCGTAGAGCGGTTCGAGCGACAGATCGCCTTCCAGCGGGTCCACCAGCACCGCCTCACCGGTCTTCCCGGGCAGCGCCATCTGCACGAGGCAGAGCTTGGAGTAATAGGTCCGTTCCCGCAGAAACTCGGTATCGACCGTCACATAGGGCTGCGCCTTGGCCGCCTCGCAAAAGGCGGCAAGCTCTTCGGTCGTCGTGATCGTTTTCATCAGTCTACTTTTCTCTGCGGCAGGCAAGGCGTTGATCCAGGCGGGCTGATCCTGCTTAGGACGTTCGCGCCGCAAAGAAAAGCGGTCAGAGATCCAGCCGCCCCCGGTCCCCTTGGGCAAAGCGGCGCAGGACGGCCGGGTAAAGCCGGTGTTCGAGTTCCAGCACCCGTCGGGCCAGCGTGTCGGGCGTGTCCTGCGGGCGGATGGCAAGCCGCGCCTGCCCCAGGATCGGCCCGTCATCCAAGGCTGCCGTCACCTCATGCACGGTGCAACCTGCCTCGGCATCGCCCGCCGCGATTGCGCGGGAATGAGTGTGCAGGCCCTTGTATTTCGGCAGGAGCGAGGGGTGAATGTTGAGCATGCGCCCCTCGAAACGGCGCACGAAGCCGGCGGTGAGAACGCGCATGAAGCCCGCAAGGCAGAGGATATCGGGTTCCACTGCAAGGATCGGCCGCAGCAATTCCGCCTCGAACGCCGCGCGGTCGCCCGCAAAGGGCCGGTGATCCACAGCAGCCGTGGCGATCCCCAGTGCGGCCGCGCGGGCAAGCCCCGCCGCATCCGGATCGTTGGAGGCCACAAGAACCGGGCGCGCGGGATGATCGCCCTGCATGTCGCGGGCGAGGGCAAGCATGTTCGACCCGCCGCCCGAGATCAGGATGGCGACACGTTTTACCACGCGACGCTCACAGCAGGCGGCCGCGATACTGCACACCCGCGCCGGGGCGCAACGCGCCCAGCCGGAACACCGTCTCGCCCGCATCCGCCAGTAGCGCGGCCAGGGCCTCTGCCCGGTCCGCCGCCACGACGAGAACCATGCCGATGCCGGCGTTGAAGGTCTTCAGAAGCTCTGCCTCGGACATTCCCGAGGTTTCGGCGAGCCAGCGGAATACCGGCGGCAGATCCCAGGACCCGAGGTCGATTTCCGCGCCGAGATCGTCAGGCAGGACACGGGGCAGGTTTTCGGTCAGGCCGCCGCCGGTGATATGGGCCAGTGCGCGAACGCCGCCCGCCCGCACCGCCGCCAGCGCAGGTTTCACATAAAGCCGCGTGGGCTGCAAAAGCACCTCGCCCAGCGTTCCTTTCGCGAAAGGTGCCGCGTCGGTCCAGCCAAGCCCCGCAAGTTCCACGACCTTGCGCACAAGGGAATAGCCGTTCGAATGAACCCCGTCCGAGGCCAGCCCGAGCAGCACGTCGCCCTCGGTCACCCCTGCGGGCAGGTCGGCGCCGCGTTCCATCGCGCCCACGGCAAAGCCCGCAAGGTCGAAGTCGCCGCCGTGATACATGCCCGGCATCTCGGCGGTTTCACCGCCGATCAGCGCGCAGCCCGTTGCCGCGCAGCCATCCGCGATACCGCTGATGATCCGGGTCGCCTGATCCAGTTCCAGCTTTCCGGTCGCAAAGTAGTCGAGGAAGAACAGCGGCTCGGCGCCCTGACAGACCAGATCGTTCACGCACATCGCCACTAGGTCGATCCCGATCGTATCCAGATGACCGGTGTCGATGGCGATCCGCAGCTTGGTGCCCACGCCATCGGTCGCCGCCACAAGGATCGGGTCGTCATAGCCCGCAGCCTTCAGATCGAAAAGCGCCCCAAAGCCACCCAGGCCCGACATGGTGCCGGGCCGCGCGGTGCGGCGGGCCGCAGGCTTGATCCGTTCGACCAGCGCATTTCCTGCGTCGATATCGACGCCCGCATCCGCATAGCTCAGCCCGTTCTTGCCCTCGGTCATGGCTGGGTTCCTTTCGGCATGAAATCCTGCCGCCCCTTAGACGATCTGGACCGCCCCGGCAATGGTCCGGCAGTGGCGCCGCGACCATGACCTTGACCCTGCCTGCCGATCTGGCGTAGGCATCCCTTGGCCGGGCCTGTAGCTCAATGGTCAGAGCAGGGCGCTCATAACGCCTTGGTTGGGGGTTCGAATCCCTCCGGGCCTACCAGTCGACGTCGTCACAGCATGTCCCAGATCAGCCGCAGGGCGAGGATCGTCGAGGTAACGACCAGCAGCGGCTTGATGATCCTTGCGCCGATATGCATCGCGACGATCGAGCCCACGCGCGCGCCCGCCATCTGCGCCAGTCCCATCGCGACGCCGGTCGCCCACCACGGGGCACCATAGGCGGCAAAGGCTGCCAGCCCGCCGAGGTTCGAGGCGAAGTTCAGAAGCTTGGTATGGGCGGTCGCCTTGAGGACGCCGTAGCCCGACAGCGTCACAAAGGCGATCATGTAGAACGCCCCCGCCCCTGGCCCCAGCAGCCCGTCATAAGCGGCGATCAGGGGCACCGCGGTGACCGCCAGGACCGGCGGGGTCAGCCGTTCGGCCCGGTCGAGGTCATCGAGACCGGGCTTGAAGGCGAAAAAGGCGGCGATGCCCACGAGGATAACCGGCAACCCCAGCCGCAACAGGTCGGTCGGCACAACGGTCGCCAGAAAAGCGCCAAGCACCCCCGCGAAAAATGCGATCAGCGCCACGCGCGCCTGACGCCGGAGATCCACATGCCCCCGCGCCGCATAGGACAGGGCCGCCGTGCCTGACCCGAAGATGCCCTGAACCTTGTTCGTCGAGAGCGCCTCGACAGGGTTGGCCCCGGCGAGGAGCAGCACAGGCACGGTTATCAGCCCGCCACCCCCCGCGATGGAATCGACGAAACCCGCCACGAAGGCTGCGCAAAGCAGCAAGAGCAGGATATGAAAGGTGACTTCGAACAGCATGAGAGGGCCCCGGAACGTGCCGCAGGCTCTTCTGCCCCTTGTGCGCCAAAGTAAAGGGCTCAGCGGGTGCGGAAGTCCCGGCTGTGATAGCCCTGCACATAGAGGAGCGCCGTCAGGTCGCCGTGATTGATCCGGATATCGCATTCCGCGGCCACGACAGGCTTGGCATGCAGCGCCACGCCCATCCCCGCCCGATGCAGCATCCCGAGGTCATTCGCGCCGTCACCCACGGCGATCGCGTCGTCCGGGGTGATGCCAAGGCGGGTGGTGATTTCTTCGAGCGCGGTGACCTTGGCGGCGCGTCCGAGGATCGGCTCGCCCACCGTTCCGGCCAGAACGCCCCCGTCCACAACAAGCGTGTTGGCACGGTTTTCGTCAAAGCCCAGTTCGCGGGCCACGTGGGCGGTGAAGGCGGTAAAGCCCCCCGACACCAGCGCCGCATAGCCGCCATTGGCCTGCATGGTCGCGATCAACTCGCCCCCCCCCGGCGTGAAGGTGATGCGGCTTTCCAGAACCCGGTCGATTACCGACAGGTCGAGCCCCTTCAGCAACGCCACCCGTTCGCGCAGCGCGTCCTCGAAATCCAACTCGCCATTCATCGCGCGCGCGGTGATCGAGGCGACGTAGGCCCCTACCCCCGCCTCATCCGCCAGTTCGTCGATGCATTCCTGCCCGATCATCGTGCTGTCCATATCGGCCAGCAGCATCTTCTTGCGCCGGCCTTCGGTCGGAACCACGCAGAGGTCGATGCCCATGGCCTGAAGCCTCTCCCACACCTCCCACCGGTTGGCGGGCATGGCCTCCAGCGGGAATTCGGCGGCGATGCCGGGGTTCAGCCAAAGGGCATCGCCTCCGCCCCAGGCGTTGCGAAGGCTTTCCACCGTTTCACGGTCAAGATCGGCGCGGGCGGGGCTGGCAAGCAGGACGGCAGTGAACATGAGGAAGTTTCCGATAGTGAACGCCCGCGTCGTTTTCGGGGGCACAAGCGGCGCAGTAGCGCAATTTTCCCGCTTGTGCCAGCGCGCGTCGCCCCGTATGCCCCGCAGTGGGACACCCCTCCCCAACGAGGGGCGTTTATCTGGAAGGATACCATGACCGATCTGACGATCCCGGCCACGCGGCCGGCTAATCCGCGTTTTTCCTCTGGCCCCTGTGCCAAGATCCCCAACTTCTCGCTGGACATGCTTGCCGACGCGCCGCTGGGCCGTTCGCATCGTGCCGCCGTTGGCAAGGCCAAGCTGAAGCAGGCCATTGACCTCACGCGCGAGGTTCTGGGCGTTCCCGCCGATTACCGCATCGGCATCGTGCCGGGTTCGGACACGGGCGCCGTGGAAATGGCCTTGTGGTCGCTTCTGGGCGCACGCGGCGTGGAGATGCTGGCGTGGG
Source organism: Halodurantibacterium flavum (assembly GCF_042681825.1). Lineage (NCBI taxonomy): Bacteria > Pseudomonadati > Pseudomonadota > Alphaproteobacteria > Rhodobacterales > Paracoccaceae > Halodurantibacterium > Halodurantibacterium flavum. The sequence continues at coordinate 53,536 of NZ_JBHUGH010000003.1, forward strand.
AGAGCTTTGGCGCAGGCTGGGTCACGGACGTGGTCAAGCAGCTGAAGCTGGATGCGACCGTCCGCACTGCCGACTACGGTGACATTGTCGACTTCGCGCAGGTCGATTTCGACCGCGACGTGGTCTTTACCTGGAACGGCACCACCTCGGGCGTGCGCGTGCCGAACGGCGACGCGATTCCTGCCGACCGTGCCGGCCTGACGATCTGTGATGCAACCTCGGCGGCCTTTGCAATGGAGCTGCCATGGGACAAGCTCGACGTCGTGACGTTCAGCTGGCAGAAGGTGCTTGGCGGCGAAGGTGCGCACGGCATCCTGATCCTGTCGCCCCGCGCCGTGGAACGGCTGGAAACCTACACCCCCGCCTGGCCGCTGCCCAAGATCTTCCGCATGACCAAGGGCGGCAAGCTGATCGAAGGCATCTTTGTCGGCGAAACCATCAACACGCCCTCGATGCTCGCGGTCGAGGATTATCTGGTGGCGCTGAACTGGGCGAAATCCATCGGCGGCCTGCCGGCGCTGGTGAAGCGTGCCGCGGACAATGCTGCCGTGGTGGCCGATTTCGTGGCCCGGCACGACTGGGTTGCGAACCTCGCCAATGATCCGGCGACGGCCTCGACCACCTCGGTCTGCCTGAAGTTCACCGATCCCCGCATCACCGACGGCGCGGGTTTTGCCAAGGCCGTTGCCAAACGGCTGGAGAAAGAGGGCGTGGCCCTTGATATCGGCGCCTATCGCGATGCACCCCCCGGCCTTCGGATCTGGTGCGGATCGACCGTCGAGACGGCCGATCTGGAGGCGCTGATGCCCTGGATCGAGTGGGCCTTTCAGGCCGAGATCGCGGCGCTTCAGGCAGCAGCCTGAAGCCAGTCCCTTCCCAGACGAATTTCCAAGGAGCCTGACAATGGCACCCAAAGTACTCGTATCCGACAAGCTTTCGGAAACCGCCGTCCAGATCTTCCGCGACCGCGGCGTCGAGGTCGATTACCTGCCCGACCTCGGCAAGGACAAGGACAAGCTGCTGGAGGTCATCGGCCAGTATGACGGCCTCGCCATCCGTTCCGCCACCAAGGTGACGGAAAAGGTGCTGCAGGCCGCGACCAACCTCAAGGTGATCGGCCGCGCCGGCATCGGTGTCGATAACGTGGACATCCCCGCCGCCTCGAAAAAAGGCGTGATCGTGATGAACACGCCCTTCGGCAACTCGATCACCACCGCGGAACACGCCATCGCAATGATGTTCGCCGTCGCGCGCCAACTGCCCGAGGCGAGCAGCTCGACCCATTCCGGCAAGTGGGAAAAGAACCGCTTCATGGGCGTGGAGCTTTTCAACAAGACGCTGGGCGTGATCGGCGCCGGCAACATCGGCGGCATCGTCTGCGACCGCGCGCTCGGGCTGCACATGAAGGTCGTGGCCTATGACCCGTTCCTGAGCGAGGAACGTGCCACCGCCATGGGCGTGACCAAGGTCGAACTGGACGAACTGCTCGCCCGCGCCGATTTCATCACCCTGCATGTGCCGCTGACCGACAAGACCAGGAACATCCTGTCGAAGGAGAACCTCGCCAAGACCAGGAAGGGCGTCCGGATCATCAACTGCGCGCGCGGCGGGCTGGTGGATGAGGCGGCGCTGGCCGAGGCGCTGAAATCGGGTCACGTCGCCGGCGCGGGCTTTGACGTGTTCGAGACCGAGCCCGCGACCGACAGCCCGCTTTTCCATCTGCCGAACGTGGTCGTCACGCCGCATCTGGGGGCCTCGACCACCGAGGCGCAGGAGAATGTGGCGCTGCAGGTGGCCGAGCAGATGTCGGACTATCTGCTGACCGGCGCGGTTCAGAATGCGCTCAACATGCCGTCGGTCACGGCCGAGGAAGCGGCGGTGATGGGGCCGTGGGTCAAGCTCTCGCAGCATCTGGGCGCCTTTATCGGCCAGATGACGGATGAGCCGATCAAGGCGATCAACATCCTTTACGACGGCACCGTCGCCACGATGAACCTGCAGGCGCTCAATGCGGCGGCAATCGCCGGGATCATGAAGGCCACCAATCCGGACGTGAACATGGTTTCGGCCCCGGTCATCGCCCGCGAACGCGGCGTGCAGATTTCCACCACGCGGCAAGAGAAATCGGGCGTCTTCGATGCCTATATGAAGATGACCGTCGTGACCGAAACGCGCGAGCGTTCCATCGCCGGAACGGTCTTCAGCGACGGCAAGCCGCGTTTCATCCAGATCAAGGGCATCACCATCGACGCCGAGATCGGCGCGAACATGCTCTACACCACCAATGAGGACGTGCCGGGCATCATCGGCACGCTTGGCCGCACCCTGGGCGAGAACGGGGTGAACATCGCGAACTTTACCCTTGGCAGGTCCGGGGTGGGCAAGGACGCGATCGCGCTACTGTATCTCGACGAACCTGTGTCGCAAAAGGCGCTGGACGATCTTGCGGCGACCGGCGTGTTTCGTCAGATCCGGCCATTGGTGTTCGAGGTCGCCTGACCGGACACGCTATGGCGCGTCGCCTTGCGGGGCGGCGCGCCGTGCCCCTAGCAACGCACGGGTTTGGATGCCCCGAGTTCCCGCATGAAATCCGCAAACGCGCGCACGGCCGGGGAAAGCCCCTTGCGACTGGGATAGATCAGCGACAAGGGGACCGAGGAAATCTCATAATCCGGAAGGATACGCTCCAGCACGCCTTCCGCCTCGTCCTCGTGGAACAGCTTGCCGGCCGTGATCGCGATTCCCGCCCCGCCCCGCACTATGCGATGCAATGTCAGGACATTGTCGACCGTCACCGTCGGCTCGACGCGGACAGTCGCAGATCCCTCTTTGCCGGCCAGTTCCCATATACGGAAACGACCCTCCTCGGGGGGAAGATCGACAATACGGTGACCGGCCAGATCTTCGGGCCGCTCCGGGCGACCGAAAGCATCCAGATAAGAGGGCGCGGCGCAGAGCACGCGATCCAGTATTCCGATCCGCTGTGCGACAAAGCTCGAGTCAGGCAAGTCACCGATCCGGACGGCCACGTCAATGTTTTCGGCCAGCAGGTTCACCGGCGCATTTTCAAGCCGCAAGTCGACCCGGATATCGGGATAGCGCTCCAGGAAAACCGGCAATGCGTCCCCCAACAGGTGTGTTCCAAGCGGGACACCCGCGCTGATGCGGAGAGGACCGGAGGGGGTTGCGTTCAGATCCTCGATAACGTGGACGGCAGTCTCGAGGTCATCCATGATCACAGCAGCACGTTCGTGAAGCGCTGCCCCAGCAGCCGTCAGCCTGACGGCCCGGGTGGTACGCTGCATGAGGCGCGCGCCCAAGGTATCTTCCAACGCCGAGATGGCCCGGCTGACCGAGGACCGGGGCAGGCCGAGTTCGCGCGCGGCCGCGCTGAAACTGCCATGGGCAGCGACCCTCTCGAACACACGCAGATGATTCAAGTCGATCATTGTTGCAATATTCCGAACAGTGTTTTCCGGCAACCGGCTCTAATTCCAGATGCGCCTTATAGCCATCTGCGTTGACATGATGAAGCGGGAAGCTTCCGGACGGCATAATCGCAACAGGATTATCCCAGCCACGGACAAATCGCGCCGCGCATCATCCATGCAACAAGACTACCTGTAAGGACATATGATGTTTCTGAAGTCGATCACCTATGCTGCAGCCCTGCTTGCAGCGACCACCGCCTTTGCATCCGATGCATCCGCCACGGCCCGATCAGCGTCGCAGCTTGAGGCGCAACTCGGTGTTCCGGCCGGACAGTTCACCACGGCCGAGCTGATCCAGCTTGGTGAGGCCCGTCGCGAAAATGATGCCGTGGGCGAACAGTTCATCCTGAGCGGTGCGAACCGGACACAGGCAAATTCCCATGTCGTCTCGCGTGGTAAAGCGCAGCTTTCCTCGCAGCTTGGCGTGAACCCGGCCGAGTTCACGACCTCCGAGCTGATCCAGCTTCATGTCGCCCGGCGCGACAACGATGCCGTCACGGTGGAATTCATCCTCTCTGGCCGGAACCGGCAGGCAGAGGATCTGGCGACCGTGAACCGTGGCAAAGCCCAGCTTGCCGCTCAGCTTGGGGTTGATCCGACGCAATACACCACAGCCGAGCTTGTGCAGCAACTGACGCGCTGGGAGGACTGATCGGGTCTGACTGAACATGCCGCCACCCGGGAAACCCGGTGGCGGCCTATGATATGCACATCCGCGCAGCGAAATGGCGACCCCGGAAGGACTCGAACCCTCAACCTGGCGATTAGAAGTCGCCTGCTCTATCCAGTTGAGCTACGGGGCCGCTGGGCTTTCTTCTGCCGCCCTGCGCAGGGGATTGCAAGGCTGGGGATGCAAGCAGGACTAATGCGTCCAGACGGTGCGCCGGTTGGTGGCGAAATTCTCACCATAGCCAAGCGGACGGATATTCGGCTTGCGCTCTTTCGGTTCCAGAACGGTGTATTCGATCCCATGCTCGCGCGCATATTCCTCGGCGGCTTCGCGCGTCGCAAAGCGCAGGCTGACCTGTGACTGCATGTCGGACGAACTGGTCCAGCCCATCAGCGGATCGACGCCGCGTGGCGTCGCGGGCGAAAACTTCAGAACCCAGGCCTTGGACTTTGCCGTTCCCGACTGCATGGCCGTCTTTGCGGGTTTGTAGATGCGTGCGCGCATTGGGATGCTCCGGTTTCGTCCTTCCTTTAGCAGGGATGCGGGCGCGGATTCAAGCCAAGAACCCTCCAGGAACCGCGATGTCGGTTTCATCTTCAAAGACATGCTTGAACCTGAACAAAAAGCGATCATCTTAACGCCATGGATCAGGAATCGACGCTCCCGCTATTGAACACCCCTGCCCGCCCGCAGATCCAGCGCGACAAGCTGGAGGGCGGACGCCGCTTTGTGATGGAGTCCGAATTCAGGCCCGCGGGCGACCAGCCGACCGCCATCGCGGAACTTTCCTCGGGCGTGCTTGCGGGGGAACAGAACCAGGTCCTTTTGGGCGCCACCGGGACCGGCAAGACCTTTACCATGGCCAAGGTGATCGAAGAGACCCAGCGCCCTGCGATCATCCTTGCGCCGAACAAGACGCTCGCGGCCCAGCTTTACGGGGAGTTCAAGGGATTCTTCCCCGACAACGCGGTCGAGTATTTCGTCAGCTATTACGACTACTACCAGCCCGAGGCCTATGTGCCCCGGTCCGATACCTATATCGAGAAGGAATCCCAGATAAACGAGCAGATCGACCGGATGCGCCACTCGGCCACCCGGGCGCTGCTGGAACGTGACGACGTGATCATCGTGGCCTCGGTGTCCTGTATCTACGGTATCGGTTCGGTCGAGACTTATTCGGCCATGACGCAGGACCTTGTCCGGGGCGGCACCTATGACCAGCGGCAGGTGATCGCGGAACTGGTGGCGCAGCAATATCGCCGGAACGACGCCGGATTCCAGCGGGGTTCCTTCCGGGTGCGTGGCGATGTGATCGAGCTTTGGCCCGCCCACCTCGAAGACCGCGCCTGGCGCTTTTCCTTCTTTGGCGAAGAGCTGGAGGACATCACGGAATTCGACCCCCTCACGGGGCAAAAGACCGACCGCTTCGACAAGATCCGGGTCTATGCCAACAGCCACTATGTGACGCCGCGCCCGACGATGCAGCAGGCGATCCATGGCATCAAGCGTGAACTGCGCCAGCGGCTCGACCAGCTTGTCGGCGAGGGCAAGCTTCTGGAAGCGCAGCGGCTGGAACAGCGCACGAATTTCGATCTGGAGATGCTGGAGGCGACGGGCGTCTGCAACGGGATCGAGAACTATTCGCGCTATTTGACCGGCCGCGCGCCCGGCGAACCGCCGCCGACGCTTTTCGAATTCATTCCGGACAACGCCATCGTCTTTGCCGATGAATCGCACGTCTCTGTCCCGCAGATAGGCGGCATGTACAGGGGCGACTACCGGCGCAAGTTCACGCTGGCGGAACATGGCTTCCGGCTGCCGAGCTGCATGGACAACCGCCCGCTCAAGTTCGAGGAATGGGACGCGATGCGCCCGCAATCGGTCTTTGTCAGCGCGACCCCCGCCGCGTGGGAGCTTGAGCAGGCGGGCGGCGTCTTTACCGAACAGGTGATCCGCCCGACCGGCCTCATCGATCCGGAGGTCGAGATCCGGCCCGTTCACATGCAGGTCGATGACCTGCTCGACGAGATCCGGCGCGTCTCGGCGCGGGGGATGCGGACGCTGGCGACCGTCCTGACCAAACGCATGGCCGAGGATCTGACCGAATACCTACACGAACAAGGCATTCGCGTCCGCTACATGCACAGCGACATCGACACGATCGAACGGATCGAGATCCTGCGCGACCTGCGGCTTGGTGCCTTTGACGTGCTGGTGGGCATCAACCTGCTGCGCGAGGGGCTCGACATTCCGGAATGTGGGCTGGTGGCAATTCTCGATGCCGACAAGGAAGGGTTCCTGCGCTCGGAGACCTCGCTGATCCAGACCATCGGGCGGGCGGCGCGGAATGCCGAGGGGCGTGTCATCATGTATGCCGACCGCATCACCGGCAGCATGGAACGCGCCATGGCCGAGACGAACCGCCGTCGCGAAAAGCAGATGGCCTATAATCTGGAGCACGGGATCACCCCCCAGACCGTCAGGAAGAATGTCGAGGACGTTCTGGCGGGCCTGTGGCAAGGCGACACCGACATGGCGCGGGTCACGGCCAAGGTCGACAAGCCGCTCGTCGGATCGAACCTTGCCGCCCATCTGGATGCCCTGCGTACCCAGATGCGCAAGGCTGCCGAGAACCTCGAGTTCGAAGAGGCCGCACGCCTGCGTGATGAGGTCAAGCGGCTGGAGGCGGTCGAACTTGCCGTGGCCGACGATCCGCTTGCCCGCCAGTCCGCCGTGGAAGAGGCGGTCGAGGCCGCAGGCGCATCCGGCCGGTCCACGGCAGGGCGCGCGGGCCAGCGGGGCGGGAACAAACGGCGCCGGGGGCGCTGAACAAAGGCCGTTCCTTTCCGGGACAAACTGGGCGAGTCTGCGGATCAGGCCGACTGAAGCGGACATCGTATATCGCCGCAGCGTTCACCATTCAGGGCCAAAAACCGGTGCGCTTTCGCGACTTTATTCACCGTGCGCGACGCGTGCGGGAAGGCTGGAGACAGCGTTTGATAATAACCGCGCCGAGGGCTTCTTAACCTCACGCAAACGAATGAATCCAGGCGAAAGGGCTTTTAACATCTCCTTCTCCCGTTTTGTTCCCGGTTCAAAAAGTCTTTATTTTGTTGGTTTGAGGGAACGGAACCTGATGAACTCGGTTTTTTCCGCATAAGCCTCCACCGTGGGGGCAGTAACGGAAGGATCTGACATGAAACGCATTATGCTCAGCACGGCTCTTGTGGCCCTCGCAATGACACCGGCAGTCGCTCAGACCGCTGGCGATACGACCATGGAAGGTACTGCTGGCGCAGGTATGGATCAGGGCACGTTCTACGTCAACGTGACCGCTAACGATATCTTTGCTTCCGATTTCATCGGGAGATCGGTTTACGTCACCCAGTCTGAAGTTCAGGGCGCTCGCTTCGGGACGGGCGCTGGTGTGGGTACGGGCGCTGGAACGGGCGTCGGTACTGGCTACGGTGCCGACGGCACGATGGACAGCGCGGCTGGCGCCCCCACCACCGCAGAACCGCTGCCGGGCGATACGGCCGAGCCGCTGCCGGGTGACACGGCGGCCACCGATCCGATGCCGCAGGGCGCGGGCACGGACATGGCAGATGGCGGCACCGCAGCCCCCGAGGCTGGCGGCACCGAACTCGCGGGTGATCAACCGCTTGCGGGCGAAACAGGTACCACGACCGACACCGCCGCAACCGATCCCATGACGACGCCCGGCGCCGCTGGTCAGGACCAGGATTTCGCCGCTGTTGACGGCATTCAGGAAGACTGGGAAGAAGTCGGATCGATTGATGACGTCATCATGAGCCGCGACGGCGAAGTCCAGGCCGTTCTGGTTGATGTCGGTGGCTTCCTTGGCATGGGCGCACGCACTGTGGCCGTTGATGTCGAAGCGCTGCGCATCGTCAATGACGCCCAGAACGACGACTTCTATGTCGTATTTACCTCCAGCCGTGACGAACTTGAGGCTGCGCCTGAATTCGACCGCGACATGATGGCACAGGATGGCACCGCCACGCAGCAGGATGCCACCATGGGCACCGCCGCAACGACGACCGACACCGGCGCGGCTGATCCGATGGCCACCGACACCGCTGCAACTGGCACCGGCGCAACCGCAACCGATCCTGCACTTGGCACGGCAGGCGACGACACGCAGCTTGCCCAAGGCCGTGTGCAGCCGCAGGAAGGCTATGGGATGGCTGACCCGGGCGCGGTTTCGGTCGATGACCTGACCAACGCCAACCTCTACGATGCGAACAACGACAACGTTGCGAACATCAACGACGTGATTGTCGGCACCGACGGTCAGATCGAGGCAGTTATCGCCGACGTTGGTGGCTTCCTCGGCATCGGCACCCACACCGTTTCGCTCGACTTCCAGGAACTGGAAATCCACCGTGACGACGGCGGCATGGGCACGGACCTCCGCGTCTACGTCCCGATGACCCGCGAACAGCTGGAAGCAATGCCTGAATACCAAGCTCAGAACTGAGCTTGAGGTATTGACCCGGAAGGCCCGCCAATCTGGCGGGCCTTTTTCTTTGGGTCGCTTTACCAGGGCAGTCAGAATGGCCAAATAAAAACGGCCCCCGAAGGGGCCGTTTCAAATAGAGGAAAGATGGATCAGCGGCTCGCCCAGTCATCGACCTGACGCTCGGCCTCATCCTTGGCGATTCCATATTTCTCCTGGATCTTGCCGACGAGCTGGTCGCGCTTGCCGTCGATCCGGTCGAGATCGTCGTCGGTCAGGTCGCCCCACTTTTCCTTGGCGCTGCCGCGAAACTGCTTCCACTTACCTTCGATCTGGTCCCAGTTCATCTTGGGTCTCCTTCAGTTGGATTCATCATCAAGGCAACGCGGGCCTTGAGGCAGCGGTTCCGCTGAAAGGAACGGCCTGACAAAGGAAAACACGCGGCCTGAGGAACCTCGGGGGAAGGGCTGCGTTTGAACACGAGACATCACATATGAGGGAGACAGCCATGTCCCGCAACGAACCCACCACCGAGGATCTTTCGCGCCAGATGGACGTGCTGCGTGCCGATCTGGCCCGGATCACCGAAACCATGACCGAGATGGGCCGCGCCCAGGGCCGCGCGCTGGCAGACGACCTGCGCGGCCGCGCGGAACGTGCAAAGGCGGAAGGTGAGCGTCAGGCCGAATATCTTCAGCATCGCGCGGAAGAAATGGTCGATGAAGCCGCCGAGATGGTGCGCCGCCAGCCGGCCATGGCGCTGGGTGTCGCCGCCGGGCTCGGCTTTCTGCTGGGCCTGATTTCCCGGAAATAAGGCATGATGATCCCCTCACCGCAGCTGATAAAGGACCGCGCCGCGCGGACCGCCAAGCAGATATTCCTTTCGGTCATGGGGGCCCTCATGGCCCTTGTCGGCCTTGGCTTTCTCATTTCCGCGCTCTGGATTTACCTCGCCCGGCTGGAAGGGAGCCTTTTCGCCTCTCTTGCGGTGGGGGTGATCTTTGTCCTGCTGGCCGGGATACTGTTCCTTCTCGGCAAACTGGCCGGGCGCCCGCCACGGGTTCGGGCGACGCCGCGCGGAAACGCCTATTACGATCCGCGCGTCGGCGCCGATCCGTACGCGCCGCCCCGTGGCGAATATCCGCCCCTGCTCGAGGCGTTCATATTCGGCCTGAACACCGCGTCCCGGATGCGGCGGCGGCGGCGCTGAAACTGTTAAACGTGAATTGAGACCGGCCGATCATCGGCCGGTTTTTTATACCGGCCCCAAATAAGACGCGCGGAACTTCTGGAACCTGCACAGGTTGATTTTCAAATGCGACCCGGTTCGCACCTGAAATCACGAAAGGAAACCAGATGCTCCAATGGGCAGCCATATTTCTTGTGATCGCGCTGATCGCCGCATTGTTCGGCTTTGGCGGCGTTGCCGCGGCCTCGGCCAATATCGCGCAGATCCTGTTCTTCGTCTTTCTTGTCCTGTTCGTCATCGCGCTTTTGGCGCGGGCCGTCAGGGGAAGATGAAAACGGGCTGAGATGGTGGAGTCGAGGGGGATCGAACCCCTGACCTCGTCATTGCGAACGACGCGCTCTCCCAACTGAGCTACGACCCCCACGACGGATCTCTGCCTCGCGGCAGCGGAGGAGTCAAGGCCCCCGCTGCCGCGTCATTTCAGGGGTCATTCTGCCGCTGCGGCGTATTCCTCCATCGGCGGGCAGGTGCAGATCAGGTTGCGGTCGCCATGGGCATTGTCGACCCGGCCGACCGGCGGCCAGTATTTGTCCACGCGGAACGCCCCCGGTGGGAAACATCCCTGTTCGCGGCAGTAAGGCCTGTCCCAGTCCGCCACAAGATCCTGAACCGTGTGCGGCGCGTGTTTCAGCGGGTTGTTCGCCGCATCGATCCGCCCGGCCTCGACATCGGCGATTTCCTCGCGGATGGAAAGAAGCGCGGTGACGAAACGGTCGAGTTCGGCCTTCGTTTCCGACTCGGTCGGTTCAACCATCAGGGTTCCGGCCACGGGCCAGCTCATGGTCGGGGCGTGAAAGCCATTATCGATCAGCCGCTTGGCGATGTCGTCCACGGTGATGCCGGCTGCGGCGAACGGGCGCGTATCAAGAATGCACTCATGCGCCACACGCCCCTGCTTACCGCGGAAGAGGACGTCATATGCCCCCTCCAGCTGCCGGGCGATGTAGTTGGCATTCAGGATCGCGACCTTGGTCGCCTGTGTCAGCCCCGCCCCGCCCATCATCAGGCAATACGCCCAGGAGATCAGCAGGATCGACGCCGATCCGTAGGGCGCCGCACTTACCGGCCCCTCGGCGGCCGGGGCCATGGGGTGGCCCGGCAGGTAGGGCGCAAGATGCGCCTTGACCCCGATGGGCCCCATTCCCGGCCCGCCCCCGCCATGGGGAATGGCAAAGGTCTTGTGCAGGTTCAGGTGGCTTACATCCGCGCCAATGTCGCCGGGGCGCGACAGACCGACCATGGCATTCATGTTCGCGCCGTCCAGATAGACCTGTCCGCCGAACTGATGGGTGATGCGGCAGACCTCGCTCACCGTTTCCTCGAACACCCCATGGGTCGAGGGATAGGTGATCATGCAGGCAGCAAGCCTGTCCCCCGCCGCCTCGGCCCGCGCGCGGAAATCCACAAGATCGATGTCGCCGTTCGCGGCGGATTTCACGGGCACGACCTTCATGCCGCACATCTGTGCGCTGGCGGGGTTCGTCCCATGCGCGGAAACCGGGATGAGACAGATGTCGCGCTGATCGTCGCCCCGCGACCGATGCCAGGCACGGATCGTCAGAAGCCCCGCATATTCCCCTTGGGCGCCGGAATTGGGCTGCATGGAAAACGCGTCATAGCCCGTAATTTCGCACAGACGCGCGGACAGATCGGCGATCACCTCGGCATAGCCCGCCACCTGATCCGCAGGGGCAAAGGGATGAAGTGTCGAGAACTCCGGCCAGGTGATCGGCATCATCTCGGCGGCGGCGTTCAGCTTCATCGTGCAGGACCCGAGCGGGATCATCGCCCGGTCAAGCGCCAGATCGCGGTCGGACAGGCGGCGCATGTAGCGCATCATCTCGGATTCCGCGCGGTTCATGTGGAAAACCGGATGCGTCAGGTAATCGCTGTCGCGGATCAGGGCATCGGGAAAAGCCGCATCGACCGTTTCCGGCGCAGGTTCCGAGATGCCGAAGGCCGAAAGAACCCGCGCGATGACGTCCGCATCGGTGGTTTCGTCCAGCGAGATGCCGACCCGATCCCGCCCGACCCGACGCAGGTTGATCCCGCGTTGTTCGGCGGCGGCAAGAATGCCGGCCTGCCCCACGCCGACCCGGACGGTGATCGTATCGAAAAACGCCGCGGGCTCGACCTCCGCGCCCGCTTCTCGCAGCGCAGCGGCAAGCCGGGCGGTGTTGAAATGCACCCGCTCGGCGATCGCGCGCAGCCCCTTCGGGCCGTGAAAGACCGCGTAAAACGAGGCCATGACCGCCAGCAGCGCCTGCGCAGTGCAGACATTCGATGTCGCTTTTTCACGCCGGATGTGCTGTTCCCGGGTCTGGAGGGCCAGGCGATAGGCACGCTCGCCCCGTGCATCGACCGAAACCCCCACGATCCGGCCCGGCATCGCGCGCTTCATCTCGTCCCGGCAGGACATGAAGGCCGCATGGGGGCCGCCAAACCCGAGCGGCACGCCAAAGCGCTGGCTGGACCCCACGGCGATATCGGCCCCCATCGCGCCCGGCTCGCGCAGCATGGTCAGGGCAAGGAGGTCGGTCGCCATGACCGCGATCGCCTGCGCCTGATGCAGCGCGCCGATGGTATCGCTGAAATCCCGCAGATGGCCATGCGTGCCGGGATACTGAAAGATCGCGCCGAAGACCTGGGCGGGCACCAGCGCCTCGGGCGCGCCGACGATGATCTCGATCCCCAGGGGTTCGGCGCGGGTCTGCATCACCGCGATGTTCTGCGGGTGGCAGTTTTCATCGACAAAGAAAGCGCCGGCCTTCGATTTCGCGACACGCTGCGCCATGACCATCGCCTCGGCGCAGGCTGTCGCTTCGTCCAGCAGCGACGCGTTGGCGACCGGCAGTCCCGTCAGATCCGCGACCATGGTCTGATAGTTCAGCAGCGCCTCCAGCCGCCCCTGAGCGATCTCGGGCTGATAGGGAGTATAGGCCGTGTACCAGGCAGGGTTTTCCAGGATGTTGCGCTGGATGGCAGGCGGCGTGACCGTGCCGTAATAACCCTGCCCAATCAGACTGGTCATCACGCGGTTCCTGCCCGCGACCGAACGCATCCGCGCGAGCAGTTCGTGTTCCGCGAGCGGCGCCCAGTCCAGCGGGCGCGCCTGCCGGATCGTATCGGGCACCGTCTGGTCGATCAGTGCATCGAGACTGTCCACACCCAGCGTCGCGAGCATTTCTTCCATCTCGGCGGGCGAGGGGCCGATATGGCGGCGGTTGGCAAAGTCATAGGGGTCGTAGGCGACGGGGGTATAGGCCATGATCGTCCTCAGCCGATGTAGTCGTTGTATTCGTCCTCGGTCATGAAATCGTCGAGCACGCCAAGGTCATCGAGCCGCATCTTGAAGAACCATGCGTCGCCGGTCGGATCGTCATTCACAAGGCCGGGGTTCTTTTCGAGCGCGTCGTTCACCTCGACGATTTCACCGTCCACGGGGGCAAGGATGTCCGAGGCCGCCTTGACGCTTTCGATCACGACGACTTCATCGCCGCGGGCGACCACGGTCTCGATCTCGGGCAGTTCGACGAAAACCACATCGCCCAGCTGGGTCGCCGCATGTTCGGTGATGCCCACGACGACAAGATCGCCCTCGACGCGCAGCCATTCGTGTTCTTCGGTGTATTTCATCTGAATCCTCGTCAGCGTTTGTAGGTTGATGGACGGAAAGGCAGGGGTGCGACCCGGACGGCCATGCGCTTGCCCCGCACCTCTCCCCAGAGTTTCGTGCCGATCGGCGCCACGTCAACCGTGACATATCCCATGGCGAGGGGGGCGTTCAGGCTGGGCCCGAAACCGCCCGAGGTGACGGCACCGACGGGCTCTGCGCCATCGGCCGATGCAAAGAGCGGGGTGCCCTCGCGCATGGGCGCGCGGCCCTCGGGCAAAAGCCCGACCCGAAGGCGATGCGGTCCGGTATCGAGTTCCGCCAGGACATGTTCCGCGCCGGGAAAGCCGCCGGCCCTGGCACCGCCTGCGCGCCGCACCTTCTGGATGGCCCAGCCAAGTCCGGCCTCGGCGGGCGTCGTTCCTTCGTCGATATCGTGGCCATAGAGGCAAAGCCCCGCCTCCAGCCGCAGGCTGTCCCGCGCGCCCAGCCCGACGGGGCGCACCGCCTCATCCGCGATCAGCGCCCGCGCAAAAGCTTCGGCCTGGGTCTCGGGGACCGAGATTTCATATCCGTCCTCACCGCTATAACCCGAACGCGAGACCCAAAGCTCCGCCCCGTTCCAGCGAAGGGTCGCAACATCCATGAACCGCATCGCCGCCACGCCCGGCAGCAGCGCCTCGAGCACCTGCTCTGCCTTTGGCCCTTGCAGTGCCAGCAACGCGCGGTTCGACAGTTCCTCGACCGCCGTGCCGAAATGGGCGCGGAGATGCGCCAGATCCTGCGCCTTGCGGGCCGCGTTCACGACCAGGAACAGATGATCGCCCCGGTTGGCGACCATCAGATCGTCCAGAATCCCGCCGGCCTCATTCGTGAAAAGCGCATAACGCTGCCGCCCCTCGGGCAATCCCGCGATATCGACCGGCACAAGACGCTCCAGTGCCTCGGGGGGACTGCGCAGGATGATCTGCCCCATATGGCTGACGTCGAAAAGCCCTGCGCTGGCGCGTGTGTGCAGATGCTCCTTCATCACGCCGTCGGGATACTGCACCGGCATCTCGTAGCCGGCAAAGGGCACCATCCGCGCGCCCAGTTCGCGGTGCAGGTCATGTAGAACCGTGCGTTTCAGGTCGGCCATGCCGCCCCTCCCTGTGTCTCGCCGGTTCGATCGTTCCGGCATCGCTCCGGCAGGCAAATGCCCGCCCTGTCCGATGCCCCCTCTGTCCCTTCGCCTGAGATCGTTATCCCTTCGGCGGGCGCGGATGCGCCTCTCTCCAGAGTCCTTTCGTCAGAAGGGTCCTTTGCGCCTGAGAGTTTACCGGGGCGGTTGCTCCTTCGGCACCGGGCTGGCCCGGATTCTCCCGATCTGACGCAGCCCGGTTAGCAAAGGCGCGGGGGGGCTGGCAAGCGTTTCCTTGCCGACGCAACGGGCGCATCTCATTGACGGGTCGAAAATGGCCCTAGCTCACATTCCGACAGAAGAAGGAGCAGACCATGAAGACCATCCGCACCCTTGCCCTTGGCGCGCTGATCGCCCTGCCGGGCGCGCTGGCCGCGCAGGACCGGCCGCCCGAAAACGCCATGCCCCTGTCAGAGCTTCTGGCGATGATCGAGGATCGCGAGGCGGTCGTCTATTTCGAAGAGGTGGAATGGGACGACGACGGCTATTGGGACGTCGAGTTCCATACCGAAACCGGTCGCACGACTATGCGCATCGACCCGGTTTCGGGTGAACCGATGGCGCGGCGCTGACGGCTCAGCGCGCGCGAACGACCTCCAGCAGGGGCATGAGATCGGCCATGTCCGGCCCGTGCCCCTGCCCCGTCAGCGCCTTGCGCAACGGCATGAAAAGCGCCTTGCCCTTGCGCCCGGTGGCTTCCTTGACCTGCGCTGTCCAGGCGGCCCAGGTGTCATCGGCAAAGGGAGGCGGCGGCAGCAAGGCCAGCGCCTCGCGCACGAAATCGGCGTCCTCGGCGTCGATCACCGGTTCCGCGCCGTGCTGGCAGAGCGTCCACCAGCCCTCCAGATCGGACAGAACGGTGATGTTGTCCTTCGCGACCCGCCAGAACCGTTCGGCCTTGTCCGCCGGGACTCCGATTGCCGCGATCCGGTCGCGCACCGCCTCGAATGGCAGGCCCTGCACATATTTCGCCGTAAGCGGATAAAGATCGTCCGGGTCGAACTTGGTCGGCGCCGCGCCGAACTGCGACAGGTCGAACCCTTCCGCGATCTCATCGAGCGAGGTCCGCAATTCGACCGGCTGCGACGAGCCGAGCCGCGCCATCAGCGACAGGAGCGCCGCAGGCTCAACCCCCTTTTCCCGCAGGTCGCGCAGGGCAAGCGTGCCCAGCCGCTTGGACAGCGCCTCACCCTGGGCGCCGGTCAGCAGGCTGTGATGGGCAAAGGACGGCGGCGTGCCCCCCAGCGCCTCGATGATCTGGATCTGTGTCGCGGTGTTCGTCACGTGGTCCGAACCACGCACGATATGCGTCACACCCATTTCCACGTCATCGACGACCGAGGCGAGCGTATAAAGCACCTGCCCGTCAGCGCGGATCAGCACCGGGTCCGAAACGCTGGCCGCGTCGATCGAGATGTCGCCCAGAATGCCGTCGGCCCATTCGATCCGCTGCTGATCCAGCAGGAAACGCCAGTAGCCGGGCGTCTCGGCCCGTTTGGCGGCCTTTTGCTCTTCGCTCAGCGACAGCGCGGCCCGGTCATAGACGGGCGGCTTGCCCATGTTCAGCTGTTTCTTGCGCTTGAGGTCCAGCTCCACCGGCGTCTCGAAGCACTCATAGAACCGGCCCATGTCGCGCAGACGCTGGGCGGCGGCCTCATAGCGGTCTAGCCGGTCCGACTGCCGCTCGATCCGGTCCCAGGTCAGGCCCAGCCATTCCAGATCGCGCTGGATCCCGTCCGCATATTCCTGTTTCGAGCGTTCCGCATCGGTATCGTCGAGCCGCAGGATGAACTGCCCGCCGGTCTTGCGCGCGATCAGATAGTTGAAAAGCGCCGTGCGCAGGTTGCCGACATGCAGCCAACCGGTGGGCGAAGGGGCAAAGCGAGTGGTGGTCATGGGCGGAACTCCTGTTCCCGTCCCTCTTTCACAGACGGGTCGTTTTGTCCATATGATGACCCTTGGAGGAACCGAACATGGCCAATAGCTGGACAGGCATCACGCCCCCCACCCTTGATGACATCGCGGAACTTGCGCAGGCCGCCATTTCGCGGCTGCCGGAACCCTATCGCGGCACCGCCGAAACGATTGCGCTGCAGGTCGGGGATTTTCCGGCCGACGAGATGCTGGACGAACTGGATCTGCAGGATCCGTTCGAACTGACCGGACTTTACGAAGGCGTGCCGCTGACCGAAAAATCGGTGATGGACCAGCCGCATCGTCCCGATACGATCTGGCTGTTCCGGCGCCCGATCCTCGATGAATGGGCGGACCGGGGGGACGAACAACTCGGCCATCTGGTGGCGCATGTCTATCTGCATGAACTCGCCCATCACTTCGGCTGGAGCGATGAGGAAATCGCCCGGGTCGCCCCCTGGATCATCGCGGATGAAGCAGATGTGTAATGCGGCCACTGGACCGGCCCTGCCGTCCGCCTACCCTTGCCCCGGGAACATCCGAAACCGGGGGGTATCATGCCGCAATCCACGCCTTTTCTCTCTCGCCGCCATGCGCTTTTTGCGGGCGCTGCCGTTCCGCTGGCCGCCGCTGCCGCATCATTGCCGCACGCAGCCCGCGCCGGGGCTGCCATGACAGGCCCGGCCTTTCCGCGATATCACCGCACGCGCCTTGGCGGGTTCGAGGTGACGACGCTGCTGGCGGGCAGCCGGCCGCTCGACGAGCCGCAATCGACCTTCGGCATGAATGTCAGCCCGGAGGAATTCGCCGAAGTGTCCGAGGCAAACTTCATCCCGTCCGACCGCTCGCTCAACTTCTTCACGCCCACGCTGGTGAATACCGGTGCGGAACTGGTGCTGTTCGACACGGGCCTTGATGCCGATGGTATCCTCAGCGCGATCGAGGCCGCAGGCCATCGCGCGGCCGAGGTCGATGTCGTCGTCCTGACGCATATGCATGGCGACCATATCGGCGGCCTGATGCAGGCGGGCAGCCCCACCTTTGAAAATGCACGCTATGTCACTGGTGCCGTGGAACACAATCACTGGGCCTCCGCCGGAAACGAAGGCTTTGAGAACAACGTGCGTCCCCTGGAAGAGCAGATGACCTTCCTGTCAGGGGGTGAGGACGTCGTTTCCGGCATCACCGCGATCGAGACCTTTGGCCATTCCCCGGGCCACATGGCCTATATGCTCGAAAGCGAGGGTGAGCAGCTTGTGCTGATCGCGGATACTGCCAACCACTATGTCTGGTCGCTTGCCCATCCCGACTGGGAGGTGCGGTTCGATATGGACAAGGCAGCCGCAGCGGCAACGCGGCGCGAAATCCTGGGGATGATCGCGGCGGATCGCATTCCCTTTGTCGGATATCACATGCCCTTTCCTGCGCGCGGCTTTGTCGAGGCGCGTGACGACGGTTTCCGCTACGTCCCGGCGACCTATCAGGGGATGTTCGGCGAGGGCTGAAAAACGAGAAAGGCGGGGCCAGCGCCCCGCCTTCCCGGGTAGCTTCAGGGGCGCCCTCAGGCCAGCTTGGTCGCGAACTCCACCAGACGCTTGGCCTGATGCCGGATCGCCGCCTTGTGCTCTTCGGTAAACTCGCCGGTCGTGTGGCTGTAGCCATAGGGGTTTCCGCCCGCCGCAAAGATCGACTGGTCCGAATAGCCCGGCGCCACGATGATCGAGCCCCAGTGCATGAAGGTCGTGTAAAGCGAGAGCAAGGTCGATTCCTGCCCGCCATGGGGGTTCTGCGCGCTCGTCATGGCCGAGACGGGCTTGTTCGCCAGCGCGCCTGTGGACCAGAGCCCGCCAAGCGTGTCGATGAAGGCCCGCATCTGCGAGGCGGTGACGCCGAACCGCGTGGGCGCCGAGAAGAGATAGGCATTCGCCCATTCCAGATCCTCGGGTTTGGCCACGGGGATATCCGACATGCGGTCCAGCTGCGATTTCCAGGCGTCCTGACCTTCGACCACTTCCGGCGGGGCGGTTTCGGCGACGCGCAGCAGGCGAACCTCGGCGCCGGCCGCCTTGGCCGCTTCGGCCGCGATCTGCGCCATCTGGTGGTTGGTGCCGTAGGTGGAATAGAACACGATAGCAAGTTTGACGGTCATCGGTTGTCCCTTTCATAAGAACCCTGCCCCCAGTCTAGGGCAACCCCGGCTGAACCTTCCATTCCCAGCCACCGCGCAACCTATGTGCGGAACCGCACCGGGCAAGGGTCTACTGACCGCAACGGGCAATCACGCCCGCGCCGGTCAGGCCCGGTCGCGCCACCGGTTGACGATGGGATAGCGCCGGTCCAGCCAGAATGCCCGGGGCGTGAGCCGTGTGCCCGGCGCCGCCTGAAAGCGCTTGTATTCCGACAGGTAGACAAGATGCTCGACCCGCTCGACCGTCTCTCTGGCAAAGCCGCGGGCCACCAGTTCTGCCACGCTTTCATCCCGGTCCACCAACCCTTCCAGGATCGCGTCGAGCTCCGGATAGGGCGGCAGGCTGTCTTCGTCGCGCTGGTCTTCGCGCAGTTCGGCCGAAGGGGGCTTGTCGATCACCTGTGGCGGGATGACCACGCCCTCCGGCCCCATCATCCAGTCGCGATGATTGGCATTGCGCCAGCGGCAGGTCTCGAACACGCGGGTTTTGTAGAGATCCTTGATGGGGTTGTAGCCCCCCGCCATGTCGCCATAGATCGTGGCATAGCCCACCGCGACCTCGGATTTGTTGCCCGTCGTCAACAGCATCTCGCCGAACTTGTTCGACAGCGCCATCAGCAAGAGCCCCCGCAGGCGCGATTGCAGGTTTTCCTCGGTCAGGTCGGGTTCCCGCCCGGCAAAAAGCGGCGCAAGGGCGTCCGTCACAGCCTCATGCGGGCCACCGATCGGCAGGGTGTCAAGCCCGGCTCCAAGCGCATTCGCCACCGCCGCCGCATCATCGAGCGACGCCTGGCTGGTATAGCGCGAGGGCAGCATCACGCAGCGCACGTTGGCCGCGCCAATCGCATCTGTCGCGACGGCGGCGACAAGCGCGGAGTCGACCCCGCCCGAAAGGCCCAGCAGCACCTTGGAGAACCCGCTTTTGCCAAGATAATCCCGGAGCGACAGGACCATCGCGTGATAATCCTGTTCCCATTCATCGGGCAGTGCCGCCGGCGCCTGCGGCACGATCTCCCACCCCTCGGCGCCGCGCGTCAGGTCGAGATGGGTCACCATCTCGGCAAAGGGCGGAAGCTGCATGGCAAGGCGCCCGCCCCGGTTCAGCGCGAAGGAGGCCCCGTCAAAGACCTGATCGTCCTGCCCGCCCACCATGTTGAGGTAGACGAGCGGCAGGCCCGTCTCGACCACGCGCGCCACCATGAGATTCATCCGTATCTCATGCTTGTTGCGGTGATAGGGCGAACCGTTCGGCACCAGAAGGATCTCGGCCCCGGATTCCGCCTGCGCCTCGGCCACATCGTCATACCAGGCATCCTCGCAGATCGGGGTGCCGATCCGCAGCGGGCCGATGCGATAGGGGCCGTTGACCGGGCCCGGCGTGTAAAGCCGTACCTCGTCGAACACGCCGTCATTGGGCAGATGATGCTTCAGAACCGCCGCCTGAACCGCGCCTTCGGCAAGGATGCAGTAGGCGTTGTAAAGCCGGCCGCCCTCATGCCATGGGGTGCCGATGCCCAGCGCCGGACCGTCCGCGCAGTCGGCGGCAAGGGCGCGCACCCGGGCCATCGCGTCGGCGACGAAGGCCGGGCGCAGCACCAGATCCTGCGTCTGGTAGCCGGTAATGAACATCTCGGGCAGCGCCACCATCTGCGCGCCGGCGGCCTTGCCTTCCAGCCATGCCTTTCGCGCCCGGGCCGCGTTCTGTTCCAGCGCGCCGACCGTCGGGTTCACCTGCGCCAGCGTAAGGCGGAAAGTATCGGCCATCATCGTTCCCGTAAGCTGTTTGCCGCTTATCTAGCAGCTTGTCGCCGGGATGTAAGCCCAAGCGAATTTGACCGCGCCGCAGGGTTGCGCGGGGGCTGCGCGCTCTTCTAGTCTGCGCCCGAACGGCAAGGCGGGGGTAGGAATGATCGGCACGCGGGGATTCTGGGCAACGGCTGGGGCCATCATCCTTGCTGGCGGCCTCGTGCAGGCGCAATCCTCGGGCGAGGTCGTGGCCAAGCAATACGACGACGGCAGCTATTACGAAGGGACCTTCGAGAACGGTCGCCAGCACGGCACCGGCACCTATCGCCTGCCGAACGGCTATGAATATAGCGGCGCATGGGTCAATGGCGTGATCGAGGGTGAAGGCACCGCCCGCTACACCAATGGTTCGGTCTATGTGGGCAGTTTTGTCGCGGGCACGCCCCACGGACAGGGCCGGATCACATTCGCGGACGGGTCGTCCTATGACGGAGACTGGGACGCGGGGCAGATGACCGGCGAGGGCCGCATGGAATATGCCAGCGGCCAGACCTATACCGGCGGCTTTCTGAACGGCGCCTACCACGGGACAGGAATTCTCGAAGGACCCGGCGAATTCCGCTATGATGGTGACTGGGTGGAAGGCGCGCAGACCGGCAGGGCGCGCATCGTCTATGACGACGGGACGATCTATGAAGGCGACTTGCAGGATGGCCAGCGCCACGGCCAGGGCCGGATGGAGATGCCGGACGGCCTTGTCTATGACGGCGAATGGCAGGACGGCCAGATCAACGGAACCGGCGTCCTGACGCAGGCAAACGGCGATGTCTATGAGGGGACGCTGGCCAACGGCCGCCGCGAAGGTGAGGGGCGCATCGCCTTCGCCAATGGCGATCTTTACGAAGGCAACTTTCACGAAGACCGGCGGCACGGGCAGGGCATGTTCCGCTCGGCCGACGGATTTTCCTATGAAGGCGCGTGGGATGCCGGCTGGATGGAAGGCGACGGTCAGGCGACCTATGCCGACGGGTCGGTCTATGTCGGCCAGTTCCATGAGGATGCCGCCCATGGCGAAGGCACGATCACCTATGAGGATGGCGGCAACTATCAGGGGCAGTGGCGCGCGGGCGTGATCGAGGGTGAGGGCATCGCCCGCTATGCCGACGGCACGGTCTATGAGGGCAGCTTTGCCACCGGGCAGATGCACGGGCAAGGCCGCATGACCTGGCCGGACGGCTACAGCTATGACGGCGGATGGCAGAACGGCCAGCGAGAGGGCGAGGCCATCGCGACCTATCCCGACGGCACGATCTACACCGGCGCCTTTCTTGCCGGTGAACGCCATGGCCGGGGCATGATCGAGATGGCGGACGGGTTCCGATATGAAGGCGAATGGGCAAACGGTGAGATGACGGGTGAGGGTATCGCCACCTATCCCTCCGGCGATGTCTATGAGGGCAGCTTTGTCAACGGCCGCCGCCACGGCGCGGGCGAATTGCGCTACGCGTCGGGTCAGATCGTCAGCGGGCTGTGGGAGGAGGGTCAGTTCCTCCGCCTCGCGTCACCGGCAGACGAGGGCGTGACGGATGCCGGGGACGTCCCCGAAGATGCGTCCGAAGATGGGTCCGTCGAGGGCACCGATCAGCCTTGAAAGAGGCGAGAGAGGATATCCACCACCTGTTCCCGGACCCATCTTATCAGGAGCCTCCAGACCAGGGCGACAAGCACATGTCGCCATCTTTCAACGCCGCCTGAACCCCGGTTGCCGGACGGTTTCTTTTTGCAGTTTGCCATCAGCGTGCTGCCTCTGTTGCCGCGGGTCTTCCCCCGCGGCGTCAAGGCTGCGGCCTTGTGCCGGAAACGCCGATGCACGCCCTTTTGGCGGCCCGCCGCCAGTTGTGGCATCGACGCGCCTGTGGCACAGTCGGGGTCGAAACTTGGGTTGACGATCCCTACATATTGCGGTCTACCGACCCACGTCGCGCATCTGTAGCGGCCTTCACAGAATCTCCAGCGTCAGGACCTCTCGACATGAGCCGTTTCTCTGCCCCCATCGCCGAACAGATCTGGGACATGAAATACCGCCTGCGCAATGCGGACGGGACCGCCGTTGACGGCACGGTCGAGGATACCTGGCGCCGCATCGCCCGCGCGCTCGCCTCGGTCGAAAAGGACCCGGCGCTGTGGGAAGACCGCTTTTACACCGCGCTCGAGGATTTCAAGTATCTGCCCGCAGGCCGGATCATCGCCGGGGCCGGCACCGGCCGTTCCGTGACGCTTTTCAACTGCTTCGTCATGGGTACGATTCCGGACAGCATGGCCGGCATTTTCGACATGCTGAAAGAGGCCGCGCTGACCATGCAGCAGGGTGGCGGAATCGGCTATGACTTTTCCACCATCCGCCCGCGCGGGGCCGAGGTGAAGGGCGTCGCCGCCGATGCGTCGGGGCCGCTGTCGTTCATGGACGTGTGGGACGCGATGTGCCGGACGATCATGTCCGCAGGCAGCCGCCGCGGCGCGATGATGGCCACCATGCGCTGCGACCATCCCGATATCGAACAGTTCATCGAGGCCAAGCAGGACGCCGCGCGGCTGCGGATGTTCAACCTCTCGGTGCTGGTCACCGACCCGTTCATGGCGGCGGTCA
The DNA here is from genome assembly GCF_042681825.1 of Halodurantibacterium flavum. NCBI lineage: Bacteria > Pseudomonadati > Pseudomonadota > Alphaproteobacteria > Rhodobacterales > Paracoccaceae > Halodurantibacterium > Halodurantibacterium flavum. Next base: position 76,714 of record NZ_JBHUGH010000003.1, read on the forward strand.
AGGCCGACGGGCCCTGGGAACTGACCTATGGCGGCAAGGTCTACAAGACGGTCGAGGCGCGCGATCTCTGGAACCGGATCATGCGCGCGACCTATGACTATGCAGAGCCGGGCGTGATCTTCATCGACCGCATCAACCAGATGAACAACCTGGCCTATTGCGAACAGATCGCCGCCACCAATCCCTGCGGCGAACAGCCCCTGCCCCCTTATGGCGCCTGCCTGCTGGGCTCGGTCAACCTCGCGCGGCTGGTCACCAACCCGTTCGAGGCCGATGCCGAACTGAACGCCGAGGCGCTGGACGAGCTTGTGCGCATGGCGATCCGCATGATGGACAATGTGGTCGACGCCAGCCGCTTTCCGCTGGAGGCGCAAGCGCAAGAGGCCCAGGCCAAGCGCCGCATCGGTCTGGGCGTCACGGGCCTGGCCGACGCGCTCCTGATGCTCGGCCTGCGCTATGGCTCGGAAGAGGCTGCCGCCCAGACGGAGGCCTGGATGAAGGCCATTGCGCGCGCTTCATATCTGGCCAGCGTCGATCTCGCCAAGGAAAAGGGCGCCTTCCCGCTTTTCGATGCCGAGAAATACCTCGCATCCGGTAACATGATGCAGATGGACGAGGACGTGCGCGACGCGATCCGCACCCATGGCATCCGCAACGCGCTCCTGACCTCGATCGCGCCCACCGGCACGATCAGCCTTTACGCGGGCAACGTGTCGTCGGGGATCGAGCCGGTCTTTGCCTATGCCTACAAGCGCAAGGTCCTGCAAAAGGACGGCAGCCGGACCGAGGAAGAGGTCGTCGACTACGCGGTCAAGCTGTGGCGCGACAAGTTCGGCGACAAGGAACTGCCGGACTATTTCGTCAACGCCCAGACACTGCCCCCGCTCGATCACGTGCGGATGCAGTCGGCGGCGCAGAAATGGATCGACAGCTCCATCTCCAAGACCATCAATTGCCCCGAGGATATCAGCTTCGACGATTTCAAGGAGGTCTACATGGCCGCCTGGGATCAGGGCTGCAAAGGCTGCACCACCTACCGCCCGAACGACGTGACCGGCTCGGTCCTGTCGGTGTCCGAGACGACCGAAAAGACACCAGAGGCGGAAACCGGGGCCGAAGTGGTCTATCTGGCCGAGCCGCTCGACCGGCCTCAGGCACTGGAGGGCAATACCTACAAGGTCAAATGGCCCGACAGCGAGCACGCGATCTACATCACGATCAACGATATCGTCATCGCGGGCCACCGCCGCCCGTTCGAGGTCTTCATCAACTCCAAGAACATGGAGCATTTCGCCTGGACCGTGGCCCTGACCCGCATGATCTCGGCAGTGTTCCGGCGCGGCGGCGACGTGTCCTTCGTGGTCGAGGAACTCAAGGCCGTGTTCGACCCGCGCGGCGGCGCCTGGATGCAGGGGAAATACATCCCCTCGATCCTTGCGGCCATCGGCGGCGTGATCGAACGGCACCTTGTGTCGATCGGGTTCATCCAGGGCGAAGGCATGGGCCTCAAGGAGGACCCCTCGGCCAAGGTGGCGGTGATGGGTGCGCCCCGCGGCCCCGCCTGCCCGTCCTGCGGCGCCTATGACATGCGCATGGTCGAGGGCTGCATGACCTGCGGCAGCTGCGGCCATTCCAAATGCGGCTGACCGGCCAACAACTACCGCGTTGAATCGCAACACGGGCATGCGAAGGGGCGGCGGCGATGATGCCGCAGCCCTTTCCTTTTCTTGGGGAACTGCTTGTCGGGGCTGCCTGCCGCTACGGCGCGGCTTGCGTCCGTCCCGCCCAGCGGGAATAGTTGCGCCGACCCCTCCGTCGCCGCATTACGCGCGCGATGGACAAGATGACCTGCCAGCCCAGGCTTGTAACCCAAGCTTGCGGCCGGCCCGAGCGGCCGGAGAGCCATGATGACACGTGAAGGCGCAAATGACCTGCGCAACCCGGGCACCGTCCTGCGCCCGGAGATGTTCACCGGTCACGCCGTAAACCGGAGCGCGGCCGAACGGCGTGCCGCGACCCTGACCCAACGCCGCACGGTCAAGAAGGAATGGCAGGCGGCATGGCTCGTGAACGCGATCCGCTGTATCGACCTCACGACGCTTGCGGGGGACGATACTGCCGCGCGTGTGCGCAGGCTTTGCGCCAAGGCGCGCCAGCCGATCGCCCCGCACCTGCAAGAGGCGCTGGGGCTGGGCGCGATGTCCCTGACCACCGGCGCGGTCTGCGTTTATCCGACCCTCGTTCCCGCCGCTGTCCGCGCGCTCGAAGGCAGCGGTATCCCTGTCGCCTCGGTCGCGACCGGGTTTCCGGCAGGGCTGATGCCGCTGCGCCTCCGGCTGGAGGAAATCCGCTGGGCCGTGGCCGAAGGGGCCACCGAAATCGATATCGTCATCACCCGCGAACATGTGCTGCGGGCCGACTGGCAGGCCCTTTACGATGAGGTCGCGGCCATGCGGGATGCCTGCGGGGCGGCGCATCTCAAGGCGATCCTCGCCACCGGCGATCTGCAGACGCTCCGCAACGTCTACTCGGCCTCGATGGTGGCGATGCAGGCCGGCGCCGATTTCATCAAGACCTCCACCGGCAAGGAAGGCGTGAACGCGACCCTGCCCATCAGCCTCGTGATGGTGCGCGCCCTGCGCGATTACCGCGACGCGACGGGGCATGAGGTGGGCTTCAAACCCGCCGGAGGGATGAAGACCGCCAAGGATGCAATCGCCTGGCAGATCCTGATGAAGGAAGAGATGGGCCGCGGCTGGCTGGAGCCCGACCTGTTCCGCCTCGGCGCCTCATCCATGCTTGGCGACATAGAGCGTCAGATCGAACATCATGTGACGGGGCGCTATTCGGCCGCGTCGCGCCACGCACTTGCCTGAGGACGACGCATGCCCACGATCAAGGACATCCTGACCACCATGGAGTATGGCCCGGCCCCGGAAGACAGCAGCGTCGTCACCGACTGGATCAGGCGGCACGAGGCGCGGTTCGGTCATTTCATCGACGGCCATTTCACCGATCCGGCGCAGACCTTCACCACCACCAATCCCGCCACCGGAGAGGCGGTTGCCCAGATCGCGTCCGGCAGCGCGGCCGATGTGGATGCGGCCGTTTCGGCGGCGCGGGCGGCGCAGCCGGGCTGGGCGGCGCTGGACGGGCATGCAAGGGCGCGTCATCTCTATGCGCTCGCCCGGCATCTGCAGCAACATGCGCGGTTTCTGGCGGTGCTGGAAACCATCGACAACGGCAAGACGATCCGCGAAAGCCGCGACATCGACCTGCCGCTGGTGATCCGGCATTTCTATCATCACGCCGGCTGGGCCGAGCTTCTGGCCGACGAATTTCCCGGCGCGCGGCCGCACGGGGTCTGCGGCCAGATCATCCCGTGGAACTTCCCGCTTCTGATGCTGGCGTGGAAGGTCGCGCCGGCCCTGGCCGCGGGCAATACCGTGGTGCTCAAACCGGCGGAATACACACCGCTGACGGCGCTGGCCTTTGCCGAGATCGCGCGAGAGGCCGGGCTGCCGCCCGGCGTTCTGAACATCGTGACGGGGGATGGCGAAACCGGGGCGGCGCTGGTGCGGCACCCGGACGTCGACAAGATCGCCTTTACCGGCTCGACCGAGGTGGGCCGCCTGATCCGGCAGGAAACGGCAGGCAGCGGCAAGGCGCTGACGCTGGAGCTTGGCGGCAAGTCACCCCTGATCGTTTTCGCCGATGCCGATCTGGACGCGGCGGTCGAGGGGATCGTCGATTCCATCTGGTTCAATCAGGGGCAGGTCTGCTGCGCCGGCTCTCGTATTCTGGTGGCCGAGCCCGTGGCGGAACGGTTGGAAAAGCTGCTGCGCAACCGGCTCACGACCCTTGTCACCGGCGATCCGCTGGACAAATCGACCGATCTCGGCCCCATCGTCGACCCGGTGCAACTGGCCCGCATCCGCGAGCTGGTGGCAAAAGGCGTCGATGGCGGCGCCACGCTTTATCAGGGCAGCGCACCGGACGGCTGCTATTATCCGCCGACGCTGGTGACGGGTGTGGAACCCGCCTCTGTCCTTTGCACCGAAGAGATCTTTGGCCCGGTCGTGACCCTGACGCCCTTCCGCACGCCCGAGGATGCCGTCGCCCTTGCCAACAACACCCGCTATGGTCTTGCCGCCTCGGTCTGGACCGAAAATGTGAACCTTGCGCTGGATATCGCGTCGCAGGTCAGGGCGGGGGTCGTCTGGATCAATACGGCCAACGTCTTTGACGCAGGCGCGCCCTTTGGCGGATGGCGCGAAAGCGGCTTTGGCCGCGAGGGCGGGCGCGCCGGGATGTCCGCATATCTTGCCGGCACTCAGCCCGCGGGCAAAGGCAGGGAGGCCCCGCTACCGCCGCCTGTGGCCACACCCGCCCCCGCCCTGCCCGCCGCCGCGATCGACCGGACAGCCAAGCTCTATATCGGGGGGCGGCAGGTGCGTCCCGACAGCGGCTATTCCTATGTGACGGGCGATCCGGACGCGCCGACCGGCCTTGCCGGCTTGGGTAATCGCAAGGACATCCGGAACGCGGTCGAGGCTGCGGCAAAGGCCACCGGATGGGGCAGGCAACCGGGTCACAACCGGGCGCAGGTGCTCTATTATCTGGCCGAGAACCTCGGCGCCCGTGCGGCCGAGTTCGCATCCCGGCTGGAGAGCTTTGGCCACAGTCCCAGCGAGGCCCGCGAGGAAGTTGACCAAAGCCTTCGCCGCATCTTCTGGTATGCGGCACAGGCGGACAAATATGACGGCGCGACCCATCACACGCGGTCGGGCCATATCACGCTGACGCAGCCGCAGCCGCTGGGGATCATGGGCATTGCCTGCCCCGACGCCTGTCCGCTGCTCGGCCTTGTTTCGACGGTGCTGCCCGCGATTGCGATGGGCAACAGAGTGATCGTCCTGCCCTCGCCGTCACGGCCCCTTGCGGCCACCGATTTCTATCAGGTGCTCGACACCTCGGACGTTCCGGCCGGCGTGGTCAACATCGTCACCGGGCCCCGCGACGCGCTGGCCGCAACCCTTGCCGCCCATGACGAGGTTGACGGCATGTGGTATTTCGGAACCGCGCAGGGCTGCGCCGACACCGAACGTCATTCGGCCGGCAACCTAAAGCAGACATGGTGCGAGGATGGCGCCGCCCGCAACTGGTCGGGGCCTGAGGGGCAAGGCCGCCTGTTCCTGGACCGGGCCACGCAACCCAAGACGATCTGGGTGCCTTATGGCGAATGATGCGACCGCCGGATCATTTATGGCGTGATCCGCCCGGCCCGAGCGGCTATCAGGCGATTTGTAGAACGAGGGAAACATGCCGGGGCTCGTCTTTATCCTCAACGGTCCGAACCTGAACCTGCTGGGCAGGCGTCAGCCGGAAATCTATGGCGCCGAAACGCTGGCCGATGTCGAACAGGGTTGCCGGTCGCTGGCCGCCGCCGAAGGCTTGGAAATCCGGTTTCATCAGTCGAACCGGGAATACGAGCTTATCGACTGGGTGCATGAGGCGCGGGACGTCGCGCAGGGCATCATCATCAACCCGGCGGCCTTTACGCATACCTCGGTCGCGCTTCTGGATGCGCTGCACACGTTCGAGGGGCCGGTGCTGGAGGTTCACATCTCCAACGTCCACAAGCGCGAGAGTTTCCGCCACCATTCCTATGTCTCGCTCCGCGCGGACGGGGTGATCGCCGGTTTCGGGACCGAGGGCTATCTGCTCGCCTTGCGGCGGATGGCGACGCTTCTACGCTAACCCCAAAGCTCCTTGCGTCGCGGCAGGAAAACGGTCAACAGCCCCAGAAGCGGCAGGAACGAACACAGGCGATAGACGAACTCGATCCCGTAGCGGTCGGCGACCACGCCCAGCACGGCCGCGGCGATCCCGCCCATGCCAAAGGCAAAGCCAAAGAAAAGCCCCGCGATCATGCCGACGCGCCCGGGCACGAGTTCCTGTGCAAAGACCACGATGGCCGGGAAGGCCGAGGCGATGACCACCCCGATGATCACGGAAAGGATCGCGGTCCAGAAAAGATCCACATAAGGCAGCGCGAGCGTGAAGGGCAGAACCCCCAGGATCGAGACCCAGATCACCGTCAGCGATCCGAACCTGTCGCCCACCGGCCCGCCCAGCACCACCCCCAGCGCCGCGCCCCCGAGGAACAGAAACAGCATCAACTGCGCCTCTTGCGCCGAGAGCGAGAACCGCTCGATCAGGAAAAAGGTGTAATAACTGCCGATGCTGGCCGTGTAGATGTTCTTGGTGAAGACAAGCACGGCCAGAACGATGATCGCCGTCGTCACCCGGTGACGCGGCAGGCTGCGCATACGGATCGCCGGTTTGCGGCCCGCATTGGCAATACGGTAGCGGCCGTACCATGCGCCCACCTGCCACAGGATCACCATGCCCAGCAGGGCCGCGACCGAAAACCATGCGATGCTGCCCCGCCCCATCGGAACCACGATGAAGGCCGCCAGAAGCGGCCCCGCCGCCGTCCCGAAATTGCCCCCGACCTGAAACAGGGACTGTGCCGTGCCATAGCGTCCGCCCGAGGCGAGCCGGGCCACGCGCGATGCCTCGGGGTGGAAAACCGCCGAGCCGATCCCGATCAGCATCGCCCCGCCCAGAAGCGCCGCATAGCTCTGGGCCTGCGCCAGCAGGATCAGCCCGAAAAAGGTCGAGCCCATGCCAATGGGCAGTGACTGCGGAAAGGGCCGCCGGTCCGTCACCATTCCGACCACGGGTTGCAGGAGCGATGCCGTGACCTGAAAGGCGAAGGTCATCAGCCCGATCTGCCAGAACGACAGCGAGAATTCCGCCTGCAGCAACGGATAGCTCGCGGCCAGCACCGACTGCATCACATCGTTCAGGAAGTGGCAGATACTGACCCCGACGATCACCAGATAGGCGGTCTGGGCATGGGTATCGTGTTGCGCCAGTGACATCAGATGGCTCCGCAGGGGTGGGCGACGCGGGCATCGGTGCAGATTCTGCAACGAAAGGCCAGATCAAAAACGGCATCGATCCATCATCTTTTGCGATGCCCCTGACCACAACTTGGCGATGGAACGTGGCGCCCGCATCCGCTAACCCCGGCCTCGGAGGAGCAAGCGATGAACGACGCCACACCCGGGACCCTCCCGGAAAACGCCGATACGCCCGCGGGCTTTGCCTATGCGCTTGCTGCCTATCTGATGTGGGGCGCGCTGCTGCCGATCTACATGAAGGCGCTGTCGCATGTACCCGCGGTTGAGGTCATCGCCCATCGCGTCGTCTGGTCGCTTCCGATCGCGGCCGCGGTGCTGATCGTGACCCGGCGGATGGATGCGTTGCGGGTGGCGCTCGCCTCGCGCCGGACGCTTGCCATGGCTGCGGTGACAGCCACGCTCGTGTCGGCGAACTGGGGCATCTATGTCTGGGCCATCGGGTCGGGACATGCGCTGGACGCCGCGCTTGGCTATTACATCAACCCGCTTTTCAGCGTGTTGCTCGGGGCGGTCCTGTTGCGGGAATCGCTGGGGCGGTTGCAGATCGCCGCGCTGTGCCTCGCGGGTGCGGCCGTCCTTGCCCTGACGCTGGAAGGCGGGCGCGTGCCATGGGTCGCGTTGGGCCTGACGCTCACCTGGGGGCTTTATGCGTATTTCAAGAAATCGCTCCCCGTGGGCCCGAACCAGGGCTTCTTTCTCGAAGTGCTTCTTTTGACGCCACCTGCCCTGATCTGGATCATCTGGCTGACCTATAGCGGGCAGAGCCATTTCGGCGGCAGTTCCAGCGATGTCCTTTTGCTGATCGGCTGCGGCCTGGTGACGGCTGTCCCGCTGATCACCTATGCGAACGCGGCCAAGTTGCTGCGGCTTTCGACCATCGGAATCATGCAGTATATCGCGCCCACAATGGTGTTTCTGACGGCGATCGTGCTTTTTGGCGAACCGCTGGACCGGGCGCGGATGATCGCCTTCCCCTTGATCTGGGCGGCGCTCCTGCTCTATTCGCTGCCCCTGCTGCGCCAGATGCGGCGCGCCTGAAACAGGCGTTGGCGCAGGTGCCGCAACGTCACCTGACCCGCCCCGGCTGTGGGAACGGCTGAAATCTGTGCAGAAACATCCTGATTGACTGCCTGATCAAAATTAGTAATTGAACCGGGCCGCCGAAAAGGATTTTCTGCAGCAAGTAGCCGCCCCGTGGCGGCTTCTTTCACGAACAGGGAGATAAAGATGAAGAAGGTGATGACGCGCCTCGGCCTGGCGCTGCTGTCCTCGACGATGATCGCCGGTGTGGCGTCCGCCGAGACGATCCGCTGGGCCCGCGCCTCGGATGCGCTGACGCTCGATCCGCATTCGCAGAACCAGGGCGTGACCCACAACTTTGCCCATCACATCTATGAGACGCTGGTGGACCGGGATGTAGAGGGGACGCTGCAACCGCGCCTTGCGACGGAATGGTCGCTCAAGGAAGACGATCCGACGGTCTGGGTTTTCACGCTGCGCGAAGGCGTGACCTTCCATGACGGCGCCGAATTCACCGCCGAGGATGTGGTCTTCTCGCTCGACCGTGCGCGGTCGGAGCGGTCGAACATGCGCCAGCTTCACGTCGAGGTGGCAGAGGTCCGCGCGGTCGACGACTATACCGTCGAGGTCCAGATGACCGGCCCCGCGCCGCTCTATCCGAACAACCTCACGAACACCTTCATCATGGACAAGGACTGGTCCGAGGCCAATGACGTGGTCGAGGTGCAGGACTACGCTGCGGGCGAAGACAACTATGCCGTCCGCAACACCAACGGCACCGGCCCCTATGTCCTGCAATCGCGCGAGGTGGACGTCCGTTCGGTCCTGACCCTGAACGAGAACCACTGGGCCGAAGAAACCCCGGCCGTGACCGAGATCATCTATCTGCCCATCGCCGACAACGCGACCCGCGTCGCGGCGCTTCTGTCCGGCGAGGTCGATCTGGTGCAGGACGTTCCGGTGCAGGACATCGAGCGTCTGCAGAACACCGGCGGCATCAAGATCGAGACCGGCCCGGAAAACCGCGTGATCTATTTCGGCTACCGCTTCGGCGAAGAGCCGCTGTCGTCGTCGAATATCACCGACGCCAACCCGTTTAACGACCCCCGCGTGCGTGAGGCGATGGAACTGGCCGTCGACCGCGACGCGATCGCGCAGGTCGTGATGCGCGGCCAGTCGATCCCGACGGGCGTCGCCAACCCGCCCTTCGTCGCGGGCTGGACCGAGGAACTGAACGCCTATCCGGCGGTGGACCTCGACCGGGCACGCGAACTGATGGCCGAGGCCGGCTATGAAAACGGCTTTACCGTCACGCTCGACACGCCGAACAACCGTTATGTCAACGACGAGGCGATCAGCCAGGCCGTCGTCGGCATGCTGGGCCGCATCGGCATCAACGTGACGCTGGCCTCGCGGCCCGTGGCGCAGCACTCGCCGCTGGTCACCAACAACCAGACCGACTTCTACCTTCTGGGCTGGGGCGTGCCGACCTTCGATTCCGCCTATGTGTTCAACGACCTCGTGCACACCAAGGAAGGCAGCTATGGCGCCTATAACGGCGGTCTCTACTCCAACCCCGAACTGGACGAGATGATCCAGTCGCTGGGCACCGAGACCGACATGGAGGTCCGTGACGCCACCGTCGCCGAAATCTGGGAAGTCGTGAAATCGGACCGCGTGCTGCTGCCGATCCACAACCAGATGCTGGCCTATGCGATGCGTGAGGACATCACGCTGCCGGTTCACCCGGAAAACCAGCCGCTGATGACCTCGGTCACTTTCGCGGATTGATCCCGACGACCTGAAGACCGCCGCGTCCGGCAATGGCCCGGGCGCGGCGGTTCTCCATTTGAAAGGACGGAGCGCCCATGCTGGCCTTCATCATTCGACGACTGGCCCAATCGGTGCTGGTCATGCTTTTCGTCGCGCTGATCGCGTTCTTCGTGTTCCGCTATGTGGGCGATCCGATCGCCAGCATGGTGGGTGTCGAAACCCGCCTTGAGGATCAGGAGATCATGCGCGAACGGCTGGGTCTGAACGACCCGGTCATCATCCAGTTCATGCGCTTCATCGGCAATGCGCTGCAGGGAGAGTTCGGAATTTCCTACCGGCTGCAACAGCCGGTCACGGAACTGATCCTGAGCCGCCTGCCCGCGACGCTGGAGCTTGCCTTTGCCTCGGCGCTGATCGCGCTGGTCTTCGGGCTGACGCTGGGCGTCTTTACGGCGCTCAAGCCCCGCAGCGTGGCGACGGCCTTCATCATGGCGGTGTCGCTGGTGGGCGTGTCGCTGCCGACCTTCCTGATCGGGATCGGGCTGATCTACATCTTCGCGGTCGAACTGGGATGGTTCCCGTCCTTCGGGCGCGGCGGAGTTGTGGACCTCGGCTGGTGGCGAACGGGTCTTCTGACCGAAAGCGGCCTGCGGTCGCTCGTCCTGCCGGCGATCACGCTCTCGCTCTTCCAGCTTACGCTCATCATGCGGCTGGTGCGGGCCGAGATGCTGGAGGTGCTGCGCACCGAATACATCCGCTTTGCGCGTGCAAGGGGCCTCAGCCAGCGGGCGATCCATTTCGGCCACGCGCTGAAGAACACGCTGGTGCCGGTCATCACGATCACGGGCCTGCAACTCGGATCGGTCATCGCCTTTGCGATCGTGACCGAGACCGTGTTCCAGTGGCCGGGGGTCGGATCGCTCTTCATCGTGTCGGTGCAGGTGGTCGATGTGCCCGTGATGGCCGCCTACCTCATGTTCATCGCGCTGGTTTTCGTGCTGATCAACCTCATCGTCGATATTCTTTACTACGTCGTCGACCCGCGCCTGCGTGTCGATGGCGGCGGACGCGGGAAATAACCCATGAAAAACCCCACCCAAGCCAAGCCGGCGCCCATCGTGCCGCCCAAGCCCCAGGGCAGGCTCAAGGCCGCGCTCGACAGCGACATCTTCTATTCCTGGCGCCGTTCGCCCGTGACGATCATCGCGACCCTGGTCGCGCTCTCGCTGATCCTGATGGCGATCCTTGCGCCCTGGATCGCGCCCTACAATCCGTTCAACCCCGCCAGCCTGAACCTGATGAACGGCTTTACACCGCCGATGACCGAAAGCGCCTTTACCGGCGACGTCTTCATCATGGGCGCCGACAACCAGGGCCGCGACGTCCTGTCGAGCATCATGTATGGCAGCCGCATCTCGCTTTTCGTGGGGGCGATGGCGACCGCTTTTGCCATCACGCTCGGCGTATCGCTGGGGCTGGTTGCGGGTTATAACGGCGGCACCGTCGATGGCGTCATCATGCGTGTCGCCGACATCCAGCTTTCGTTTCCGGGCATCCTGATCGCCCTTTTGATCTTCGGCATCGCGCGCGGCCTGATTCCGCCGAACCAGCAGGAAAGCATGGCGATCTGGGTGCTGATCATCGCCATCGGCCTGTCGAACTGGGCGCAGTTCGCCCGGACGGTCCGCGGCGCGACGATGGTCGAGCGGCAGAAGGACTACGTTTCCGCCGCGCGCATCATGGGGGTGCATCCCTTTCTCATCCTGATCCGCCACGTTCTGCCCAACGTCCTTGGCCCGGTGCTCGTGATCGGGACCATCGGCCTTGCGCTTGCCATCATCGAAGAGGCGACGCTGTCGTTCCTTGGCGTGGGCGTGCCGCCGACGCAGCCCTCGCTCGGGACGTTGATCCGGATCGGGCAGCAGTTCCTCTTTTCCGGCGAGTGGTGGATTCTCTTCTTCCCGGCGATCACGCTGATCCTGCTGGCGCTTTCGGTCAACCTGCTGGGCGACTGGCTGCGCGACGCCCTGAACCCCAAACTGCGCTGAGGACGAAAGATGACGAAACCCGTTCTTTCCGTCCGTAACCTGACGGTCGAATTCCCGACGCGACGCGGCATCCTGACAGCCGTGCAGGACATCACGTTCGACATCCTGCCCGGCGAGGTGCTGGGCGTGGTCGGCGAAAGCGGTGCCGGCAAATCCATGACCGGGGCGGCCATCATCGGCCTGATCGAGCCCCCCGGCCGTATCGCCAAGGGGGAAATCTGGCTGGGCGACAAACGTATCGACAACCTGCCGCCCGAAGAGATGCGCAAGATCCGCGGCCGCCGGATCGGCATGATCTTTCAGGACCCGCTGACCTCGCTCAACCCGCTCTACCGGATTTCGGACCAGTTGATCGAGACGATCCGCACGCATCTGCCCCTTTCGGCCACTGACGCGCGCAAACGTGCGATCAAGCTGCTGGACGATGTGGGCATCCCTGATGCGGGCCGGCGGATCGACGACTACCCGCACCAGTTCTCGGGTGGGATGCGGCAGCGCGTGGTGATCGCGCTCGCGCTCTGTGCCGATCCGGAGGTCGTGATCGCCGATGAACCGACCACCGCGCTCGACGTGTCCGTGCAGGCCCAGATCATCGACGTGATGAAGGAAATCTGCGCCGAGCGGGGCGCGGCCATCATGCTTGTGACCCATGACATGGGCGTCATCGCCGAAACCGCCGACCGTGTGGCGGTGATGTATGCCGGGCGGCTGGCCGAACTCGGCCCCGTGGCGGCAGTCATCAAGGACGCGCGCCACCCCTATTCGCAGGGGCTGATGGGGGCAATCCCGAAACTGGGCGAGAACCTCGACCGTCTGGTCCACATTCCGGGCTCGATGCCCCGGCTCAACGCCATTCCGCAAGGCTGCGCCTTCAACCCGCGCTGCCCCAAGGTCTTTGACAAATGCCGCAGCCACCGCCCCGCCGCATCGGAAATCGAACCGGGCCGGCGCGCCGCCTGCTGGCTTTATCCGGGAGTGACCGAAGCATGAGCGACACTCTTCTCGAGGTGCGCCACCTCTCGCGGCGCTTCGACGTTTCCGCGCCCTGGCTCAACCGCAAGCTGGAAGGCACGGACAAGATCTATGTGAACGCGGTCAAGGACGTGTCCTTCAGCGTCAAGAAGGGCGAAACCTTCGCCCTCGTTGGCGAAAGCGGGTCCGGCAAATCGACCATCGCCCGGCTGATCGTGGGCCTTCTGGAGCCGACCGAGGGCGAGATCGTCTTTGACGGCACCTCGCTTGCCCGGGGCCTGAGGGGCGCACAGGCGCGGCGGCTGCGCAGGCGGTTCCAGATGATCTTTCAGGACCCGCTCGCCAGCCTCAACCCGCGCTGGCGCGTCACCGACATCATCGCCGAGCCCCTGCGTGTGTTCGAGCAGGGCATGAACGACCGCGCGCGCCGGATGCGGGTGGGCGAGCTCTTGACGCTGGTCGGCCTCTCGCCCGAGGACGGGCTGAAGTTCCCGCATCAATTTTCCGGGGGCCAGCGGCAGCGGATCGCGATTGCCCGGGCACTGGCGGCCAGGCCCGAATTCATCGTCTGCGACGAACCCACATCGGCGCTCGACGTGTCGGTGCAGGCGCAGATCCTGAACCTGATGAAGGACCTGCAGGATGAGTTCGGGCTGACCTATGTGTTCATCTCGCACAACCTGCAGGTCGTGCGGCACATGGCGAACGAGATCGGCGTGCTCTATCTAGGGCGGCTTGCCGAGGTCGGCGAGGCCGAGGCGCTGTTCGCCCATCCGCAGCATCCCTATACCCGGATGCTTCTGGACGCCGTGCCGGATATCGAGATGACGGGCCGCCGCCGCAAGAAGGTGGAGGGCGAGATCCCCTCGCCCATCAACCCGCCGCCGGGCTGCCCGTTTCACCCGCGCTGCCCCTTTGCAAATGACCGTTGCCGGACCGAGGTTCCCGGCCTCACGCAGCGCGGCGCCCAGGCGGCAGCCTGTCACGCGGTCGAGGAAGGGCGCATCTGACGAACTGGCGGGCGCGCTGCCTGGCGTGCCCGCACGGACGGGAGCCGACAGGCCAGGCGGTAGCTCCAGCAAACCGCAGGCCCGTGGCCGTGACATCATGTTCAGGAGATCGGGTGGTGGAGGGCGTTACCGCCGCCACCCGAAAGAACGAGGATCGCGATCGGAGGGTGTACGCCTTCGAGAAATTGAAATGGTTTACCGCTACTCCTCCCCGGATCGACCCGCAAGCTGATCCCCGGGGCGGATAAAGGAGATGATGCCGGCACCTTCGTCGGTGGCGAAAGGCTTGCGCGACACCGCATCTCGAGCAGAAGTAGCGTTATTCAGCGGTCGGCGGGTGCACCACCGAGCACAACGGATACGAGCTGCCCCTGAATCGCCCGATGCGGATCGAGGACGTGCTCGGGTGGGCCAAGACCATCGGCGGCATGGCCCAAACCGCTTGTCGCGGACTTGACCGGGTGCGCGGTCGCGTCATCCCGACGATGATCTCCGACTACCTTGTCTGGATTCTCGTGTGCTGGCTGCGCGCTTGGTCCCGCATGACCATGACTTCGTCCTGAGGCTGCCTCGCTCCAAGGTCGGGCATCGACGATATCGGCTCATGGCAGGCGACGAGGGTTCCCCACCGTCTTCCGCCCCTCATCCTGCACACTGCCATGATGAGGGCTTGTCTTCTCGACCTTGGGCCTTCGCCTCGCAGACAGAAGGCCCCGGGAAAGGCCACTGGCCCGGTCGTTTCACTCCGCGAGGCCTAGTGGAGGCGGTCGTCCTCGGGGTTATCCCCAGCAGCGTCTTCGTCTTCCTCGACCGCCTCGGCGGGCACGACATAGGCGCCGGTCAGCCAGCGGCCCAGATCGACGTCGGCGCAGCGGCGCGAACAGAAGGGGCGGTATTTCGGGTCGGTCTCGCGGTTGCAGATGGGGCAGGTCATTGGTCCTCCGACGGTCAGGCGGCAGGAAGATCGGGGGAAGGATCGGCCAGAAGCTCGGCCAGCGGCGCGCGGTCGCGCTTGCGCTGAAGCTCGAAATTGCCAAGCGGCGTCCAGCCGGCCAGCGTCGTCTCGGTTGCCTCGGCGCGAAAGGCGGCCCGCAGGGCCTGATCGAGGATATGGCGGTCCTTCTTGGGGAAGGGCGCGAAATCCACCACCACCTGCCCGCCAAGGCCGCGCAAACGCAACTGGCGGGGCAGCGCGCGGGCGGCGGCGATGTTTGCCTTGAGGCCCGCGGCGGGCGAGGTGTCGTTGCCGGTATTCACATCGACCGCGATCAGGGCCCGCGTGGGCTCGATCACCAGACTGCCGCCGCCCGGCAGCGGGGTTTCCGGCGACAGCAATGCGTCGATCATCTCGGCCACGCCATGGCGGGCAAACGCGTCCCCGGCATCAGCCCAGTCATCGGGCGGCGGGCTGGACCAGTCGCGCCAGGCAAGCTCGTGGGGCGAAGGCGCATCGACCAGCAGCTCCGGCGCGCCCGAGCTGTCGGCAAGCACGGCCTGGGCAAGCTGGCGCATGGCGGCGATATCCTCGGCCACCTCGGCGGCCGGGGCGTCACCGGCCGCGGTGCGCAGGATCAGGCCAAGACTTTCGGGCGCATCGGCCATGCCGGCGGCGGCCAGCGCGCGCAGCTCATCCAGAACGCCTTCATCTCGGATCGCGCGGGAAATGTTCAGCCCCGGCGCGTCCGGGGTGACGATGGCAAGACGGCTCTTGAACAGGATCCGGCTTGTGACCGGGATGGCCTTGCCGCCTTCGGCATGGCCCGACACCTGCACCAGCAGCGACTGGCCGGGCCGCAGCCCCCCTGCCTGACGCAGAAAGCCGCGCGCGCCCTCGGGCAGGCGGACGAAAACACCGCCCTGCCCCTTCATCTGCCGGTCCACCGTCGCGCGGTAAAGCGCGCCCGGACCGGGCTGGGCCGTCTCGATCGCCAGATCCTCCAGCGTGCCGTCAACGATCAGGGCGGCCGCCTCGCGCCCGCGCAACTGCCCCAGAACGACGACGCGCCCCTTCATGCCGCATCCCCCGGCAACGGATATCCCGCCGCGCGCAAGAGGACCGCGGTCTCGGCCAGCGGCAGACCGACGACGCCGGTGAAAGAGCCCTGAATCCACGGGATGAACGCGGCTGCAAGCCCCTGGATGCCATAGGCACCGGCCTTGCCCTCCCACTCGCCGCTGGCAAGGTAACCGTTCAGTTCCTGATCCGAGAGCCGCTTCATCTGCACCTGCGTCACCACTTCCCGTTGCCAGATCCGGTTCCCCAGGCGCAGCGCGACCGCTGTGATCACACGGTGGCGCCGCCCGGCAAGCGCGATGAGGAACTGCGCAGCCTCGGCCGCATTTTCGGGTTTTCCGAGAATCCGCCGGCCCAGTGCCACGGTGGTATCGGCACAAAGCACCAGTTCGTCGGGCGCCGCATCGACCGCCAGCGCCTTTTCCCGCGCCATCCGCACGCAATAGGGGCGTGGAAGCTCGGCCCGGGCGGGGGTTTCGTCGATATCGGCGGGGCGGATCGCGTCGGCACGAATCCCCAACTGCGCCAGAAGCTCCTTCCGACGCGGACTGGCAGAGCCGAGAACAAGTTTCACGGGTTACTTGAACCGGTAGTTGATCCGGCCCTTGGTCAGATCATAGGGGGTCATTTCGACCTGAACCCGGTCGCCTGCGAGAACACGGATGCGGTTCTTGCGCATCTTTCCTGCCGTATGTGCGATGATTTCATGGCCATTTTCCAGCTCGACCCGAAACGTCGCATTGGGCAGGAGTTCCTTCACGACGCCGGGGAATTCGAGCAGTTCTTCCTTGGCCATGTTCACTCCGTCCTTGAACGGCCCGCCATACTGCGGGCGCGCCACTAGATGCGCCTGATCGCGCCGTTTTTCAAGGTCTAACTGCCCTCAGCGTACAAGTTTGACCTGCGGGTCGCGCCGCGCCTGTTCCGCCCAGTCGCGATGATTGAGCACACCGCCATCCCGGCGCACCTCGGCGATCGCCTCCAGCCGGACGGTCGCGGTAGCCCAGCCGGGGAAATCGAGCGCGGTTTCGGCAAGGATACCCGTCTCTGGCCAGCCCCGGTCGGGGGGCCCGTAAATGGCCGCGCGACCCCGGTTCATGTCGACCGCAGGGCACCATTCGGCGGCACCGACGGTCGGGGCGTGAACCACGACGCACTGATTTTCCAGCGCCCGCGCCATCGAGCCGACACGCACCCGCGTGAACCCGGCAAGCGTTTCGGTGCAGGACGGCGCAAGCAGGATCTCGGCCCCCGCCTCGACCAGACGCCGGGCCAGCAGGGGGAATTCGCTGTCGTAACAGATGATAACCCCGATCCGCCCGATGGGCGTGTCAAAGAGCGTGAGCGAACTGCCCGCGACGACATCCCATTCCTCGGCCTCGAACCGGGTCATGATCTGCTTGTCCTGATGGCCAAGGATGCCGCCCGGACCATATAGCGTGGCGCGGTTCACCGGACGCACGCCGTCAAAGACCGGGCCGGACGCGCCAAGGATATGCACGCGATGCCGCGCGGCAAGGTCGATATGCAGCCGGTCAACCGCATCCCGATGGGCTGCGACCTCGCGCAGGCTGCCCTCAAGATCCGCGGCGACATCGGCCCCGCCGAGCGAGGCAAGCTCCATCGCGCCATATTCCGGGAACACGAGCAGTTCCGCCCCCATACCCGCCGCTTCATCGACCCAGCGGGTGATCTTTCCTTCATAGGCGGACCAGTCGTCGAACCAGTCGAGCGGATAGGCGGCGGCGGCGATCCTCGGCATCAGAGATCTTTCATCCAGAACTGGAGCGGTTTGCGGCTTTCTTCTCTATCGCCCACATCCTTCCATGAAAAGGTGGCGATCACTCCCGGCAGGGGCGCATATCCCCGCCCCTGCCAGAACGCGTCAAGCGGGCGATAGCTGGCGGGACGGGCGGGATGATCCGCCGGGCGCATCACGCTGCAAAACGCCACCTTGGCAAATCCATGCGCCCGGGCATGGGCTTCCCGATGGTCGAAAAAGGCGTGGCCCGCCCCCTGCCCCCGGAATTCGGGCAAAAGCACGGACTCGGCGCAGTAGAAGATTGTCGCCAGATCATGGCCGGTGCCGGCAAAGGCCGCGGCAAATTCGCTGGCGTGATCAGCCATGGGGGTCCCGGTCGCCGCCCCGACCAGCCGGTCGCCCGCAAAGGCGCCGACAACGACCGCCGCGTCACTGTCGCGATAGCTCTGGATGTAGCGCCGTTCGTAGTCCAGATCGCCGTCATAGAGATAGGGCCAGTCCCGGAACACATTGATGCGCAACTGTGCCACATCGTCCAGCGCCCGGTCCAGCATATCGCCGCGCAGCGTTTCGACCCGCAGAGACGCCGCGCCCGTCATGACACCTGCCGCACCCAGTCGGCGAGGTTGTAATAGGTCGTGACGCGGGCGATCTTGCCGTCGCGCAGCGCAAAGAACGTCCCCGCCGGCAGGACATAGGTCTGGCCCTTCGCCTCGGGCAGGCCGGGATCGGTTTGCAGATAGGTGCCATGGACGGTGAATTCGGCAGCCGCCCGGTCGCCTTCCGCAAGGATCACGATATCGCGCAACTCCTCGCGATAGCTGACGCCCATATGCGCGCAGAACTCGGCGAATTTTTCCTTGCCCCGGCGGATCTCGCCTTGGTTGACATGATGCTCCACATCATCGGTCACAAGCGCCAGCATCCCCTCTCCGTCGCCTGCGTTGAATGCCGCGTAATAGCGGCTGATGATATCCTTGGTCATGGTTCCTCCTTATGGTCCGGCGTCTGTTCGGGGTCGTTGTCCGGCGGGCCGAACCGTTCCAGTATCCGGTCGCGGATCTGGTCGCGGGTCTGACGATAGGCCGAAAGCTTGGCCTCGCGCGACTCTCCTATCCCGGTCGGGTCGAGGATCGGCCAGTATTCGACGTCGAGATGATAGAACCGCGTCAGTTCCAGCGCCTGCCGCTGGCTGGCGGGCGAGAGCGCAACGACGAGGTCGAAGCCCGACAGGTCATCGCCCCATTCCTTCATCTCGTCAAAGCTGCGGACGCGGTGGCGATCCAGTTCGACCCCCAGCTCATGGCTGACGGTGACCGCAAAGCCGTCGATGTCCAGATCGTTCTTGACCCCCGCGGATTGCACATAGGCGCGCTGGCCATAGAACTTCTTCATCAACCCCTCGGCCATGGGCGAACGGACGGCATTGTGGTCGCAGCAGAAAAGCACCGATGAGGGAAAGCGCCCCGCCACCGCTAGCCCCAGTGCAGGACGCAGATCAGGGTGAAAAGCCTCCGCGCGGTGGCCATGTCGATCTCGGCCTTGCCGTCCAGCCGTTCCATCAGCACCCGCGCCCCCTCGTTGTGGATGCCGCGCCGGGCCATGTCGATCGCCTCGATCTGGCCGGGCGGAAGGCGCTTGACCGCCTCGAAATAGCTTTCGCAGATCTGGAAATAGTCCTTCACGACCTGCCGGAACGGCCCGAGGCTCAGGTGAAATTCGCCCGCAGGATCGCCCGCCTCGCTTGCAAGGTCGAAGACGAGCCGCCCCTCGCGGATCGCGAGGTCCAGCCGGTAGGGGCCGGGATGGACGGCGCGCCCCTCGCGCGGGGGCAGGACAAAGCGGTTTTCCTCCAGCAGGTCAAAGATGGCGACGCGGCGTTCCTGTTCGATCTCGGGCGTGGGGGCGGCAAGGCCCCGGTCGTCGATCTCGATATGCGCGATCCGCCCCATCGCCTAGCCCGCGTTCAGACGGTCGAGCCGCGCCCGGACCGAGAGGCCATGCGCCCCGAGGCTTTCGGATTGCGCCAGTCGTTCGGCCGCCGGCCCGATGGCACGCAGCGCCTCGGGCGACATCCGCGCCATCGTGGTCCGCTTGAGAAAATCCATCACGCTCAGCCCCGATGAAAACCGCGCCGACCGGGCGGTGGGCAGAACGTGGTTCGGCCCACCGACATAGTCGCCGATGGCCTCGGGCGTCCAGGCGCCGACAAAGATCGCCCCGGCATGACGGATACGCGCCGCCAGCGCATCGGCATCGGCCACGCAAAGCTCCAGATGCTCGGGCGCGATCCGGTCGGAAAGCTCGGCGGCCTCGGCCAGGTCGCGCACGGTGATGACCGCGCCAAAGTCGCGCCAGCTTGCCCCCGCGATGGTGCGGCGTTCCAGCGTCGCCAGCCGCGCCTCGACCGCCGATGCCACCGCACGCCCGAACCCGGCATCGTCGGTGATCAGGATCGACTGGGCGCTTTCGTCATGCTCCGCCTGGCTCAGCAGGTCGAGGGCGATCCAGTCGGGATCATTGTCGCCGTCCGCGATCACGAGGATTTCGGACGGGCCCGCGATCATGTCGATGCCGACCTTGCCAAAGACCCGGCGCTTGGCCGCGGCCACATAGGCGTTGCCCGGCCCCGTGATCTTGTCCACGGGCCGGATGGTTTCCGTCCCGTAGGCCAGCGCGGCAATCGCCTGCGCCCCGCCGATGCGATAGACCGTTTCCACCCCGGCAAGGCGCGCGGCCAGCAGAACCAGCGGATTGACCGTGCCATCGGGCGTGGGCGCGCAGATCACCAGACGTTCCACCCCGGCAACGCGGGCCGGGATGGCATTCATCAGAACCGACGACGGATAGGACGCAAGGCCCCCCGGCACATAAAGCCCCGCCGCCGCGACCGGCGTCCAGCGCCAGCCAAGCGTCGCGCCTGCCTCATCCGTCCATTGCGCATCCGCCGGCATCTGCCGCATGTGATAGGCGCGGATACGTTCCG
The DNA here is from genome assembly GCF_042681825.1 of Halodurantibacterium flavum. Taxonomy (NCBI): domain Bacteria; kingdom Pseudomonadati; phylum Pseudomonadota; class Alphaproteobacteria; order Rhodobacterales; family Paracoccaceae; genus Halodurantibacterium; species Halodurantibacterium flavum. The sequence goes on from NZ_JBHUGH010000003.1 coordinate 97,291, forward strand.
CCGCCAGTTCCAGCGCCGCGCGATCCGCGGGCGCGACACGGGCACATTCCGCCTCGATCTCCTCGGGCGTGAAGGCGAGCGTTCCGGGCGTGAGGCGCAGCCGGTCCCAGCGTTCGGTCATCTCGATCAGGGCCGCGTCGCCCCGCGCCCGGACATCCGCAATGATCGCCGCAACCGCGTCGTCCACATCCGGCGCATCCTCGCGCTTGGCGGACAAGAGCGTCGAAAACGCAGCCTCGAACCCGTCGTCGCGGCTGTCGAGGAAGACCGGCATCAGTCGATCTCCGGCTGGTCGGGATGGTCGGGCGCGCGGCGCGACGGCGCCATATAGGGCCGCGTCACGTCCCGCAGCGTGACGTCCAGACATTCCACATCCAGCGCGATTGCCCCGTCGCCCGCAAGGATCAGCGTCAGGCGCCCCGTCCCGTCTTCGCCCGGCTCCCATCCCAGCGACAGAAGCGACAGAACCACGTCCCCGTCCCGCGGGTCGAGGCCGTTGCTCGCCACCTTCAGCACATCGTCGAAACAGAGCACCGCCTGCACCCGCTCGAACGGGCGGCCGCTGCGTTCGGCCGCCGCGCGGTCTTCCCAGCGGAACCGGTTCAGCAGGATCGCAAAGCGCCGCAGCCTGGGCTGCCAGCGCATCTCGGTGGCCGGGAAAACCGCATCCTGCACCAGTGCGGCGATCACCGGCAGATCATCGGCCTCCAGCGCCTTGAGGTTCAGCGGCGTCTCTTTTCCGTCTTCAAAGCTCGCGTCGTTCATTCGCCCTTGATCCGTTCGATAGTGGCCCCGCAGGCCTGCAGCTTTTCCTCGACCCGTTCATAGCCCCGGTCCAGATGATAGACCCGGCTTACCACCGTTTCACCCTCGGCCGCCAGCGCCGCAAGGATGAGCGAGACACTCGCCCGCAGGTCCGTCGCCATCACCGGCGCGCCGCGCAACCGTTCCACCCCCGTAACCTTGGCCGTGCCGCCATGAACGTCGATATGCGCGCCCATCCGCATGAGTTCGGGCGCGTGCATGAAGCGGTTTTCAAAGATACGTTCTTCCAGCACGCTTTCGCCCTCGGCGGTGCACAAAAGCGCCATCATCTGCGCCTGAAGGTCGGTCGGAAAGCCGGGGAAGGGCTCGGTCACGACATGGACGGCATTCACGCGCCCGTTGCGGCGGCTGACACGCAGGCCCCGTTCGGTCTCGGTCACGTCGATGCCGGCGTCATGCAGCTTTTCGGCGAAAGCGCTGACAAGCTCCAGCCGGCCGCCCAGACATTCGACCTCGCCGCCCGTGATCGCCGGCGCCAGCATGTAGGTGCCCAGTTCGATCCGGTCGGTGACGACCGGATGCGTCGCCCCGTGCAGCCGGTCGACGCCCTCTATGGTGATCGTCGAACTGCCCTCGCCCTCTATCTGCGCCCCCATCTGCCGCAGGCAGCGGGCCAGGTCGACGATCTCGGGCTCACGCGCGGCGTTCTTCAGAACCGTCGTTCCCTTGGCGAGCGTCGCCGCCATCAGCGCATTCTCGGTCGCCCCGACCGAGACAAAGGGAAATTCGACCACCGCCCCGCGCAAGCCGCCGCTCGCCTTGGCATGGACATAGCCCTCGCGCAGGTCGAGCGTCGCCCCCAGCGCCTCCAGCGCGCGCAGATGCAGATCGACCGGCCGCGCGCCGATCGCACAGCCCCCGGGCAGCGACACGACCGCATGACCGTCCCGCGCCAGCATCGGCCCGAGCACGAGGATCGAGGCGCGCATCTTGCGGACGATGTCGTAATCCGCGCGGTGGTTGCCGATGGAATGGCTGGACAGCGCAAGGACCTGCCCGTCCTGAAGGCTCGCGACCTCGGCCCCCAGCGATTGCAGCAGCGTCGTCATCGTGCGGATGTCCGACAGCCGCGGCGCGTTGGTCAGCGTCAGCGGCTCTTCCGTCAAGAGCGTGGCAGGCATGAGCGTAAGGCACGCGTTCTTCGCCCCGGCGATCGGTATCTCACCGCGCAGTTCCGCCCCACCCCTGACCAGAATCGAATCCATCTGCCGCCTCGCTTTTATTGAGTGTTGTCCGGACTCTCCGGCCCGGGTTCGGTGGTCTTCTGGCCAGGTTCGCCCCCCGCCGGCACCCCTGCCCGTTCCCGCGCCTGCGCCTTGCGCCGCGCAATATTGGCACGCAGCGCGGCCTTGAGCCGTTCTTCCCGGGATTTTCCCGCGCTTTCGTCAGGGGGTTTTCGGGGCGCATCGACCATGGCGCCTTCTCTACAGCACGGCTGCGCAAGCGTCCAGAATGGGCTTGCACGCCCCGGCGATTGCGTCTAAATCCGCGCCATCGACGCCCGGGCAGGCCCGCGCGTCCGCCCCGAACGGGCTGCCGTAGCTCAGTGGTAGAGCACTCCCTTGGTAAGGGAGAGGTCGAGAGTTCAATCCTCTCCGGCAGCACCATTCAAGCGCCTTGGAATCCTTCGGAGTCTTTGTAACTGCCCCCTGCGCTCAGTCGCCTGGCGCTTTCGTCTGCCCCCTTTCCTGCAGAACAGGCACCGGCATCCGTCGCACTCTTTCCGCGATCGCGATCCGTTTCCAAAAAACCGTGGAACCCACGCTGCCGCTGCGCGTTCTCGCTCTGACACCGGGGGCCATGGCCCCTTATGGAAAGGATTGGCAGATGCTCGGCTGGGCAGTGACCTTTTTCATCATCGCGCTGATCGCGGCCCTTTTCGGGTTCGGCGGCATCGCCTCGGCTTCGGCCGGGATCGCACAGATCCTCTTTGTGCTCTTTCTCATTCTGGCGCTGGCAGCCCTTGTGGCACGCGCGCTGCAGGGCAAGATGCCCCGCTGAACCGGTTTCGGGCGCCGACGCGCCCGGATCTTTCCCGATCATGGCGGGGGCCCCGTCTTCGGACAATCGTCCGACAACGGGGCCTGATCATGGGGAGGATGCGTCTTGCAAGCGCATCCTCATTCGCCGACCCGCTTCGCGCGCCTTTGCCGGAGTGACCATCTTTTTCGTTTCCCTCCCTGAACTGCCCCGCCCTTGTGGCGGGGCTTCTTTTTTGCCCGGCCCCAGACGCCGCGAACTAACCAGACGCAGCCAAACAAAAGGGCGCCCGCAGGCGCCCCCCTATGTTACGAATAATCCGCCCCTCAGGACATCAGCGTCTCGGTCGAGGCAAAGAACATCGCCTGGCTGACCGCCGAGCGGACCTGTTCCTCGGTATAGGGCTTGGGGATCAGGAAGGCCGGTTCGGGGCGTTCCCCGGTCAGGAGCCGGTCGGGATAGGCGGTGATGAAGATCACCGGGATGTCGCCCATCTCGCGCAGGATCATGTTGACCGCGTCAATCCCCGAACTGTCATCCGCCAGATGGATATCCGCAAGGATCAGGTCCGGACGATCCTCATGGGCCAGCCGCACCGCCGCATCGCGGGTCCTGGCATTGCCCGTCACCGAGTGGCCCATCGAGGTCACGATGCTCTCGATATCCATGGCGATGAGCGATTCATCCTCGATCACCATGACGCGCCCGCAGACGGAGTTTTCCATCTCGCGGAAGGCGATGGCGACCAGTTCCTCGGCCTCGTCGGCAGAGGTCTTCATGACCTGGGCGATCTCGCCAAAGCTCAGTTCCTCGATGGTGTGAAGCAACAGCGCCTCACGCGTGTTCTTGGTCAGGTTGCGCAGATGCACCTGCGCGCGGCCCTCCAGCGAATCCGCCTCGGGCTCGGCCACCGGGGCGCCGGTGGTCGACCAGACCATGTGGAACGCGTGAAACAGCGCCACCCGCGGGGACATTTCGCTGTCAAAGATCGCCGGCTCGACCAATATGGTTTCCAGGGTCGCTGCGGCATACCGGTCACCGCTTGTCTGGCTTCCCGTCAGGGCGCGCGCGTAACGGCGCAGATAAGGCAGTTCCTGACCGATAATTTCCGCTAGGTTCACGTTTGTCCCCTCACTTCCGGATCTTTGGCCTTCCTGGCCGGCACCCAGTTCCTTCGCCTGTGTCATTTACTCTCACAATTTTTCCGATCCAGTGGAACCTAACGCGTAAGCTTGAGTTAAGTTCCGGCAACGATAAAAAACCGCCCCTGTAATAGTCCTGACGAGAGAAGCACCGAGAATGCCACAGCATGACCGGAACATCGAGGCGAAAGCCCGCACGGCGACTGCTGATCAGCAGCCGTCCGCCGAGGCGCGTGCCCGTTCCGTCGCCGAGCAGCAGATCAACGAGAACCTGCGACGGATCTACCAGGAAAAGCTCCAGGAAGATGTGCCGGATCACCTGCGCGTCCTGCTGGAAAAGCTCAAGGAACAGGACCGTCTGAAATGACTAGACAACCTTCACCGGCAGACCCGCGTGAGGAAATGGTCACGCATCTGCCGGCGCTCAGGGCCTTTGCCCTGTCGCTGTGCCGCAACGGCGCCACCGCGGATGACCTCGTGCAGGAAACGATCCTGAAGGCCTGGGGGAATCTTGACAAGTACAACACCGGCACGAATTTGCGCGCCTGGCTGTTCACGATTCTCCGCAACACCTATTACTCAAGCCGCCGCAAGCGCGGGCGTGAGGTGTCGGATGCCGACGGCATCCACGCCGCCCGGCTTGCCCAAAAGCCCGATCATGATGGCCGTCTGGCCCTCGCCGATTTCTGGAAGGCATTTGAACATCTTCCCGACGAACAGCGCGAGGCGCTGATCCTTGTCGGGGCATCCGGATTTTCCTATGAAGAAGCAGCCGAGACCTGTGGTTGTGCCGTTGGCACGATCAAGAGCCGGGCGAACCGCGGGCGCAAGCGCCTGGTGGAGCTTCTGAACCTGGATGAGGATGAAGAGATGGTGATGACCGACAGCGCGACGATGGCCGTGATGGCGTCCGGGCCGGTTGCCGCCGGGTGATCCGGCTAAAATCGTTCCGCCTGCCGCGGTTCATCGACGGCCTTGGGTTCCGCCTCGCAATATTGCTGAGCGTGGCTCTCCTCCCGTTGGGCGTCATTTCGGTCGCGCAGACGCTCCGGGTGCTGGCGGATGCGCGCCTCACCTCCGATACCGCGTTGATCGGCCTGACGGCGGATGCGGTCGCCGGCCAGCGCGCGTTGATGGAGGGCGCGCTGGGCTCCGCCCGTGCGCTCGCGCCGCTTCTGTCCGAAACCTTTGACCGGCCCGCGGAATGCTCGGCGCTCGCGGCCGAGTTCGTGCGCAATTCGGGCCTTTTCGCCTTTGCGGGGTTCATGACGCCCGATGGGTCCGCCTGCCTGTCCGAGGATGGGCCGACGAGCTTTGCCGATACTCCTGTTCTGGAACGAAGGCTCGAAAATCCCCGCACCATGGTCGAGGTGGTCGAGGCCGGCGCCGTCACCGGCCTGCCGGTCCTGACGATCACCGAGCCACTCTGGCGGCAGGGCATCCTGCGGGGCTTTGTCGTCCTCTCGGTCCCCTTCGGCGCGGTCGAGATCGTGGGCCGCCGCACTGGCCCGCAGGGCCGCAGGCCGGCCGCAATCCAGCTTGTGGACAGCCGCGGCGCGCTTTTCATGCCGCTTGCCATGCAGGATGCGGCCGCGGCCCAGCTTCCCGCCGACGTGGTGCTGACCGATTATCTCGGCGTGCAGGGCCAACCCATCCTGCGCGGTGCAACCCGTGGGGGCACCCGCGCGACCTTTGTCTTTGCCCCCGTGATCCCGGGTCAGGTCTATGCGATCGGCGTCTGGCCACAGGACATGCTGGGCGGCGCCTGGGAACGCGGCTCTGTCCTTGCGCTTCTCTTTCCGTTCCTGATGTGGTTCGTCAGCCTCTCGGTCGCCTTCTTCGCGGTCCACCGGCTCGTGATCCGCTATGTCACCCATGTGAACGGGGAAATGCGCCGCTTTGCCATCGGCCAGCGAGAGGGGTTCACCCCCCTCCCCGGCCGCCCGCCGGTCGAATTCCGCCAGCTCTACAGCACCTTCAACAAGCTGCGCCGCATCGTCACCCGGGACGAGGCGCGGATCTCGGCCGCGCTGAACGAAAAGACTGTGCTGCTGAAAGAGGTCCACCACCGCGTCAAGAACAACCTGCAACTGATCGCCTCGATCCTCAGCATGCAGATGCGCAAGGTCGACGAGCCCGAACTCCGGCGCGTCCTCAAAAGCGTGCAGGACCGGGTGATGAGCCTCGCGACCATCCACCGCATCCTCTATCAGTCGGAACGCGTGGCCGATGTGCGGGCGGATCGGCTGCTGCAGGAAATCCTGCACCAGCCTGGCAGCTTTGCGGCCGACGGCGCGCAGATCCGCCTTGCCGCCGATGTCGATCCGATCCGCCTTTACCCCGATCAGGTCGTGCCGCTGGCGCTGCTGGCGACCGAGGCTGTCACCAATGCCTACAAGTTCATGGGCCGCCCCGGGCAGGATGACCCCTGGATACGCATCCGCTTCAAGTCCGAAGCCGGCGCCCGGGTCCGGCTGGAGATCTCGAATTCCACCGGCACGCCCATCGCGGACACGGCTTACAAGACGGATGGCACCAGCCTTGGCGGGCACCTGATCACCGCTTTCGCACGCCAGCTGAACGCCGAGTTCGAGGAAGGCCATGTCCTGACCTCTGCCGGGCCGGGCTACCGCCTCTCGCTCAGCTTCGAGGCGCAGGGCTTCGTCCCCCCTGACGCCCCGGAAGACTGGGATGCCCCCGAGCCAACCCGGAACCACTGACACAGGGATCGCGTTGACCCTGAACAGGCTGGCGGCGAACAAGCTGGCCCCGAACAATCTGGCAGGAGGATCATCATGCCAAGGTCGCTGTCGGAAACGCTCCGGTCCCCCGCGCGGGCGGACGACACCCATTTTCCCATCCGCGAACTTTTCCTGGACCAGACGACGCATCGGGTCCGCTATGTCGCCGTGGATGCCGGAAAATGGTTCGAGACGACCGAGGTGATCGTGGCGGCCCGGCTTTTGCGGTTTGATCCCGATGCCGGCGAATGGCTCCTCGACCTGACGCATGAGGCGGTCGAGGCCGCGCCCCGCCGCGATACCGAGAGCGACGGCGGAACCCCCCTTTCGGTCGAAAACTGGCCGCCGGTCGTGATAGGCCCCTTCGGCCATGCGGCCTCGCCGCTGATGATCTGGGCACAGATGACCAGTGCCGCGCAGGAAACCCTGCCCCCCGAACCGCCGCAGGAACGCGAGATTTCCGAGAACGCCGCCGCCGCGCGGGCCCCTGCCCCGGATGTGGACGCGCTCGAACCGGCATCCGACTGGCTGGGCAAGCCGGTGTTTGGCGCGGACGGGGAAATGGGGATCGTCGCCGATCTGGGCCTCGATCCCGACCGGATGGAGCTTTCGCTGATCGTCGTCGATAACGACAAGCTCCTGTCGTCGCGCCAGGCGGTCTTTCCGATGGCCGCGTTCCGCCACCGGGCAGGCGCCGGGGGACATATCGTGCTGGACGCCCGCGTCGCGGACATGGAAACCGCCCCAACCCCGGAAGAGGCGGGCCTTGCCGCCCCCGGGCAGGCGGGTTTCTTCGCCCCGCTCTGACGCGCGCCACGCCCGCGACAGCATCAGGAACCGCGACGCGCCCCGGACGTTCATGCAGAGGCGGCCAATCCCGGCAGCCACAGTCCCGGATCCCACCCCATGAACCTGCCTCTGGCCGCGCGCTATGCAAATATCGTTCTGGCGACGATCGCGCTCTTTGTGGCGCTGTCGCTGGGGCGCAGCGTCTTTGCCCCCTTTGCCCTCGCCATCGTGGTGGGCATCGTCCTGTCGCCCGTCGCGTCGCTGATCAACCGGCTCGGCCTGCCCCGCGCGCTTGGCGCCTTTCTGGGGCTGGGGCTGATCCTCACCATTCTCGGCGGCATGATCATCCTGCTTGAACCGCTTGTCAGCCTTGCGCTGGAACAGGCGCCCCGGCTCTGGCAGGAACTCAGCGATATCATCACGAGCCTTCAGCGCGGGCTCGCCGATCTCGACAGCGTGTCGGATGAAATCGCCCGCGCCTTCCAGCCCGACGAACCCGCCGCCGACGGCGAGGAAGAAGCCCCCACCTTCATGCTGCCGCGGCTGAGCGATGCGCTTTTCCTCGCGCCGGCCGTCGCGTCGCAGATCCTGATCTTCATCGGCGCGCTGTTCTTCTTTCTCTTGTCGCGGACCGATATCTACGAATGGGCGGGCCGGATCTCGAACCTGCCCGACCTGCGCGCCGCGCGTCTGCCTGCGGGCTTTACCGGCCCGCTGCACCTGCGCCTGATGCGCGCGGAAAAGCAGGTCTCGCGCTACTTTCTGACCATCACCGTCATCAACACGATCTTCGGCGCCATCGTCGCGGGGGCCTTCATGCTGGCGGGCATCCCGTCGGCGCTGATGTGGGGGGTCATCGCCTTCCTCCTCAACTTCATTCCCTATCTCGGGCCGCTGATCCTCGCGGGCACGCTGCTTCTGTCCGGGCTCGTGATGTATGAAGGGGCGCTGCGCTTCATGCCCGTCGCGCTTTACATGGGCCTGAACTTTCTGGAGGGGCAGTTCATCACCCCCGCGATGGTCGGCCAGCACCTGCAGGTCAACGCGCTCGCCGTGTTCCTGTCGCTCGTCTTCTGGCTCTGGCTCTGGGGGCCCTTGGGCGGGTTCGTCGCAATCCCGCTGCTGGTCTGGTTCGTGGCGCTGTCCAAGGCCGATCCGGTGCCGGAAAACCAGCCCGCCCCTGCCGAGATTGCCTGACGATCAAGCCCCGCACCCGGCTCCGGCAGTCCCGTCAGCGCCCGGCTGATCCGAACAGTCCCGTCAGCGCCCGGCTGATCCGAACAGTCCCGTCAGCGCCCGGCTGACGAGGGCCGCGGTGCGCGGGCGCGGCAGCGCACGAAACGGCAGCGGGCGGCAGACCTCGATCGCGGCGACGCCCACCCGTGCCGTCAGCGCGCCGTTCACCAGCCCCTCGCCGAACCGCCGCGACAGGCGCGACAGGATCCCGCCACCGGCCGCCGTTCCCACCAGATCGTCGCCCATCGCAACCGCGCCGGTGGCCACCAGATGCGCCATCACGCTGCGCGTCAGCCGCCAGGCGCCCAGCGTCCCCGCCCGCCCGCCATAGATTTCCGCGATCCGCCGGATCATCCGCAGATTGGCCACCAGTGCCGCGATCACATCCGCCAGCGCCAGCGGCACAAAGGCCGTCACGGCGGCCACCTGACGGGCGGCGGCCTCGACCTCGGCCCGGGCGAGCGTATCGAGCGGCGCCATCAGTTCCGCCTCGGCAAGATCAAAGAGCGCGGGCACATCGAAAAGATCGTCCTCGCGCGCCGACAGCCGGTCCCGCGCGGCGACCAATTCCCCGCGCCCCGCATAAAGCTGCGAGAGCCGCCGCGCCAGCACCCGCGCCGCCGCCAGATCGCCCGAGATCAAGGCGGCCTCGACCCCCTGCCGCAACCCGTCGAGCCGCGCGAGCCGCGCGAATGCCGCCACCTCGCGCAGCGCCACCCCCAGGGCGGCAAGCCCCAGCAACACCAGCAAGACCCCCGCCACCGCGCCCAGGACCGGCACCCGGGTCAGAAGCCCCATCACGAAATCCCAGGCCGCGACCGACAGCACGATCGTCAGGAACCCCGTCGCCGCCACCCAGAAAAGCCGCACAAGCGCCGAGGGTGGCCGCCCCGCCAGCCGCACCGCGCGCTGCATCGCCTCCCCCTGCGGCAGATCGTCGATGGGGGCGGCGTCGGCGGGGTTTCCCCCCTCCTCCTCCAGCTCGATCAGGATCGGGGCCTTGGGGTCGGGCATCGTCACTCTCCCATCAGGCGGTCGCCGAACAGAAACTCGGCCGCGCGATCCAGCCGGATATGCGGCGGCCCTTCGCCCGCGCGCAGGGTCATGCGGGCGGGGGCAAAGTTCATCACCCTGTAATCCGCGTCGAGCCAGCATTCCGCCCCTTCGCGCGCGGGCGACAACAGTCGCATCGGGTCCTCGGGCAGCGCACCGGGATAAAGCGCCGCCTGCCGCCCGCTGTCCAGGAGACGCCCGCGCACCGCATCGACGCTGCGTCCGTCATGGCTCAGCGCCTCTTCCACCGTTGCGCGCAGGGCGGCAATCGACATGGCCGCCGTCCGGGCGCCCGCGAAATCTGCCCGGGCGCGGGCATCCTGCAACAGCGCCTCCAGAAAGGCGGTCAGGCGCGGATGCTGGGTGTGATGCAGATGGTCGGCCTTGGTCGCGGCAAAGAGGATGCGTTCCACCCGCCGCCCCTGCAGGATGCGGGTCAGGAAATCGTTCCGCCCCGGGCGAAAGGCCGCCAGGATCTCGGTCATGGCGCGGCGCAGATCCTCGACCGCCTGCGGGCCGGAATGGATCGCCCCCAGCGCATCGACCAGCACCACCTGCCGGTCGATCCGGGCGAAATGATCCCGGAAAAAGGGGCGCACGACCTCGCGCCGATAGGCGTCGAAGCGCCGCGCCATCTCGGCATAAAGGCTCCCGCGCCGCGCCTCGGCCTGCGGCAGGGGGCCGAAGGTCAGCACCGGCGAACCGGCGAGCTCCCCTGGCATCAGGAACCGGCCCGGCGTGCAGTCGTAATAGCCCGCATTCCGCGCCGCCTGCAGATAGGCGGTGAACCCCTCGGCCAGCCCGCGCGCCACGGTTTCATCCAGCGGCGCCGCGGCGTCCAGCCCCGCGATGCGCGCCAGATAGTCCGCAGCCTCGCGCCGCCGCTCGATCCGGTCCAGCACCTCGGCGGACCAGGCGGCATAGCTCTTGTCCATCAGGCCAAGGTCGAGCAGCCATTCCCCCGGATAATCCACGATATCGAGATGCAGCCGCCGGGGACCGCGAAAGCCCCCCAACATCCCCGCCAGCATCCCGTGCCGCGCGACCCGGAACGACAGCCGCAGTTCCGAGACCGAGCGGGTGGATTGCGGCCAGCGCGGGTCGTCCCCCGTCAGCGCCGCAAGATGCGCCTCGAAGTCAAAGCGCGGCACGGTGTCATCGGGCTGGGGCTGCAGCCAGACCCCCTCGATCAGCCCCTGCGACACGGCGCGCAGGCCCGGCATCCGGCCCCGGTTCAGCAGGTTCGCGACCAGCCCGGTGATGAACACCGTTTTGCCGGCCCGGGCAAGGCCCGTCACCCCAAGGCGCACAACCGGGTCCGACAGCGACATCGCCTCGCCCAGGTCCGATACGCCGCGCCCGATCTCTGATGTCAGCCTGCCGATGACCACCCGGATTTCCCTTGCCTTTTGCCCAACATAGGCGCGGGGATGGGCCATTGCCAAGGCAGGCCGCGCGGGCTAACGGGGATCATGCCCAGATATGCGCTCCAGATCGAATATGACGGTGCCCCCTTTGCCGGATGGCAGCGGCAGGCCGACCAGCCCTCGGTGCAGGCGGCGGTGGAAGCCGCGCTGCGCCGGCTGGAACCGGACGCGCCCGGAATCGCGGCGGCGGGGCGGACCGATGCGGGCGTCCATGCGACGGCCCAGGTGGCGCATTGCGATCTGGCGCGCGACTGGGATCCGTTCCGTCTGTCCGAGGCGCTGAACCACCACCTGAGGCCCCAGCCCGTCGCGATCCTTCAGGCCGCGCGGGTGGCCGAGGATTTCCACGCGCGGTTTTCGGCGGTGGAACGGCGATACCTCTTCCGACTCGTGTCGCGGCGGGCGCCGGTGACGCATGACCGGGGGCTGGTCTGGCAGGTGCGCCACCCGCTCGACCTTGCGCCGATGCAAGAGGGCGCGCGCCACCTGCTCGGGCGGCATGACTTCACCACCTTCCGGTCCTCGATGTGTCAGGCCGAAAGCCCGGTCAAGACGCTGGATGAACTGACGATCACCGAACACCCCGTTCCGCAGGGGTCCGAGTTCCGGTTTTTCCTGCGCGCCCGCAGCTTTCTGCACAATCAGGTGCGCAGCTTTGTGGGCACGCTGGAACGGGTCGGCGCGGGGGGCTGGGCGCCGGATGACGTGCGCCGGGCGCTCGAGGCGCGCGACCGCGCGGCCTGCGGGCCGGTCTGCCCGCCGCAGGGGCTTTATCTTTGCGGGGTCGGCTATCCGCAGGACCCGTTCAGCGCAGATCCTCGTTGAGGTCGCGCAGCAGCCGCCCGTGCCGCCGCACCTCGGCCACCACCGCGCCAAAGGTATCGAGCCCCCGCGCGCGCAGCATCGGGATCAGCCGCAGGAAGGCCTCGGCCGTGGCCTCGGCATCGCCCCGGGCGGTGTGGCGCGCCTCTTCGGGGATGGTGATGCCCAGCCGGGCGGTCAGCGCGTCCAGACTGTGGCTTTCGCCCCGGCCAAAGATCACCGCCGACAAAAGCACCGTGTCGAGCACCGGGTTGTCGAACCGCGCGCCGATCGCGCCCTCGTGCCGGCGCAGGAATTCGAGGTCGAAGGGCGCGTTATGCGCGACCAGCACCGCCCCTTCGGCAAAGCGGTGAAACCGCGCGCCCGCCTCGGCGATGCGGGGGGCCCCCAGCACCATCGCGTCGGTGATGCCGTGAACCTGCGTTGACCCGGGCGGGATGGGCCGCCCCGGATCGACCAGCGTCTCGAACACCTCGCCGGCGACGCGCCGCCCGTTGACCAGCCGCAACCCGGCGATCTGGACGATCTCGTCCCGTGCCGGCGACAGGCCCGTCGTTTCGGTGTCGAATACCACATAGGTCAGGTCCGAAAGCGCGGTTTCGGCCACCCGGTCATTGCGCGCCCGGGCGAGCAGGTCGAAGTCATAGACCACCGCCCGGGTCGCGGGCTGGGGGCGCCGCCCGGCCGCGCGCCGCGCCTCGCGCACGGGCATCAGGATCGCGGCGCGCCCGCCCTTTGCCGGGGCGGGCCAGATCTCGGTCCCATGGGTATAAAGCACCGACCGGCCCGTGATGTCGGCAAGCCCGATTTCCAGCGGCTCGGCCATCCATGCATCCAGATCGCCCACCGAAAGGGGCGTGCCCTTCCAACTCAGCTCCAGCATCGCGCCGGGGCCGTCCTCTTCCCGGATCGTGACGCGGAAGGCCGTCGGCCCCAGCCGCCCCGCCACACGGACCGCCAGCGCCGCGACCAGCACCACCAGTTCATAGCCGTCGCAGCGCAGGATCAGCGCCGCGCCCTCGGTCTCGACCGAAAGGCCCGCCCCCTCGATCCGCGCGCGGATCCCGTCCAGCAGGTCCGATGACCGCGTTTGCGACAGGGGCCACCAGTCCGTCCGCCCCTCGTCATAGCGCTGACCCAGTTCGGTGATCGCGCCGGTCAGGGCGCCCACCTCTTCCAGCAGGGCGCGCGTCAGGTCGGGGGCGGTGGCACCCGCATCCAGAACGCCGATGACCGTCTGCAGGTTGGCGGCGGGGCGGCGCACCCGCTCGAAGATCTCGGACAGCAGCTGTTCCCGCCGCGCATGGGCCGCAAGATCGGCGGTCACATCGCGCAGCGTCAGCACATAGCCCTGCGGCAACAGCCGCATCCGCCCCGCCAGCACCCGCGCCCCCGAGGCGGTCGCGCAAAGAAGGTCGGCGGCGGCATCCGCGTCGGCGGCATCGGTCAGGCGCTGATGGGCATGGCGCACCGGCGCCTCGCGCAGATAGTCAAAGAGCTTGCGGTCAAGCCCCGGCGCCAGATGGTCTGGCGCGCCTGAATCCGGCGCCAGCTGGTCCGCGTCCGGCAGGGCCTGTGGCCCCGGACGGGCGCCCAGCAGGTCCACCGCCGGGCCGTTATAGAACACGATCTGATGTTCCGCGGAACAGAGCAGCACCGCCACCGGCACATCCGCCAAAAGCGCCTCCAGCCTCCCCTTCTCGCCCGCCAGCCGCGCGGTTTCCCGGGCGACCGAGTCCGCCAGCGCGCCCCGGGTCACGGCAAGCCGTTCCGTCACCGCCACCGCCGCCGGCACCAGATCGCCCAGGTAGCGCGCGGAGGCCGCGTCGAATGCGCCCTCGACCTCGGCATGGGCGCGGGCGCGCAGACCCGCCGCGAGCCGTCCGAGCGCCCGCGCCACATGCATGTCGAAAAGATACCAGAGCCAGGTCACGACCCCCAGGATCGCAAAGCCCGCGATCAGCCCCGCCTGCACGAAACCCGTCAGCGCCTCGGGTGTGCCAAGCCGCCCGTATCCCTGCCAGAGCCCCAGCGCGAGCGCCCCAAGGCTGACCGCCGCCAGCAGGGCGAACAGCAAGAGGATGCGCAGGCGCAGGCCCAGCCTTTCAAGCATCGGCCCCCTTCCGCCCCTCGTCGCCCAGCATCCGGCGCACCTCGGCGCGCAGTTCGGCGAGCTCGAACGGCTTGGATATGAACCCGTCCGCCCCGAGCGCGAGCCCCTTGCGCCGCTCCATCGCGCTGCCCCGCGCGGTCATCATCAGGATCTTCACGTCGCCCAGACCCGGGTCCATCCGCACCGCCTGACAGATTTCATAGCCCGACACCTCGGGCAGCATCACGTCCAAAAGCACCAGATCGGGCCGGGTCGCGCGGATGCGGTCCAGCGCCTCGGCGCCGCTGGCCACGCGGTCGCGGTCATACCCTTCCCGAGAGATCAGGTAATCGAGCGCGACGGCGATATTGTCCTCATCCTCGACCACCAGAACCCGTTTGCGGTTCATCACATCCCCCCGCCGCAGGCCGTCCGCAGCGCCGGGTCATCCGGCCCCACCGTCGCCCAGTCCGCGCCGACGGGCGTGCCATCCGCCGCCAGCGCCACATCCGATGTCATCTCGGCCCGCCGATGACCGGCACAGTCATAGATCACCGGGATATCCGCGCCCGGCTGCCAGCGCCCGCGCAGCACGATCCGGGTCATCACCAGATCGGGCAGCGCCTCGTTCCGGCGGTTCATGCGGGTGTCCACCGCGACCAGCCGGTTCGTCAGCGGCCAGATATAGGTCCAGGGGCGGTAAAAGCTCTGTTCGGCATTGACCGCCACCACCTCGACGCCTTGCGGAAAGCTCGCGCTCATGCGCGACAGCCAGCTGTATTCGCTCCAGACCACATAGCCGATCATCGACAGCCCGGCCGCGGCGGGCATGATCCAGCGCGGCAGCCGCCCGCGCATCAGCTTGTTCAGCAAAAGCACGATGCCGGCGGCGGCAAAGCCCATGGCGATTGTGGCGACCAGTTCCAGAAGCATGGCGTTATCCCGGTGCGCCCCGGCCGTGGCCGAGGGCGGATTGCATGGTGCGCACGACGACAAAGGCGTCGCGCAGGTGGCTGCGCTCGAAATCCGACAGGTCGGACGGCGCCATGTAGTTGTCGGGCTTGCGCCCCGACCGGACCAGCGCCGCCTGGTTCTGCAACCGCATCGAGGCGATCAGGTCATAGGCCTCGATCAGGTCGCGGGCGCCCGATATGCTGATGACGCCCGCCTCTTCGGCGGCCAGCAGGCGCGCGCGGGTGTTGACCTCGTGCAGCTGCCCCGTCAGCGCATAGACTCGCCCCAGATCGACCACCGGGATCACCCCGTTCAGCTTCATGTCCACATGGTTGCGGAACTCGCCTGACCGGATCGTGGCAAAGCCGCGCAAGAGGCCCAGCGGCGGCGTGTGTTTCAGCGAGTTGGCGATCATATGCGCGACAAAGATCGTGTTCTTGGACGCCATCGCCAGCGTTTCGTCCTGCAGGTCGCGGTAAAGCGCGACCGACCCGCCGATCGGGCGCAGGTCGAACATGACCGAGGCGAGCATCTGCGCCATCGGGTCAGGCGTTTCCACCCAGCCGCGGAAATAGTCGCGCCAGACCCGCAGGGGCTGGCACCAGCGCGGGGTCGTGGCCATCATCTCGCCGGGGCAATAGTAATAGCCGCAGGCGTTCAGCCCGTCCGACACGATCCGCGCCAGCCCGCGGAAATAGTCCATGTCCGCCGCCGTCGCCCGGTCGTCGAGGATCAGGCAGTTGTCCTGATCCGAAACGCCCGTCTGTTCCTGCCGCCCCTGGCTGCCGCAGGCAAGCCAGAGATAGGGCACCGGTGCCGGCCCCAGTTCCTGTTCCGCCAGTTGCAGCAGCCGGCGCGTCACCGCATCCGCGATATCCGTAATCAGCCGCGTCACCACCTCATGCGCGTTATTGCCCGCGACCAGTTGCACCAGCAGTTGCGGGATGCGCGCCGTGACCGCGGCCATCTCCGCCACCCCCTCGGCCGAGGCGAGATCGCGGATCAGCTGCGCCGACGATACCGCCTGAAACCGCGTGAGGTCGGTTTGCGTCACCATCCCCACCAGCCGCCCGCCCTCGACCACCGGCACATGGCCGATCCGGCGCTCCAGCATGACATGCAGGATGTCGGACCCAAGCGCGCCGGGCGGCAGGCTGACCGGATCGGCGGTCATCACCTCTGCGACCGGCGTCGCACCCGGCAGCCCCGCCGCCAGCACCCGGTTCGACAGGTCGCGCACCGTCACGATCCCGAGAAAGCGCCCGCCCTCGACCACGCCAAGGCTCGACACCCGCGCATCCCGCATGGCGCGTGCGGCGTCAGTGACCGGCGTTTCGGGGGCGCAGGTGACCGGATGACGCGCCATCAGGTCCGCCACGCGCAGCGTGGTCAGGTCGGTGCCGCGCGCCTCGGCGCTGCGGGCCCGGTTGAAGAACCGCTCGAAGGACGGGAACTCGGCGATCAGGCGGCGGAACTCGGCCGCGGGCAGCATCAGAAGCACCGTGTCGTCGGTGGTACGGGCCGTCGTCACCGCGCGCCCGTCGCGCATCAGGCCCCGCTCGCCAAAGCTGTTGCGCGGCCCCAAAAGCGACACGAGGCCGCCGTTCCGGTCCACCACCTCGACCGAGCCGCGCTTGACCAGGTAAAGCCCGTCGAGCATGTCACCCAGGGCATAGATCTCCTGCCCCGGGCCATGGGTCCTGCGGCCGAAGGAACCGGCGACACGCGCCAGTTCGTCCTGCGGCAGGCTGTCATAGGGATGCACCGTCTCAAGAAACGCAAGGATCGTGGCGGTCTGGTGGTCCGTCGTCGCAGGCATCGTCGCGGGTCCTGTGGCGTCCTTGCGGGTGCCGGTGCGCGCCTTGCGGGCGCGCACCGTTTTGGTTTCGGAATGCGCGCCACCCCGGCGCGCATCCTTCGTTCAGGGTCGCTCAGTGATGCGTCGCGGCACCGGCCCCGCGCGGGACGCGGATGCTCTCGACCAGTTCCTGCACCTCGACCGGCGGCTCGTCCGTCAGGCTCGACACCAGATAGGCCGCGCCGAAGTTCAGAAGCGCGCCGATCGTCCCGAAGGACAGGGGCGAGATGCCGAAGAGCCAGTTATCGGCCGTGTTCGGCAGCATGT
Source organism: Halodurantibacterium flavum (assembly GCF_042681825.1). Taxonomy (NCBI): domain Bacteria; kingdom Pseudomonadati; phylum Pseudomonadota; class Alphaproteobacteria; order Rhodobacterales; family Paracoccaceae; genus Halodurantibacterium; species Halodurantibacterium flavum. Next base: position 114,477 of record NZ_JBHUGH010000003.1, read on the forward strand.
TGGTGCCCGGGATGAAGAACCAGCCCAGATAGGTGAAGATGTAGAGCAGCGTCGCCGCAAGCCCCACGACCATCCCCGTGATCGCCCCCGCGCTGTTCACCCGCTTGGAGAAGATCCCCATCATCAGCACCGGGAAGAGCGTCGCCGCCGCAAGCCCGAAGGCCAGCGCCACCACCTGCGCCGCAAAGCCCGGCGGGTTGAGACCCAGATAGGTCGCGACGACGATGGCACCCGCCATCGAGATCCGCGCCGCCAACAGCTCGCCCCGTTCCGAGATCTGCGGGTTCAGGTAGCTCTTGATCAGGTCGTGGCTGACCGCCGACGAGATCGCAAGCAAGAGCCCCGCCGCCGTCGACAGCGCCGCAGCCAGACCCCCCGCCGCGATCAGCGCGACCACCCAGCCCGGAAGCTGCGCGATCTCGGGGTTCGCAAGCACGAGGATGTCGTTGTTGATGGTCAGTTCCGACCCGGCCCAGCCGCGCTCTTCCGCCGTTGCGGCGAAGGTCGCGCTCGCATCGTTGTAAAGCTGGATGCGGCCGTCATTGTTGCGGTCGGTAAAGACCAGAAGGCCGGTCTGTTCCCAGGTCCGCATCCAGTCGGGACGGGCCTCATACTCGATCGGCTGTTCCGACGCGCCGTCGGGGTAGATCGTCGTCATGATGTTCAGCCGCGCCATCGCCCCCACGGCCGGGGCCGTCAGGTAAAGCAGCGCGATGAAGACCAGCGCCCAGCCCGCAGACCAGCGCGCGTCCGACACCTTGGGCACGGTGAAGAAGCGGATGATGACATGCGGCAGACCCGCGGTGCCGATCATCAGCGAGATCGTGAACAGAACCATGTTCAGCATCGAGCTGTGCAGGCCGGTATAGTCGGTAAAGCCCAGATCGACCAGAACCTGGTCCAGACGCGCCAGAAGCGGCATCCCCGATTCCGTGTGGGTCGAGAAGAGCCCCAGCGGCGGCAGCGGATTGCCCGTCAGTTGCAGCGAGATGAAGACCGCGGGGATCGTGTAGGCCACGATCAGCACGCAATACTGCGCCACCTGCGTATAGGTGATGCCCTTCATGCCGCCCAGAACCGCATAGACGAACACAACCGCCGACGCGATGAAGAGACCGGTGGACACGTCCACCTCGAGAAAGCGCGAAAAGGCCACGCCCGCGCCCGTCATCTGCCCGATCACATAGGTGACCGAAATGATGATGAGGCACAGCACCGCCACCAGACGCGCGGTCTGGCTGTAGAACCGGTCGCCGATGAACTGCGGCACGGTGAACTTGCCGAACTTGCGCAGATAGGGCGCCAGCAACAGCGCAAGCAGCACATAGCCGCCCGTCCAGCCCATCAGGTAGCTGGAGTTCACATAGCCCGCAAAGGCCACGAGACCCGCCATCGAGATGAACGAGGCCGCCGACATCCAGTCTGCCGCCGTGGCCATCCCGTTCAGAACCGGGTGCACGCCCTGGTTCGCGGCATAGAATTCCGCGGTCGAACCCGCCCGGGCCCAGATCGCGATGCCGACGTAAAGCGCGAAGGACGCGCCCACGACCAGCAGGTTGAGGGTATACTGATCCATCGCCGCCCCCTTACTGCTCGTCCACGCCGTGTTCGGCGTCGAGTTTGTTCATGTAGCGCGCATAGTTGAAGATCAGCGCGATGAAGACGAGGATCGAGCCCTGCTGTGCAAACCAGAACCCGAGGTCGGTGCCCCCGATCGGTATGAACGACAGAAGCGGCCGCAGCACGATGCCGAAGCCGATCGAGCAAAGCGCCCAGATCACGAGGCTGATAAGAATGATGCGTTTGTTCGCATCCCAATAGGCTGTGGACTGTGTTCGGTCCGCCATTGACGTCACTCCCTGTTTGTCCCTCCGTTCCGCGACCCCGGACGGGGCTGCGGCCTCCCTTGCCCCGCCCCCGCCCGCCGGTCTGCGGGGGGGGCGGCGCCCTTTCAGGCCGATACGCGGCTTACGATGTCAGCAAGGTCCGCGCCGATCTCGTCGATGGTTCCCATCGCGTCGATCCGCTGCAACACCCCCCTGCCTTCGTAATACGCGATCAGCGGGGCCGTCTGCGCGTGGTAGGCGGCAAGCCGCGCCCCCGCCGTTTCGGCCGTGTCGTCGGCGCGGCGCCTGAACGCCGTGCCGCCGCATCTGTCGCAGACCCCGGCACGGGCCGGGACCTTGAAACTGTCGTGATACCCCTCGCCGCAACCGGCGCAGGTATAGCGGCCGGCGACGCGGGCAATCATCGCCTCATCGTCCACCACCAGCGCGATCGCCGCCGTTACCTCCTGCCCCGCCTCGCACAAAAGATCGTCGAGCGCGGCCGCCTGCACATCGGTGCGCGGGAAACCGTCAAGGATCACGCCGCGCGCCACATCGGGCGCGGCCATCCGGTCGCGCAGGATGGCAAGGACGATCTCGTCGGACACGAGGCCGCCCGCCTCCATCACCGCCTTGGCGGCGCGGCCCGCCTCGGTGCCTTGGGCCACCGCCGCGCGCAACAGATCGCCGGTCGAAAGCTGCACCAGCCCGAAACGTTCCTCCAGCATCCGGGCCTGCGTGCCCTTGCCGGCCCCGGGCGGGCCCAGCAGGATCAGGACGGCGGGTCTGGTGGCCGGGCGGGCGGCGACGGTTGCCGTTGTCATGCCGCTCATGCCCGGTTCATGCGGTTTTCGATCAGGTCATCGACCACCGACGGATCGGCCAGCGTCGAGGTATCGCCAAGCGCGCCATAGTCGTTCTCGGCGATCTTGCGCAGGATGCGGCGCATGATCTTGCCCGACCGGGTCTTGGGCAGGCCCGGCGCCCACTGGATCAGGTCCGGCTTGGCGATGGGGCCGATCTCGGTCCGGACCCAGGCCTCCAGCTCCTTGCGGAGCGCCTCGGTCGCCTCGACACCGTTCATCAGCGTGACATAGGCATAGATGCCCTGCCCCTTGATGTCATGGGGATAGCCGACGACCGCGGCCTCGGCCACCTGCGGATGCGCGACCAGCGCGGACTCGATCTCGGCGGTGCCCATCCGGTGCCCCGAGACGTTGAGCACGTCATCGACCCGGCCGGTGATCCAGTAATAGCCGTCCGCATCGCGGCGGCAGCCGTCGCCGGTAAAGTAGTAGCCCTTGTATTGCTGGAAATACGTCTCCTCGAACCGGCCATGATCGCCCCAGACCGTGCGCATCTGGCCGGGCCAGCTGTCGCCGATGCAAAGAACGCCCTCGGCCTCGGTCGCCTCGATCACCTTGCCGCTTTCGGGTTCCAGCACGACGGGGCGCACGCCAAAGAAAGGCTTGGTCGCGGACCCCGGCTTGGTCGGGATCGCGCCGGGCAGGGGCGTGATCAGATGGCCGCCGGTTTCCGTCTGCCACCAGGTGTCCACGATGGGGCAACGCCCCTTGCCCACCACCTCGTTATACCAGTTCCAGGCCTCGGGGTTGATCGGCTCGCCGACCGTGCCGAGCAGGCGCAGGCTCGACAGGTCGTGCTTTTCGACAAAGCCGTTGCCCTGCCCCATCAGCGCCCGGATCGCGGTCGGCGCGGTGTAGAACTGCGTCACCTTGTGCTTTTCGCAGACCGCCCAGAACCGGCCCGCATCGGGCCATGTCGGCACGCCCTCGAACATCAGCGTGGTGGCGCCGTTCGCCAGCGGCCCATAGACGATATAGCTGTGGCCGGTGACCCAGCCCACATCGGCCGTGCACCAGAAGATGTCGCCGTCGTGATAATCGAAGGTGTATTGATGCGTCATCGCCGCATAGGCGAGATACCCGCCCGAACTGTGCACGACGCCCTTGGGCTTGCCGGTCGAACCCGAGGTGTAAAGGATGAACAGCGGGTCCTCTGCACCCACCTCCTCGGCCGGGCAGTCGGGGGCGGCGTGATCCATCAGCGCCAGCACATCGACATCGCGCCCCTCGACCCAGGTGGTCTGGTCGCCCGTATGCTTGACGACAAGGCAGCGCACCCGGTCCGAACAATGCAGAAGCGCCGCATCGGCATTGGCCTTGAGCGCGGTGCGCCGCCCCCCCCGGGGCGCGGTATCGGCGGTGATCACCACCTTGGCGCCGCAATCGTTGATCCGGTTCGCGAGCGCGTCGGGCGAAAAGCCGGCAAAGACGATGGAATGGATCGCCCCGATCCGGGCGCAGGCCAGCATCGCATAGGCCGCCTCGGGAATCATCGGCAGGTAGATCACCACGCGGTCGCCCTTGGTCACGCCCTGGCTGCGCAGCACGTTCGCCATGCGGCAGACCTTTTCGTGCAGCTCGGCATAGGTGATGTGGCGCGCCGGGGCATTTGGGTCGTCAGGCTCGAAGATGATCGCCGTCTGGTTGCCGCGCGTCTCAAGATGCCGGTCCACGCAGTTCTGCGCGACGTTCAGCGTGCCGTCCTCGAACCACTTGATGCTGACCTGCCCGAAGGTGAAATCGGCATTGCGGACTTTGGAGAACGGCTTGATCCAGTCAAGCCTGCGCCCATGCTCGGCCCAGAAGGCGTCCGGATCCTCGACCGATGCGCGGTACATCTCTTCATAGCGCGCGGCGTCGATATGGGCGTTCTTGATGAATTCCTGTGGCGCCGTATGCAGCGCGGCCGCCGCGGACTGAACCTCTGCGTTCATGACCTCTCCTCCGTGATCGGCGCGACGATCCGGGCCCACCCGATCCGTCACGCGCAGCCGACGATTGCTGCCGGCCCTCCATCCCGAGGGTCACTGTAACGCATCCGTCAAAAAATGCGTAACTCTTTTTGAAGATGCGGTTTTTCTGTAAATTTATTCACGCAAAGAGGTCGATGTATTGTAAATTATTGACCCGCGCCCTACACGAAAGCGTGATAATTGAAGGACTTGGGTGTTTACGCCCACCGGGCCAAGGGCCTGCAGCAGGCGCCGTCAGCCGCCCCTTGCCCCTCGCGCCTCGGCCAGCGCCACATCGACCGAGTCGCGGAATTCCAGATGCACGCCCTCTTCCCCCGCGCCATGCCCCTCCAGCAGATGCCGGATCCCGGGCGCGACGGCGGTCAGGTAAAGCGTCTGTCCGGGCCGCGACATCCGCCGCGCCAGCATCCGGATTGCCCGCGCGCCGCTGCTGTCGAGCATCGGCACCTCGCTGAAGTCGACGATAAAGACACGCGGGCGCGCCGCGATCCGGTCCAGCACGCTGCCCGCCGTGGCCGCCGCCCCGAAAAAGAACGGCCCCCGGATACGGTAGACGGCGACATCCTCGCCCAGCCCCGCCAGCGCGGGCCCGTCCTCATCGCTCTCGACCCGGGCGACGGTGGACATGCGATGGATGAACAAAAGCCCCGAAAGCGCGAAGCCCACCACGATCCCCTCGGTCAGGTCGCGGAACACGACCAGCAGGAACGTGACCAGAACCACCGCCGCATCGCCCGAGGAACTGCGCAGAAGGCCCCAGAACTCCTCTTTCTCGGCCATGTTCCAGGCCACGACCGCCAGAACGCCCGCCAGCGCCGCCAGCGGCACGAACCCCGCCAGCGGCGCCGCGACCAGCATGAACCCCAGCAGGATAAGCGCGTGCAGCATCCCCGAGACCGGCCCCCGGCTGCCCGCCCGCACATTGGTCGCCGTCCGCGCGATGGTCCCCGTCACGCAGAACCCGCCAAAGAGCGCCGAACCCATATTGGCCACCCCCTGCGCCACCAGCTCCATGTTCGACCGGTGCTGCCGCCCGGACATCCCGTCGGCCACCACCGCCGACAAGAGCGATTCGATGGCCCCCAGCAGCGTGAAGCTGACCGCCCAGGGCAGCGCCGCCAGCAGCGCGGCCCCCCCGATTTCCGGCAAGGCAGGGGCGGGCAGCACCCGGGGCAGCGCGCCGAACCGCGACCCGATCGTCTCGACCGGCAGACCCAGCGCGGCCGTCGCAACCGCCGCCGCCACCACCGCAAGCAACATCCCCGGCCAGCCGGGCCGCAGCCGCTTGACGCCCCAGATCACCAGCACCGTGCCCCCCGCCAGTGCGACCGCCTGCGGGCTGATCGTGGCCCGCGCGGCCCATAGCGCCTGCAGCTTGGGCCAGATTTCGGCCGGTTCCCCGGCCAGGGTCATGCCCAGCCCCTCGCCGATCTGGCTGGCAAGGATGATGACCGCGATCCCCGCCGTGAACCCCACCGTGACCGGGTAGGGGATGAACTTGATATAGCTGCCCAGCCGGAACGCCCCCACCGCCACCAGCATCAGCCCGGACAAAAAGGTGGCGAGGATCAGCCCGGAAATCCCCGTGGCCGCGACACATCCCGCGACCAGCACGATGAACGCCCCCGCCGGCCCGCCGATCTGGAACCGGCTTCCGCCCAGCGCCGAGACAAGGAACCCGCCCACGATCGCCGTGTAAAGCCCCCGTTCCGGCCCCACCCCGGATGCGATGGCAATGGCCATCGACAAGGGCAGCGCGACGATGGCGACGGTCATTCCCACCACGAGATCGGCGCGCAGATCGGCCGCGCCATACCCCTCTCGCAGGACGGTCAGCAGCTTTGGTGTGAATTCCTGCGACCGGGGTGGGGAAAGCGGAGCGACGCGCATGATGACCTGCCATCTGGGTTGGGCACAGCCTGCGCGGGCGCCCTGCCGCGTGTCAATCCTCTGGCGCGGCTTGCTTTCCGGCGGCGGTCGCGCCGCCCCACAGGGGCGCCTAATAAGGAATCCCGGAGGGGCGCAAAGAAAGGAACCCACAGGGGCGCATAAACGGAGTCCCGGAGGGGCGCGCGAGCAAAGGAGTCCGCAGGGGCACCGGTGACCCAGCACCGCTCCGCCGGATGGGGCGCGCCCCTTTGCGCGCGCCCCTCCCTCTCCGCGTCAGTTCGGGTTGTCCACCCGCACCGTCACCTGCGCGCGGCCCCGCACCGCCTCGGGCCAGTGCAGATGCACTTGCCGCCGGCTGCTGCCCTGCTCGACCGAGGCATGGGACGCGACGCTGCGCACCACCCCGCCCGCATTCGTCAGCGGCCCCTCGGGCATCACCGCCTGCACCAGCCGCGCCCAGCCGCCAAAGGGCAGGAAGTCGCCCGCATCCACCGCCCAGGTCGTGGCGGCCGTGTTCTGGTCATGGCGGATGACCACCGGGCTTGCGGTCATCTGGGTGATCCCGTTGAACGTGTTGCCGTCAAAGGTGATGTTGCGGAACCGGCTGTAGTCGAGCGGCGCAAAGGTCGTGTCCACCCCGTCGACCCGGTCCACGGTGGCGCTGAAGGTGCGGAACGTGTTGCCGCAGCAATAGTATCCGTGCACGAAATGCCCCGGCCCATAGGGCTTGATCACCAGCCAGCGGAACCACGGCGCCACGTTCGACGCGATGAAGATGTTGCCCGTCACCGTCAGCCCGCCGAACGAGAATTGGTTGAAGAAGGCGGGGTTCGCCTCATGCTCGTTCGTCATCTCGATGGAACAGTTGTCGATGTAGTTGCCCGTCACGGTCGATTTGACATTCGCCGTGGTCAGGATCAGCCCGCCGACCCGCGTGCCGTTCTGTTCGTCGTCACCGTTGAAGAAATGGTTGCCGACGAACATGTGCCCCGTGCCCGCGCAGACCCCGAAATGCAGGAACCGTGCCGCGCGGTTGTTGCGCACCTTCACGTCATTGGCGTTGACGTTGAAGACGATGGTCTTGCGGTCGGCCACCCGCAGCGGCATCTCGTTGGAAATGAACTGGCAGCGGTCGATGAACATCCCCTGACAGCCCCGCCCCGGCGAGGTGATGGCCCGGTCGCGCGGCCGGTTGATGACGCAGTCCGACACGCGGAAGGTCAGGCCGGCGGGCGACAAGAGGATACCGCTCGCCTGCCCGTTGCACAGGAACTCGCAATTCGTGACCTCGAACGCGCTGAGCGAGCTGAACCCCGAGAAATCGAGCACATAGCGGAACCGCGTGAAGGTAAAGACCTGCGTGCCCGCGGCATCGTAAAGCGGCTGGCTCAGCGTGATGGTGCCCGTGGCGGGGTTCGTCGCCCGCACATAGACCTCGCGGCCAACGCCCCGCCCGGTGATCAGCGCGCCCACCGGCACATTGGCGATGTTCGCCACATTGCTCAGGACCAGCGGGTCGGCGGGGGCATAGCTCGCCTGCGATGTGACGGTCACAGGGTTCCAGGCGGGGCTTTCCTGAATATTGAACTGCCCGTTGGTCAGGATGCGGCGGGTCGCAAAGGTCGTGTGGTTCCCCACGGCGGCCTGCACGTCGATCGGCGCCTCCAGCTCCAGCCGCCGGCCGCAGAGGTCAAAGCTGATATGGTCGGCAAAGTTGAAGAGCGCCTGCAAACCGCGGCGCAGGCCCTCTTCCTCGGACCCGAAGGCCGCGGCATAGCTCGGCAGGTCGAAATTCCGTGTCAGGGCTAGCCGCTTGTCGGCGGGCATGGCGACCCGCCCCTCGAACCGCACCGGCGCGTTGAACGTCACATGATCGGCCAGCCGGTAGATGCCTGCGGGCACCAGCACCTGCCCGCCGGACGCCGCCGCCGCGTCGGCCGCCAGAAAGGCCGCGCGGTCATTCGCCACCCCGTCGCCCACCGCGCCAAAGTCGCGCACATCGACCCAGTCCATCATCTTGCGGGCGAAAAAGCCCGTGACATCCTCGACCTGGATATCGTCGATCCGCACCACGCCCCCATTGCCGCCCGTCAGGTCCAGCCCCAGATGGCCATAGGCCGCGCCCGTCCCCCAAGGCATGTCCACGCCGGGGCGACTTCCGCTGCCCAGAATGGCGCTGACCGTCACCACCTGCCCATAGGCCGAAAGCTGGACCGATGGCCCCACCTGCACCACGCCGGCGATATTCGCCCCCTGGGCGTTTGCCGCCCAGCCCGCGATCCGCACGGCGGGCAGCGTGCCGCTGATGGCCTTCACCCGGGCCGTGACCCGCAGATACATCCCGGGCACAAGGGGGGTCTGCCCCATATGCCGCAATCGCTGCGTGGCCTCAATCTTCTGCAATTCGAGACAGCCGCCGAAATCCTGATCGGCGGGCACATAGGCCGCGTTGGGCGCGTTCAGATAGGTCGCACTGCCCGGCGTGCCGGTCTCGCGCGACCATAGACCCAGACCCTCGGAAAACCGCGCCGGCATCAGCGCGAAGCCGTCGGTAACTGCCATGTTCATGTGAAATTCCCCTGCTTTTCCCCGGCGCGGGGGCCAGACGCACCGCCCCCGCCGCCGTTGCAAGCGGTTGGGGGGCGGCATCCTGGCCCTGATGACCGAAAGCTAGCAGCAGGGGTTTAAGAAGGCTTAACCACACCGTTCGGTGGGTGCCGCAACACCCACCGCGGGCCTCAGGCCGGGGTCTCTCCGGACAGCGCCTTCTCGATCAGCCCGATGGTCTCCCCGACCCCGTAAAGGGCGATGAACCCGCCGAACCGCGGCCCCTGGCTCGCGCCCAGCAACACCTCGTAAAGCGCGGTGAACCAGTCCCGCAGCGGCTCGAAACCGTGGTCCTTTCCGACAGCGAAAACAAGGCTTTGCAGCTCTTCGGCATCCAGCCCGCCCTGCCAGTCCTTCAGGCGTGCGACCAGATCCTCCATCGCCGCGCGTTCCTTGTCCGTCGGCGCCCGGAAGGCCCGCGTCGGCGCCGCGAAATCGCGGAAATAGCGCACCGCGAATTCGGCCGCCGCATCCAGATCGGGGTTGCCCTCGGGTGTTGCGTCGGGGGCGTAGCGGCGGATGAACCCCCATAGCCCCGCCTTGTCCCGCGCCCCCGCCACCGCCGCCAGATTGAGCAGCATGGCAAAGGACACGACCATCCGCGATTCGGGCGGATTGCCGTGATGGATGTGCCAGACCGGGTTGTTCGCCCGCCCCGCCACGTCCTGCCCCGGATAGGCCTTGAGCTGCTGGTGATATTCGTCCACCGCCCGGGGGATGACGTCGAAATACATCCGCTTGGCAGTCTTGGGCTTCTGATACATGAAATAGGCGAGGCTTTCCGGGCTGGCATAGGTCAGCCATTCGTCGATCGTCAGCCCGTTCCCCTTGGATTTGGAGATCTTCTCGCCGTTCTGATCCAGAAACAGCTCATAGGTGAAATGCTCGGGCTTGCGGCCGCCCAGTATCTCGCAGATCCGGTCATAGATCGGCGTGTTGGTGGAATGGTCCTTGCCATACATCTCGAAATCGACGTCCAGCGCCGCCCAGCGCGCGCCGAAATCGGGCTTCCACTGCAGCTTGACGTTGCCGCCGGTGACCGGCAGCGTCCATTCGCGCCCGTCCTCGTCGTCGAATGTGATGGTCGCGTCCTGCGCGTTCACCTGCTTCAGCGGCACATAAAGCACCCGCCCCGTTTCGGGATGGATCGGCAGGAAGATCGAATAGGTCTGCTGCCGCTCTTCGCGCAAGGACGCCAGCATCACCGCCATAAGTTCGTCATAACGCTCGGCAGCCCGCCGCAGCACCGTGTCGAATTGGCCCGAGCGGTAGAACTCCGTCGCGCTGATGAACTCGTACTCGAACCCGAAGGTATCGAGAAACCGCCGCAGCATCGCGTTGTTATGATGGCCAAAGCTCTCGTATTCCCCGAACGGGTCGGGGACGGATGTCAGCGGCCGCTGCAGATGTTCGCGCAGCATGTCGGGGTTCGGCACGTTTTCGGGGACCTTGCGCATCCCGTCCAGATCGTCCGAAAAACAGATCAGCCGCGTCGGGATGTCGCTGATCGCCTCAAAGGCGCGGCGGACCATCGTCGTGCGGGCGACCTCGCCAAAGGTGCCGATATGCGGCAGCCCGGACGGGCCATAGCCGGTCTCGAACAGGACGTAACCCTTTTCGGGCGGCGCCTTTTCATAGCGTTTGAGCAGCCGGCGCGCTTCCTCAAAAGGCCAGGCTTTCGAATTCATCGCGGCATCGCGCAGGTCCGACATGTCTCAAACTTCCCGCTGGACCGGGGCCCCATGCCCCGGCAAGGCCCCGTCTCCCTATTGCCCGCGCCCCGCGCCGTCAATAATCTGGGCCCTGTTCTATGAGGAAAGGAAGCCCCCGTGGCGAGTGACTCCCCGCTGATTTCGCCCCAGGACGCGCTGGTCGCGGTGATGATCGCCGTCTCGGTCGCGGACGAACAGCTGCGCACGGTCGAATTGCAGACCATCCAGCGGATCGTGAAACACCTGCCCGTGTTCGAGGGCTATGACAGCGACCGCCCCCGTCAGGTCTGGCAGACCGTGATGGACATCTTCGACGACGAGGACGGGCTCGATGCGCTCTTCGGGATCATCCGCGACGCGCTGCCGGACCGGCTTTATGAGACCGCCTATGCGCTCGCTTGCGATGTCGCCGCCGCCGACGGCACGCTGCGCGAGGCCGAACTTCGCCTGCTGGAGGAAATCCGGTATGAGCTGAACATCGACCGGCTCCACGCCGCGGCGATCGAAAGGGGTGCCCGCGCGCGCCACTTGCGCGCGTGAACTAAAGGATCTGCGCGCCACTTGCGCGCGTAAACTAAAAGGGCTCCGCGCCGCTTGCGCGCGTGAAGCAAAGGCCCGCGCGCCATCTGCGCGCGCAGGCCGACACCCAGCCGCAGACGGGTCAATCCCTTGAAAAATCAGGCATACACCGCCGCCCAGCGCTCCAGCAACTGCTGTTGCAGGCGCCGGGCGCGGGCGGTCCATTCGCGCCCGCCGGGCGGGTTGTCGCGCGCCGCAGGCCCCAGCGCATCCCGGCGCGCCGTATCGGCGGCAAAGATCGCAAAGACCATCTCGCGCCCGTTCGGCGCCGTCACATAGCCCGAAAGCGCGCTCGCGAAGTTGAGCGTTCCGGTCTTGGCATCCACCTTGAGCGGATGGTTGCGCAACTCATTTCCTGCCGCGTCCCGCATCGCATGGCGGCGCAGGATCGGGCGCAGCGCCCCGCCGGAGCCCGCCAAGCCGGACCCCGCCCCCCCTGACCCCGCCAGCGTCAGCGCCCGCACCATGTCGAGCGCGGTGATCCGGCTGCTGTCCGCGAGCCCCGAATGATCGGCAAAGCGCGGGCCCGCCAGCCCATAGCGCGCCTGCGCCCAGTCCGACATCGCCCGCCCCGAGGCCGAAAGGCTGCTCACCCCCATCCCGCGCGCCAGCGAGGCCGTCAGGCCCACCGTCTCGGCGGTCAGGTTGGTGGACCAGCGCAGCATGTCGCGCAGCACGGTCTGCAGATCGTCGCTCTGACGCTGGACCAGCACCGCGCCCTGCGGCGGCGAATTGGCCAGTTCCGCGGGCGGCAGGCGCAGCCCCTGCGCGGCGGCAAGGGTGTGGAACACCTCGGCCGCATAAAGCGCCGGCCGCCGCACCGGCAGCAGGCGGCTGCCGGAATTGCCCAGCGCGCCGCTGGCGACCGTCCAGTCCTCATAGGCGCCGTTCGCGGCAAAGGTGAATGTCGGCGTCTGCCGGTCCACCACCTGCATCCGTGTCAGCGCGACCGGCGCATTGACCCGGTCCGCCCGCGCCTCCAGGCTGAGCCGATAGCCCCCCTGCCCGCGTTGCCAGCCGAAATAAACCTGATTGTAGTTGAGGTTGAGCCCCGAGATCGCCGGGTTGTAGCCCGCGTGATCGGGCTGCGCCGGGTCGATCGCCGCAATCGCCGGCAGCGCGCCGCCAAAGACCCGGAACCGGCCCGCCACGCCCGTAACCCCCTGCTGGCGCAGCGCCGCCGCCATTTCCGCCAGATGATCGGTCGAAAGCGTCGGGTCGCCCCCGCCCACCAGCACGAGATCGCCGGCGATCACGCCCCCCTGCACCGGCCCCGTGGCGACCAGCCCGGTCGAAAACCGGAATCCCGGCCCCAGCGCGTCGAGCGCATAAAGCGCCGTCACCGCCTTGGCGACGCTGGCCGGGGGCTGCGGCTGGTCGGCGCCCATGCCTTCCAGCAACTGGCCCGTGCGCGCATCGACCACGGCGAACGTGACCCGCCCGCCCAGCCGCGCGGCCTCGACCAGCGCCTCGGCCGCCGGGACGGCGCGCGTGACGGTTGCGCCCCCTGTCGCGCCCCCAGTCGCGCCCCCTGTGGCACCCCCCGTCGCGCCCCCGCGTGCAACCGGGCGGGGCGATGACGCCGGCGCCCCCGCCAGAACGGGCGTCGCCGCCGCCGAAATAAGCCCGCCCAGAAACAGCCGGCGCGAAAAACGAGGATCGTGGTTCATGGCGAAACCTTAGCCGAAGGACGCGCACCCTCCAACAGCGGCGTGGCAGGCGCGCCCCCGCCCCGCGCCCGCAACTCGGTCGAGGAGATCCCGACCAGCGGCACAGTCAGATAGCACCAGCGGGGTGCCCCCCGCCGCGCCAGCAGGGGCGCCGCCGCAGCCGGCAGGCGCCAGCGCGCCGCGAACCGCGCCGCGGGCGAGCCGAGCGCCGCCATCGCATTGCCGGGCCGCGCGATCACCCCCACAGGCACCTGCCCCATGATCCAGCGCCAGCGGTCCCAGCGGTGAAACGACGCAAGGTTGTCGGCCCCCATCAGCCAGACGAACCGCACCCCGGGATAAAGCGGCATCAGCCGCGCCAGCATCGCCGCCGTATGCCGCGTGCCGAGCCGCGCCTCGATATCGGTGATCTCGACCCTCGGGTGGCGCATCAGCGCCCGCGCCCCGGCCATCCGCTGCGCGAGCGGCGCCGGCCCCCTCGCCTTGAGCGGATTGCCCGGGCTGACCAGCCACCAGACCCGATCGAGGTCAAAGCGCCGCAGCGCCTCCTCGGTCAGGTGGACATGCCCGGGATGGGCCGGATCGAACGACCCGCCCAGCAATCCCACCGTCATTCCGGCCGAAGCCGGGGGAAAACCCCGCATCGCGCCCCCTTTTGCGCCAGACCGGTTTGCGCCGGCCGCCTTTTGCGCCGGACCACTTTGCGCCGACCGGGGCGAAGGCTAATCACCCTGCGATTGCCCTTGTCCAGCATAAACGATACATGACGGGCCAAGAAATCAGACAGATCAATCAGACAGCTTTCAGACAGCGCGACCCGCAAGGAGTTACGAAATGGCCTCTTACCAGTATGTCTATCACATGGACGGGGTGTCCAAGACCTATCCGGGCGGCAAGAAGACCTTCGAAAACATCCGCCTCTCGTTCCTGCCCGGCGTCAAGATCGGCGTCGTGGGCGTCAACGGCGCCGGTAAATCGACGCTGCTGCGCATCATGGCCGGCATCGACAAGGATTTCTCGGGCGAGGCCTGGGCCGCCAAGGGCGCCCGCGTGGGCTACCTTCCGCAGGAGCCCGAGCTTGACCCGAACCTCAACGTCCGCGGCAACGTGATGGAGGGGGTGAAGGCCAAGCAGGCCAAGCTCGATCGCTACAACGAGCTGGCGATGAACTATTCGGACGAAACCGCGGATGAAATGGCGCGCCTGCAGGACGAGATCGACGCCGAGAACCTCTGGGATCTCGACAGCCAGGTCGATGTCGCGATGGAGGCCCTGCGCTGCCCGCCTGACGATGCCGATGTGAACAGCCTTTCGGGCGGGGAAAAGCGCCGCGTCGCGCTCTGCAAGCTGCTGCTTGAGGCGCCGGACATGCTGCTCCTGGACGAACCGACCAACCACCTTGATGCCGAGACCATCGCCTGGCTGCAAAAGCACCTGATCGAATACAAGGGCACCATCCTCTGCGTGACCCACGACCGGTACTTCCTTGACGACATCACCGGCTGGATTCTCGAACTCGACCGCGGCCGGGGCATCCCGTACGAGGGCAACTATTCTGCATGGCTGGAACAGAAGGCCAAACGGCTGGAACAGGAAGCGCGCGAGGACAAGGCCAAGCAGAAAGTGCTGGAGCGCGAGCTTGAATGGATCCGCGCCGGCGCCAAGGCCCGTCAGGCCAAGCAGAAGGCCCGGATCAACGCCTATGAGGAAATGGCCAGCCAGTCCGAGCGCGAAAAGATCGGCCGCGCCCAGATCATCATCCCCAACGGCCCGCGCCTTGGTGGCAAGGTGATCGAGGTCGAGGGCATGAAAAAGGCCATGGGCGACAAGCTTCTGATCGAGAACCTCAGCTTTTCGTTGCCCCCGGGCGGCATCGTGGGCGTGATCGGCCCGAACGGCGCCGGCAAGACCACGCTCTTCCGGATGCTTACGGGGCAGGAACAGCCCGATGAGGGCACGGTCAGCTATGGCGATACCGTGCAGTTGTCATACGTCGATCAGTCGCGCGACGCGCTCGCCCCCAACAAGACCGTGTGGGAGGAAATCTCGGACGGGCTGGACGTGATCCAGCTTGGCGATGCCGAGATGAACAGCCGCGCCTATTGTTCCGCCTTCAACTTCAAGGGCGGCGACCAGCAGAAGAAGGTGGGCCTGTTGTCGGGCGGGGAACGCAACCGTGTCCACATGGCGAAACTGCTGCGGACCGGCGGCAACGTCCTGCTGCTCGACGAACCGACCAACGATCTGGACGTCGAGACGCTGCAGGCGCTGGAGGCCGCGCTGGACGATTTCGCGGGCTGCGCGGTCATCATCAGCCACGACCGCTTCTTCCTCGACCGGCTCTGCACCCATATCCTCGCCTTTGAGGGCGACGCCCATGTGGAATGGTTCGAAGGCAACTTCGAGGCCTATGAGGAAGACAAGATCCGCCGCCTTGGCCCGGATTCGGTCGAACCGAAGCGCGTGAAGTACAAGAAGTTCACCCGCTGAGGCAAAGCCCCCGCCGTTACCCACGGGCGACGGCGGGGGCTGAAGGAGCGGCGGGCGACCTGCATCAGATGCGCGTCCGCTCACACCCCGATCACGGCTTCGGGAACTTCCGGCCCCTGACCTGCGTTTGCGCCATGACGTGAACGGGAAAGGAACGTCCCATGCCTCTTTCGACAATTCTCATTATCATCCTGATCCTTGCCCTTGTCGGCGCGCTGCCGACCTGGGGCTATTCCAGCGCCTGGGGCTATGGCCCGTCGGGCATCCTGGGCGTGCTTCTGATCGTGCTCCTGATCCTTGCCTTGACGGGCCGGCTGTAAAGGGGGCCGTCGATGCGCGGAATACTGCTTTGGCTTCTGGGGGTGCCGATCCCCCTCATCATCCTGATCTACCTGCTGTTCTGACCCCCGCCCCGCCGCGCGCCCACGCGTGGCGGGGTCCGCATCTGGCGGCCCGTTCGGGCAATCGGGTACGCGCCCTTGAAATGAACCGCCAAATGCCCCATAATCCCATCTGCGACGTTATTCTTATCGAACTGTCTCCTACCCTGGCTTCAGTCTCTCGATCTTTGACTTGCGGAGCCGGGCTGTCGCAATCTCGCGGACAGCACCACGACAGGAGATATCACGATGGCAACTGGCACCGTGAAATGGTTCAACGCTACCAAAGGCTTCGGCTTCATCCAGCCCGACGGTGGTTCCAAGGACGTGTTCGTCCACATCACCGCGCTGGAGCGCGCTGGCCTGCGCGGCCTCGATGACGGTCAGAAAGTGACCTTCGATCTGGAAACCAGCCGCGATGGCCGCCAGTCGGCGACCAACCTCGCACTGGCCTGATCGGACGGCAGACCGGAGCGGCCCGGACACCGGGCCCCCGTGTCACCTAAATGATCGGCATCACGACCGATGCGGAAAGGGCAGCACCACGCTGCCCTTTTTATTTGCGCAAAGGCCGCGCGGCATCGACGCGCCCGGCATGGGCACGGAATCGGCACAGCACGGGCGCAGATCGCGATTGCCGCGCCCCCGGACGCGGGCTAGCCTGCAGCCCATGAGCCAGATCCTCCGCGATGAAATAGACGCCCGCCGTGACGACCTGATCGCCCTGACCCAAGGGCTGATCCGCATCCCGACCCTGAACCCGCCCGGGCGCAACTATCGGGAAATCTGCGACTTTCTTGCGGAACGGCTGCGCGCCAGCGGCTTTGCGGTCGAACTGGTCCGCGCGACCGGCGCGCTGGCCGACAGCGACCGCCACCCGCGCTGGAACATCGTCGCCCGCCGCGAGGGCACCCGTCCCGGTGATTGCGTGCATTTCAACAGCCATCATGACGTGGTCGAGGTCGGCCATGGCTGGACCCGCGATCCTTTTGGCGGCGAACTGGAGCGTGGCCCCACAGGCGACCGCATCTATGGCCGGGGCGCCTGCGACATGAAGGGCGGCCTTGCCACCAGCATCATCGCCGCCGAGGCCTTTATCGCCGCCCATCCGGATTTCGCCGGGGCGATCGAGATCTCGGCCACCGCGGATGAGGAATCGGGCGGCTTCGGCGGCGTCGCCTATCTGGCCGAACAGGGCTATTTCGACCCGGCCCGCGTGCAGCATGTCATCATCCCCGAACCGCTGCACAAGGACCGGATCTGCCTTGGCCATCGCGGCGTCTGGTGGGCCGAGATCGAGACGCATGGCCGAATCGCCCATGGGTCGATGCCCTTCCTCGGCGACAGCGCGGTGCGCCACATGGGCGCGGTGCTGGCCGAGATGGAGGCGACGCTGTTCCCCCTGTTGGCCACCAAGCGCACCGAAATGCCGGTGATCCCGGAAGGCGCGCGGCAATCGACGCTCAACATCAACTCGATCCATGGGGGCGAGCCGGAACAGGACGCCGACTATACGGGCATGCCTGCGCCCTGCGTCCCCGACCGCTGCCGCATCGTCATCGACCGGCGGTTCCTGATCGAGGAAAACATCGACGAGGTGAAGGCCGAGGTCACCGCGATGCTGGAGCGCGTGAAGGCCGAGCGTCCGAATTTCCACTATGAAATCCGCGACCTGTTCGAGGTGCAGCCGTCCATGACCGACCGCGACGCGCCCGTGGTGCGGACCGTGGCCGATGCGATCCGCAAGGTGCTGGACACCGAAGCGGGCTTTGTCGTGTCGCCCGGGACCTATGACCAGAAGCATATCGACCGGATCGGGCGGCTGAAGAACTGCATCGCCTATGGCCCCGGCGTGCTGGACCTTGCGCATCAGCCCGACGAATGGATCGGGGTGCAGGACATGATCGACAGCGCGAAAGTGATGGGCCTGACGCTCGCGGAACTGTTGCTGCCGCGCTGACGCCCCTTTCCGTGCGGGCCGCGCCCCGTTATATGCCGGCGCATGTCCACGAACCCGCCCAACCTCCGCCCCGATCTGGCGCCCGCGCCGATCTTTGACCCGACCCGCCGCGATAGTGCGCGTTCGGGCCAGCCGACCATCGGCATGGTCAGCCTTGGCTGCCCCAAGGCATTGGTGGACAGCGAACGCATCCTGACGCGCCTGCGGGCCGAGGGTTACGCGATCAGCCCCGATTATGCGGGGGCGGATGCGGTGATCGTGAACACCTGCGGTTTCCTCGACAGTGCCAAGGCCGAAAGCCTTGAGGCCATCGGCGAGGCGCTGCGCGAAAACGGCCGTGTCATCGTCACCGGCTGTCTGGGGGCGGAACCCGACTATATCACCGGCGCGCATCCCCGGGTGCTGGCGGTGACGGGGCCGCATCAATATGAACAGGTGCTGGATGCGGTCCACGGCGCGGTTCCGCCCAGCCCCGACCCGTTCATTGACCTGCTGCCGGCCTCGGGCGTCAGCCTGACGCCGCGCCATTACAGCTATCTGAAGATTTCCGAGGGCTGCAACCACAAGTGCAAGTTCTGCATCATCCCCGACATGCGCGGACGTCTGGTCAGCCGCCCCGTCCATGCCGTCCTGCGCGAGGCGGAAAAGCTGGTGCAGAACGGCGTGCGCGAACTGCTGGTGATCTCTCAGGACACCTCTGCCTACGGCGTCGACCGCAAGCATGACCTGCATCCGTGGAAGGGCGGCGAGGTCCGGACCCATATCACCGATCTGGCGCGCGAACTCGGGCAGCTCGGCGCCTGGGTGCGGCTGCATTACGTCTACCCCTACCCGCATGTGCGCGACCTGATCCCGCTGATGGCCGAAGGTCTGGTGCTGCCCTATCTCGACATTCCGTTCCAGCACGCGCACCCCGATGTTCTGAAACGGATGGCGCGGCCGGCCGCGGCGGCGCGGACGCTGGACGAAATCGCCCGCTGGCGCGCCGACTGCCCCGATATCACGCTGCGGTCGACCTTCATCGTCGGCTATCCCGGTGAGACGGAGGAAGAATTCCAGACCCTGCTCGACTGGCTGGATGAGGCGCAGCTGGACCGTGTCGGCTGCTTCAAGTATGAAAACGTCGCCGGGGCGCGGTCGAATGCCCTGCCGGATCATGTGCCCGAAGAGGTCAAGCAGGACCGCTGGGAACGCTTCATGGAAAAGGCGCAGGCGATTTCCGAGGCAAAGCTCGCCGCAAAGGTCGGGCTGCGGATGGAAGTGATCGTCGATGCCATCGACGAGGAGGGCGCCACCTGCCGCACCAAGGCCGATGCGCCGGAAATCGATGGCAACCTGTTCATCGACGAGGGCTTCGACGGCCTCGCCCCCGGCGATATCGTGACGGTGGAGGTCGAGGAAGCGGGCGAATACGACCTTTGGGGGCGGCGGGTTCCCTGAGGGGCCGGGCACGGGCCTTGCGGCTGCCGAGAGCAGGTCGCCGGGGCGCGCTGGATGAAGCCCGGCCGTCCGGAGTGGTTTCAAAGCGGGGTCGGAGCGGTTATTCCAGCAAGGCGCAACCGGACATGCGAATGAGAAAGACCCACGCCGTCAGGGGCGCGGGCCTCCCGTTCTCACGACCGCAGGGCAGGGTTACATCCAGTAGGGATGCACCCCATAGTGACGATGGGTGCGTTCCTCCCAGTCGCGGTCGCGATACCAGTCGGCGTCCCGGGCGGGCGCGCCTTCAAGCTGTTCGCGGGTCAGGTCGGTCACGTAACCTTCCTGCGTCGTGTCATAGCGCAGCTTGCCCCAGGGAATCGGGTGGTGATCCTCGCCGAGGCCCAGAAAGCCGCCAAAGCCCATGACCGCATAGACGACCTTGCCCGAGACCTTGTCGATCATCAGGTGGTCGATGCTGCCAAGCTGTTCGCCGGCGGGGCTGTAGACGGTGGTGCCGTTCACGTCGCTCGACGAGATGAGGCTGTGTCCGCTGGTCTGCATGGTTCTCCTCCGGAATTGGTTCGTTGGAGATAAAACTGCGCAGGCCCCCGCCATGTTCCTGGCGATCAGTCGGGGGCGGTCCCGGCGGGCGGGCTTTCGGCAAGATAGCGCCGGACGCAATCCTGAACATGGCGGAACCGGTCGCCGCCCAGATGGGTGCCGCCATACCAGCGGGTGACGACGACCACCTCGGACCGGCGCCCGGCGGCCTCGAGCATCCGCAGGATGATCGCCCCCGCGCCGGTTTCGCCGTCATCCCCTTTGGCCGGGCCGTCAGGCAGCAGCGCGCCCCAGCTGTTATGGGTCGCGCGGGCGTAACGCTTGTCGCGGGTCAGGGCGCGCAGAAAGGCCTGCACCTCGGCGCGCGAGGCGGCGGGGCCGCCGCTGACGGCATAGCGCGAGCCGCGATCGGTCAGAACGGTGTCGATCCGGAACATGGCCGCGGCTTAGCGGGCCGCGGGCGCGAAGGGAAGCCCCTGCCGGAAGGGTCAGGGCGAAACCTGCCCTGCGGGGTGCCTGCGTTGGCGCATGATGCTCCGTTCCATCCCTGCCGCCCGCGCGAAGGTTGCCCTTGGCACGAGGTGGGCGGATGACAGGTGTGCCCTGAACCCTGGCCGAGAGAGATGGCGTATGGCCGCCGCGGTTCAGGGGCGCAGACGGGCCATCAGGTCGCGGTTGCGGCAATAGTCGGGGGCTGTGGCCGGGGCCGCGCCTGCCTGCCTTTCCTGCCTCCCTCTTTCCTGCGCATCAAGCCAGCCCTGGCAGGCCTCGGCCTTGTCGCAGCCGCAGCAGCGCAGCACGGCGCCGCGCAGGGACGGGCCGCTCAGCCGGCCGGTGACAAGCGCGTCGGCCATGTCGATGCCGGTGGTTTCGGCCATGCGGCCGACAAGTGTCGCGTGGCGGTCAAGCCGGGTCAGTCCGATCATCCTTGCATCCTCTGGCCATATGTTGCGGGGCGCAGGCCAGAGGATGCCGCGGGCGCGGCGCGGCTGCCTTGATCCAGATCAAGCGCCGGATAAAGGCGGTGCGGCGGGATCAGCGAGGGGATCGGGCACCTCGGCCCAGACCCGTCATCGCAGGCCCGCCATGGTGCGGCGCACGATCTCCATCCGCTGGGCGTTGGGCGGGTGGGTACCGAGAAAGCGGTTGCCGGGATCGGGGATGCGGTTGAAGAACTCGGCCCCGCGCATCGGGTCATAGCCCGACCGATAGGCGATCACGGTGCCCAGCGCGTCGGCCTCCAGCTCGAATTCGCGGCTGTAGGTGCGGGCGCCGATCGTGGCGCCGGCGCGCTGGAACGCCTCGACATCCGCAGCCGACGCTCCGCCGAGCGAGGCGAGCGTCCCGAGGATCATCGCGCCCGTGGCCGCCGATTGCTGCTGGCGCGGCAGATGGCCCAGGATGTGATGCGCGGCCTCATGCCCCAGGATAAAGGCGATTTCGTCCTGGTTGCGGGCTTCGCGGATCAGGGCGAGCGTGAAGCCGATCACCGGGCGGCCGTTGCGGTCCACGGTCTGGAAGGCGTTCGCGGGCACGTTCGGGCGGTCGTCGATCACGATCATGAAGTCGCAGTTGACGTTGCGCGTGCGGGCCTGACATTCGCGCTCGGCCAGCGGCTCCATCCGCGCGACGACGGCGCTGAAGTTGCGCGCGGCGGTACTCGCGTCGACGGGCGCCGCCGGCTGCGGCTGGGCCACCTGAACCGGGCGGGGGCCGGGTTCATCCACCACCACGACGGGCAGCGGCGCACAGGCGGCAAGGGCCGCGGCCAGTCCGATGAAAACGAATGAAAGCGCGCGGCGCATGTCCCTTCCTGCCCCTTTGATGCCTCGACCGATATTCCTGTAATTCCCGCAGGCATATAGCACCGGCGGCAGGGCCGGAAAGCAAAAAGCTGGTCAAACCTGTGTCAGCGGCACGTCAGCGCGGCCAGGGTCGCGGATGCACAAGACGGCGGCAGGCTGTGCCGCTGCGACGCGGGCTCACAGGGGATTTCACTGTGGATTTCACTGTGGATCTCACTGCGTATTTCACTGGGGGCTTTCCGAATCCCGCCAAAGCCGCCATGCTGGTCCCATGTTCAGCATAGAGCACGATTTCGACGCGACCGTCATCACACTCGTGGACGAGGGACCGGCCCCGCTTCAGGAAGATGTGATCCTTCAGGCCTTTGAAGAAGGTGTGGTGATCGAGCAGTTCGACCCCCGCAAGGACGAGGTTCTGCGCATCACCCTGTCGCAGGCGCAGTTGCGCGAACTGGCGGCGGCGCTCAACCTGCCCGAAGGGGTCTATCGCCTCTCGCCGCGCAAGTAACGCCCCCCGGCTGTTGGCCCGTGGCTGATGGTCCTTGGCTGGCGATCAGTCCAGCAGGCGGAACGTCTTGTCCCGCGCGGCAGCCCCGCGCACAAGCGTCAGCCGCCCCGGCGCCACGCCCATCGCCCGCGCCAGCAGCCGCGTCACCACCCGGTTCGCCTTGCCGTCCTCGGGGACCGCGGTGACGGTGATGCGGATCTGCCCGTCCTCCGTCAGGATCACCGCATCGCGGGCGGCACGCGGCGTCACGCGCACGGTGATCTGCGCGCCGGGCTGCGCCAGATGGGCAAGATCGGCAGGCGGGGCCTTGGGCATGTCCGGTCCTCGCAATGCGGTTCCTTGGGGGGTGCATGACGATCCGGGGCCGGCCCGTCAATCGTGACGGTCAGTCGCGACGGTCGATCGCTCTGGTCATTGGCGCGGGGCTTGCCTAGGCTCTGCCCCGCAAATGGGGGTGCAGGATGACCACGGGCTTTTTCTGGGACGAGCGGTGTTTCTGGCACAACGGCGGCAACTATGCCTTCACGCTGCCCGTGGGCGGGCTGGTGCAGCCGCTGGCGGGCGGGCTGCCCGAAAACCCGGAGACCAAGCGGCGCCTTCTCAACCTGATGCAGGTGACGGGGCTGGCCGGGCACCTGTCGATGCAGGGCGCCGAGCCCGCCACCGATGTCGATCTGCTGCGGGTCCATCCGCGCCGCTATCTGGCGCAGTTCAAGGCGCTTTCCGATGCGGGCGGGGGCGAACTGGGCCCGCGCAGCCCGTTCGGCGCCGGCGGCTATGAGGTCGCGGCCCTTTCGGCGGGGCTGGCCAAGGCGGCGCTCGATGCGGTGCTGCGCGGCGAATTGCGCAATGCCTATGCGCTGTCACGCCCGCCGGGGCATCACTGCCTGCCGGAACATCCGAACGGGTTCTGCCTGCTGGCCAATATCGCCGTCGCGGTCGAGGCCGCCCGGGAGGCAGGCCTTGCGCGCCGTGTCGCGGTGCTCGACTGGGATGTGCATCATGGCAACGGGACCGAAGCGATCTATTACCGCGACCCGGACGTGCTGACGATCTCGATCCACCAGGAGGCGAATTATCCGACCGACACGGGCGCGGCGCTGGACCGGGGCGAGGGGCTGGGGCTGGGCACCAATGTCAACATCCCGCTGCCACCGGGGGCGGGCCACCGCGCCTATCTGGCCGCGATGGACCGGATCGTGCTGCCCGCGCTGCATGACTTCCGCCCCGACGTCATCATCGTCGCCTGCGGTTTCGACGCGGCGGCGATCGACCCCTTGGGCCGGATGCTGGCCACGGCCGAGACATTCCGCCTGCTGACACGCCGGGTGATGGGCGCGGCCGGCACGCTCTGCGACGGGCGGCTGGTGATGGTGCATGAAGGCGGCTATTCCGAGGTTTATGTGCCCTTCTGCGGCCATGCGGTGCTGGAGGAAATGTCGGGCGCCCCGATGACCGCCGCCGACCCGCTGGCCCAGACACTCGCCGCGCGCCAGCCGGGCGATTACTTCGACCGGATGATCGACGGGCTTCTGGCCGATCTGCGCGCGATCTTTGCCGCCCCGCCCTGAGCCCTGAGCCTTGGGCCCTTGACACCACAGCCCGGCACCCGCCCAGCCAGAACCCCTGCCATCCAAGACCTGACGGAGTTCCCCATGCCTGATCCGAATACAGCCGCGCTGCAATTCCTGCTGACCCGCCGGTCGCGCCCTGCCAAGATGCTGTCGGCGCCCGTCCCCGACCGCGCCGCGCTGGAACCCATCCTGACCGCGGCCGCCCGCAGCCCGGACCACGGCAAGCTGGAACCCTGGCGGTTCATCGTGATCGAAAAACCGGCCCTCGACCGGCTGGCTGTCCTTGCGCGCGACCGGGCCGGGGCGGCGGGGCTCGACCCCGACCGGGTGGAAAAGGCCGCCGCGCAATATGCCGATGCCGATCTGGTCGTGGCCGTGGTGGCGGGGCCGCAGCCCTCGGACAAGGTACCCGAGATCGAGCAGATCCTTTCGGCCGGGGCGGTCTGCCTTGCGATGCTCAACGCGGCGCTGGCCTCGGGCTGGGGCGCAAGCTGGCTGAGCGGCTGGGCCAGTCAGGACCGGGGCTTTGTGGAAACGGGCCTTGGCCTTGCCCCGCATGAATTCATCGCCGGGATGATCCATATCGGCACAGAGCGGATGGCCCCGCCGGACCGTCCGCGCCCCGATCTGGATCGCATCACGACCTGGCTGTCGGAATGATCCTTCATGACTTCCTGCGGGCGCTGGGCCAATGGGCCGATCCGCGCTTTCGCAGGGTGGTCTGGCTGGGGCTGTTGCTGGCGCTGGCGCTTCTGATCGGGGTCTATGCGCTGATGCTGGCCGCGATCGAATGGCTGGTTCCGGCGACCGTAGTGCTCCCCTGGGCGGGTGAGGTCGGGGGGCTTGCCACCTTCCTGTCGCTGGGCGGGCTGATCGTGATGATCGTGCTCTCGCCCCTTCTGATGATGCCGGTCGCCTCGGCCTTCACGGGCTTTTTCCTCGACGATGTGGCGCAGGCGGTCGAGGACCGGCATTATCCCGCCCTGCCCCCGGCTGCGGATGTGCCGCTTTATGACCAGATCAAGGACGGGGTGAACTACTTCGCGCTGCTGGTCGCGGTGAATATCCTGGGGCTGGGGGTGTTCCTGTTCAGCGGCCCGTTTGCGCTGCCGGTCTTCTGGGGGCTGAACGGGTTCCTGCTGGGCCGGGAATATTTCCAGATGGTGGCGATGCGGCGGCTGGGACGCACGGGCGCCTCGGATATGCGCGGCCGCTATCCGCTGACCGTCTGGACCGGCGGCGTCCTGATGGCCCTGCCGCTGAGCGTGCCTGTCCTCAACCTCTTCGTGCCGGTGATCGGGGTCGCCGGGTTCACCCACCTGTTCCATCGGTTGCGGCGGCAGGAAGCGGCGGCATCCGGTCGAACCAGTCGATATCCCGGACGGTGAGCCCGCTGAACAGGATGATCGAGGCGATCACCGCCCAGATGACCAGGGCTGCGACCGTGACGATGCGCACCTTGGGCCCCAGCCCCGGATCGGAGGGCGCCGATGAGGGCGTGCCGGGCACCACCGCCCCGGCCTCGCCCTGCGACGTGAGCCGCAGCGGCAGCACCACGAACAGCACGAGAAACCAGATGACGGCAAAGAGGACGGCGGCGGAAACGATACTCATTCAGACCTGTTCCAGTTCGATAAGCGTGCCGTTGAAATCCTTCGGATGCAGGAACAGCACGGGTTTGCCATGGGCGCCGGTCTTCGGCTCGCCGGTCCCGAGGATGCGGGCGCCCTTTTCGACCAGCCGGTCGCGGGCGGCAAGGATATCCTCGACCTCATAGCAGATGTGATGGATGCCGCCCGCCGGGTTCTTGTCCAGAAAGCCGCGGATCGGGCTGGCCTCACCCAGCGGGTAAAGCAGTTCGACCTTGGTGTTCGGCAGCGTGATGAAGACGACCGTGACCCCGTGGTCCGGTTCGTCCTGGGGCGCGCCCACCTCGGCGCCCAGCATCTCCCGGTATTGCGCGGCGGCGGCGGCAAGATCGGGCACCGCGATTGCGACATGATTAAGACGGCCGATCATCGCGTTCCCCCCTGACATGGTTTTTCCGTAGCGCGCCGTTTGCGCGGCCCGAGGAGCGTTATGGGGGCTCGGCGCCTTGCACGCAAGGGTTTGGCCCCTTTGGCACGGGGGGACGTAAGGACGCAGGCCGGGGGCTGCCGTTAACCATCCGTTAGCCGAGAGGGGGGTTAATGGGCGCTGCCCCCATCCAGAAGGAGTGATTCTCGTGTCGGACGATCTCACCTTTCCCCTGCCCCGCCCCACCCGGCCCGACGGCGCGGCGGGCGTCACAACCTTTGACCACACGGCGGGGGCCACGACCTTCGATCGCGCGGCGGGGGCCACGACTTTTGATCGCGCGGCGGGTGCCACGACCCTCCTCGCGGTCGAGGACAGCCGCGTCGCGAGCGAGGCGCTGCGGCTCTTGTGCCGGCGCTGCGGGGCGCGGCTGCGGCGGGCCGACAGCCTCGCCTCGGCGCATCGCCATCTGCGCGTCTACCGGCCCTCGGCGATCCTGGTCGATCTGGGCCTGCCCGACGGATCGGGGCTGGACCTGATCGCGACGCTGGCCCGCGCGGCGCTGCGCATCCCGCGCATCATCGCGACGTCGGGCGATCCCGGGCTGGCGCAACAGGCACTGGCCGCCGGGGCGGATGCCTTTCTGCCCAAGCCCTTTGACCTGCGCGCCTTTCAGGCAACCTTGCGGGGGGCGACCGCCGATACCCCCTCCCCTGCATCCGGGACCGGCGCCCCGCAAGCGGCGCTCTCCGCGCCTCTTTCCGAGGATGAGACAGCGTCCGAGGCGCGCCCCGACCTTCTGGCGCTGCGCGACGATCTGACCGCCGCCGAACGGGTGCTCGCCGCCCCCACGGCCCCCGCCGATATCGACTATCTGGCGCAGTTTCTGAGCAGCGTGGGCCGGGCCGCCGGGGACCCGGCGCTCTGCAATGCCGCCGTAAGGCTTGCGCGCGACCGCGCCTCGGGCGGTGCGACGGGGCCGGCGCTGTCACATATCGCGGGGCTGGTGCGGGAAAGGCTCGCCGGCGCGCGGGCGTTCTGACGGGCGGGGGCGGGCGCGCTGCGGCAAGAAAAAGGCCCGCCGGGGCGGGCCTTCGTAGGGCAGCGCCTCAGGCGCTTTGGCGGGCGGGACGACCGCTACCGGAACCCCCGGCCGCGCCGTTCCTGGAACTGCTGCGATGGCGCACCTTCTGGCCCGGTTTCGCACCGGCACCGGCACCGCCCCCAAATCCGGCACCCGCGCCAGCGGCGGGTTTGCCGCCCTGACCCGAGCCCCCGGCTTTGCCGCCAAAGCCACCGGATTTCTGGCCGGATTTCGGTTTCTGTCCCTGTTTTTGCCCACCGCGCGGCGGGCCGGAACGGCGACCGGGCCGGGGCGCGGGCTCGGCCATGACGGCCATGTGCTCTCCGCCAAGGATCGGCAGGCCCACGCCGGTCAGTTTCTCGATCGCGCGCAGCTCGCCGATTTCCGCCGGGGCGCAAAAGGCCACAGCCCGGCCCGAGGCACCGGCCCGCGCCGTCCGCCCGATCCGGTGAACATAGTTTTCGGGCACGTTCGGCAAGTCGTAGTTGTAGACATGGCGCACGCCCGGGATGTCGATGCCGCGCGCGGCCACATCGGTCGCGACCAGCACCATCATCTCACTGGCGCGGAAGGCGGCAAGGGTGCGTTCCCGCTGGCCCTGGCTCTTGTTGCCGTGGATCGAACCGGCGTTGAAGCCCCAATTCGTCAGCAGCTTCATCAGCTTTTCCGCGCCATGCTTGGTGCGCGAAAAGACCAGTGCCTGTTCGTCGGGGTGTTTTTCCAGATAGCTGCGCAGCAATGTCGCCTTGTCGCCCTGCGGGGTATAGTGGACCCCTTGGGTGATCTTGTCGGCGGTCTTGCCGGGGGGCGAGACCTGAACGCGGACCGGGTCGCGCAGATAGGTCGAGGCCAGTTCCTCCATCTGTTTCGGCATCGTGGCCGAGAAAAGCAACGTCTGGCGCTTTTCCGGCAAGAGCCGCGCGATACGGCGCAGCGCGTGGATAAAGCCCAGATCGAGCATCTGGTCGGCCTCATCCAGCACCAGGTAGCGGGTTTCGGCGAGGGTGAGCGAGCCGCGCTCCAGCAGGTCCAGAAGCCGGCCGGGCGTCGCCACCAGCACATCGGTGCCGCGCGCCAGCCGTTCGGCCTGCTTGTTGATCGAGGCGCCGCCGACGACGACGGTCAGCCGGATATGGCTGCCTTGGCCGAAATTCCCCAGATTGTCGGCGATCTGGTTCACCAGTTCGCGGGTCGGCGCAAGGATCAGCGCCCGCACGGTGCGGGGCTGCGGCGCCTTGCCGATCTGGATCAGCCGGTGCAGGAGCGGAAGGCCAAAGGCCGCCGTCTTGCCCGTGCCGGTCTGCGCCAGACCCATGAGGTCGCGCCCCTCCATCACATGCGGGATCGCCTGCGTCTGGATCGGGGTCGGGGTGGTAAGGTTCTGGCGCGACAGCGCCTTGAGCAGTGTCGGGTGAAGCCCGAGGGTTTCGAAATCAGTCAATTCAACAGCCTTTCTCAGGCGCGCACGCCAAAAGAGTGGACCGCCCGTCCGGGCGGTATGCATGGTCGTGACCCGAAACGGGCCACCGGACCCCTGCGTGACGTGGGAACCTGCGAAATGGCGCATTGCGCCCGACCCGGTCTGTCGCGCCATTTTGCGCGGGCTGCTCACGCGGCAGCGGACCTAGGGTTCCGGTCCAGATGGGCCCATTCCGCCCAAAGGTCAAGCCTTGGCCTGCAAGCGGGGCCGGAACGGCAAAGAAAAACCCCGCTCAGGGCGGGGTTTTCGACAGGCGGGGTTTCGAATGCCGGAGCAGGCGATCTCAGCGGTTGTCGTCCTCGTCGTCCTCATCCTCGGAGGCGGGGAGGTTGAAGAAGCTGTCGGCATCGGCGAAATCGGCCTGGGGCTTTTCCTCTTCCTCGGTGGGCGCGAGGGTGAAGTTTTCCAGCCCTGCAATGGCCGAGGGCATCCGCGGTTCCGGCGACATGGCGAGCGATTGTTCCGTGCTCACCAGCTTGCGGCGTTCGTCATCGGTCATCACCACGCCTTCGGCGGCGCGCTTTTTCACCGCCTGCTGGACAGCCGCGTCCAGTTCCGACTGGCGGCAGAGGCCGAGCGCGACCGGATCGACCGGCTGGATATTGGCGATGTTCCAGTGGGTGCGTTCGCGGATCGACTGGATCGTCGGCTTGGTGGTCCCCACGAGCTTGCCGATCTGACCGTCCGAAAGTTCGGGGTGGAACTTGACCAGCCAGAGGATCGCCGCGGGGCGGTCCTGCCGTTTCGAAAGCGGCGTGTAGCGCGGGCCGCGGCGCTTTTCCTCGCCCACGGCCGCCGCGTTGAACTTGAGCTTGAGGCGATAGGCCGGGTCGGCCTGCCCGCGCTCGATCTCGATCGGGTCAAGCTGGTTGTTCGCGATCGGGTCGAAGCCCCGCACGCCTGCGGCCACGTCGCCATCGGCGATGCCCTGCACCTCCAGTTCGTGCATTCCGCAGAAATCCGCGATCTGGCGGAACGACAGGGTCGTATTGTCCACCAGCCAGACTGCCGTCGCCTTGGCCATCAGAGGCTTGTTCATCGGATCACTCCTTCGCACATATCTTTCCCGCGCCGGGAAAACGGCTGCGGCGGGTCGCCCCTTTCCGCCTGTTCTCGTTTTCGGGGAAGTCACCGCGTTATATAGACGCCGCCCCGGCGGGAGAAAAGCGAAAAGTCAGGCCACCCGCAGCACGATCTTGCCGATGTGATCGGAGGTTTCCATCCGCGCATGGGCTCGTTCGGCCTCGGCCAGGGGAAACTCGCTGTCCATCACCGGCGCGACGCGCCCCGCCGCCAGCAGGGGCCAGACCTGCACCTCCAGCTCGCGCGCGATCTTTGCCTTGGCCTCGTCCGACTGGGGGCGGAGCGTGGAGCCGGTGATCGTGAGACGGCGCGTCATCACCTCGGCGAAGTTGAGCGTGACCTTGGCCCCGGTGAGAAAGGCGATCTGGATCAGGCGCCCCTCATCGGCCAGCGCCTTGACGTTGCGGGGCAGATAGTCGCCGCCCACCATGTCGAGGATCAGGTTCGCCCCGCCTTCGGCCTGAAGGAGGGGCACGAAATCCTCGGCCCGGTAGTTGATCGCCCGTTCCGCCCCAAGGGTCACGCAGGCCGCGCATTTTTCATCCGAGCCGGCGGTGGCGAAGACGCGGGCGCCAAAGGCGCGGGCCAACTGGATCGCCGTCGTGCCGATGCCCGACGATCCGCCATGCACAAGGAACCGTTCCCCCGCGCGAAGCCCGCCGCGCATGAAGATGTTGGACCAGACGGTGAAGAAGGTTTCCGGCAGGCAGGCAGCCTGCCTGAGGTCCAGACCGCGCGGGACGGGCAGCGCATGTTCGGCGGTGGTGCAGACATATTCCGCATAGCCGCCGCCGGGCACGAGGGCGCAGACCTCATCCCCCTCTTCCCAGCGGGCGACATCGGGGCCGGTGGCGACGACGGTGCCCGAGACCTCGAGCCCCGGCAGGTCGGAGGCGCCGGGGGGCGGGTTATAAAGGCCCGCCCGTTGCAGCGCATCGGGGCGGTTCACCCCGGCCCAGGCGACGCGAATCACGATCTCGCCGGCGCCGGGGCGCGGGACGGGCCGGTCGCAAGGGCGCAAAGCCTCGGGCCCGCCGGGAGCGGAAATCTCCACGGCGCGCATCGTCTCGGGTAGGGTCATCATTGCTCCTGTGGCTGCCCGTTCCAGACGCCCGGAAGGTCTGCGGGGGGTGTTCGTTTCGGGGCGCGCACCTGCCGTGCAAGCCAGTTCGGCCCGATCATCAGCGGGCGCAGCAGCGGGCTGCGGTTGACGCTCGCCTTGAGTTTCTCGAACCGCATCACATCCTCGATCCGGCGATCGACGAAATTCCAGGTCGCCTGATGGCCGGCGCTGTCATCGCCCAGCCAAAAAAGCACGCTGGAGCCATAGACGCCCGCCAGCAGGGTGCGTTTCGTATACCAGTTGAGGTCGTTCGAGGTGTCGCCCATCGCGGTCCAGATCCGGTCGGCGGTGCCCCAGACGGCCCGCGCCCCGTCCGCCGCATGTTGCGGCAGCGCGAAAAGCGTAGCACCCCGGCGCACCGCCTCGCGATCTTCAATCGCCTCGATCCGGTAGCGGATGGCGGTGGCGATCCGGTCGCGGATGCGCAGGTGTCCCAGTTCCTCGGCGGCAAGGCGTGCCGCAAGGATCGCATCGCCGCGCCGGTGATAGGCCATCGCCAGATCGACGCCCGCCCGGGGGAAAAGCGCCCGGGCCAGCGCCTGGTCGACGCCCGTATCGGTCGCGGCGGCGCGCAGGGTCGCCTCGGACCAGCCATCGAACGGGACATGGACCAGCGCCGCGTCAAGCAGCCGGTCCTTGATCGCGTTCGGATCTGACTCCGGACCGGATTGCGGGCCGTTCTGCGCCCCGTCCGGGGTCTGGGATTTTGGTTCGGGCATTTCGGCCTCCGTTCTTTCAGCCGTTCTTTCAGCGGAACGGTAGACAAACTAGCGCGGCTTTGCTATAGGGCCACGTCCTGCGTTTATCGTAACTCTAACTTAGGAAGGTGGTGAAAACCACATGCAGGTAAGTGTTCGCGACAACAACGTCGATCAGGCGCTTCGTGCGCTGAAGAAGAAACTTCAGCGTGAGGGTGTGTTTCGTGAAATGAAGCTCAAGCAGCATTTCGAGAAACCGTCCGAGAAGAAAGCGCGTGAGAAGGCCGAAGCGATCCGCCGTGCGCGCAAGCTGGCGCGCAAGAAGGCGCAGCGCGAAGGGATGCTCTGAGCATTTCCGGTCTTTGAACCGATCTGCCCCCGTAGCCCGGCTGCGGGGGTTTTTCATTTGGGCGACGGGTCAGACCGGAATCATACGGGAATCGCTGTGGTCTTGCAGACCGTGCGCAGGGCAAAGGACGACTGCATCTGCGCCACGCCCGGCAGGCGGGCCAGATACTGGCGGTGGATGCGCGCGAAATCCTCGGTATCCTCGGCCAGCACCTTGAGCAGGTAATCCGCCGTGCCCGCCATCAGGTGACATTCGAGCACATCGGGGATGCGCGCGACTTCGCGTTCAAAGGCATCCAGCACCTCATCGGCCTGACCCGACAGCGTGATTTCCACGAAAACCGTGGTGGGCCGTCCCATCTTGCGGGCGTCGAGCAGCGCGACATAGTCCCGGATATAGCCGTCGGATTCCAGCCGCTGCACCCGCCTGTGGCAGGCCGAGGCCGAGAGGTTCACCCGTTCCGCCAGTTCGGCGTTCGAGATCCGCCCCTGCCGCTGCAGAACGGTCAGGATGCGGCGGTCCGTGGCGTCGAGGGACATGTTGCTGCAATCTCCTGCCGGTTTCGGGGTCGTTTGTCGAAGGGTCTACCACGAAACCGTGCCGGCGCCAGCCGCGTTCGGTGATACTTGCCCGAGCCTTGCGTCATAATGCCGCCACAAGAGGAGCCAACGGGAGGAGGACCCAATGAAGATCGGTTGCCCGAGAGAGATCAAGCCGCAGGAATACCGCGTCGGCCTGACGCCCCATGCCGTGCGCGAGGCCGTGGCCCATGGCCATTCGGTTCTGGTGGAGCGTGGCGCGGGCCAGGGCGCGGGGTTCGGCGATGACGACTATACCGGGGCCGGGGCGAGGCTGGCCGACACGGCGCAGGAGGTCTTTGCCGAGGCGGAAATGATCGTGAAGGTCAAGGAGCCGCAGGCAGAGGAGCGCGCGCGCCTTCGCGCCGGTCAGGTCCTCTTCACCTATCTGCATCTTGCCCCCGATCCGGACCAGACGCGCGACCTGCTGGAAAGCGGCGTGACGGCGATTGCCTATGAAACGGTGACGGATGCGCAGGGCGGGCTGCCGCTGCTGGCGCCCATGTCCGAGGTCGCGGGGCGGCTGGCGCCGCAGGTGGGCGCCTGGACGCTGCAAAAGGCCAATGGCGGGCGCGGTGTCCTTTTGGGCGGCGTGCCGGGCGTTTCGCCCGCCCGGGTGGTGGTGATCGGCGGCGGGGTCGTCGGCACCCATGCGGCGCGGGTCGCGGCGGGAATGGGGGCGGATGTGACCGTGCTCGACCGTGCGCTGCCCCGGCTGCGCTATCTGGACGATGTGTTCGGGGGCACGTTCCGCACCCGCTATGCCAGCGCGGGCAACACCGCCGAACTGGTGGCCGAGGCCGATATGGTGATCGGCGCCGTGCTGATCCCGGGGGCAGCGGCGCCAAAGCTTGTCACGCGCGCGCAGCTGACGACGATGAAGCCCGGCGCGGCGATCGTCGATGTGGCGATCGACCAGGGCGGCTGTTTCGAGACCTCGCGCCCCACCACGCATGAGGACCCGATCTATGAGGTGGACGGCATCCTGCATTACTGCGTCGCGAACATGCCGGGGGCGGTGGCGCGGACATCGACGCTTGCGCTGGGGAACGCGACCATGCCCTTCATGCTGGCGCTGGCCGACAAGGGATGGCGCACCGCCTGCGAGGAAGACCCGCATCTGCTGGCGGGGCTCAACACCCATGCGGGCCATCTGACCTATGCGGCGGTGGGTCGGGCGCTGGGGATAGACGTGCTGTCGCCCCGGCTTGCGCTCAAGCAGTAAAAACGCGGCGTCGTGGGGCGGGGAAGGGTCGATTTTGCGCTGTTGCCCCCGCCCCCGACCCGCTAACAAAGTTGCGAGAGCCCCCGAAAGGGCGCAACGATGGGAGAAGCAGACCGATGAAGGTTTTGGTGCCCGTAAAGCGGGTGATCGACTATAACGTGAAGGTCCGGGTGAAATCGGACGGGTCCGGCGTCGATCTGGCGAACGTCAAGATGTCGATGAACCCCTTTGACGAGATCGCCGTCGAAGAGGCGATTCGGCTCAAGGAAAAGGGCGCGGCATCCGAGGTCGTGGTCGTGTCCATCGGCGTGAAGCAGGCGCAGGAAACGCTGCGGACCGCGCTCGCGATGGGGGCCGACCGCGCGATCCTGATCGTCGCCGCCGAGGATGTGCATCAGGATATCGAGCCGCTGGCGGTCGCCAAGCTGCTGGCCAAGGTCGTCGCGGATGAGGCGCCGGGCCTTGTCATCGCGGGCAAGCAGGCCATCGACAACGACATGAACGCGACCGGGCAGATGCTGGCGGCGCTTCTGGGCTGGAGCCAGGCGACCTATGCGTCGGAGCTTGCCGTCGAGGGCGACCAGGCCACCGTCACGCGCGAGGTCGATGGCGGATTGCAGACGATCCGGGTCAAGCTGCCCGCCATCGTCACCGCCGACCTGCGTCTGAACGAGCCGCGCTATGCGAGCCTTCCGAACATCATGAAGGCCAAGAAAAAGCCGCTGGAGGAAAAGACCGCCGCCGATTACGGCGTCGATGTCACCCCGCGCCTGACGGTCGTCAGCACGACCGAACCGGCGGGCCGCAAGGCAGGCATCAAGGTCGGCTCGGTCGATGAGCTGATCTCGAAACTGAAAGACGAAGCGGGGGTGATCTGATGGCTGTTCTTCTTCTCGCGGAACTGAATGGCGTGGAGCTTGCGCTGGATGCGACGGCCAAGGCGGTCACGGCGGCGAAATCGCTGGGCGAGGTGACGGTGCTGGTCGCCGGTCAGGGCTGCGCTGCGGCGGCCGAGGCTGCGGCGGGGCTTGATGGCGTCGCAAAGGTGCTCTGCGCCGACGACGCGGCCTATGGCAAGGCGCTGGCCGAACCGCTGGCCGATCTGGTCGTGTCGCTGGCCGGGGGCTATGGCCATATCCTCGCGCCCTCGACCGTCAGCGCGAAAAACGTGCTGCCGCGGGTGGCCGCGCTTTTGGACGTGATGGTGATTTCGGACGTGACCGCGATCAAGGATGCCGACACGTTCGAGCGGACGATCTATGCCGGGAACGCCGTGCAGACGGTGAAATCGGGCGATGCGGTCAAGGTGGCGACGCTGCGCACCACCGCGTTCGAGGCGGCAGGTCAGGGCGGTCCGGCCCCGGTCGAAACCGTCTCAGGCCCCGCCGCCGCCGGTCTGTCGGAATGGGTGGAGGACAAGGTCGCCGCAAGCGACCGGCCCGAGCTGACCTCGGCCGGGATCGTGGTGTCGGGCGGGCGCGGCATCGGGTCCGAGGAGAATTTCGCGCTGATCGAAAAGCTCGCCGACAAGCTGGGCGCCGCCGTGGGCGCAAGCCGGGCGGCGGTGGACAGCGGCTATGCCCCGAACGACTGGCAGGTGGGCCAGACCGGCAAGGTCGTGGCGCCGATGCTTTACATCGCCGTAGGCATTTCCGGCGCGATCCAGCACCTTGCCGGGATGAAGGACAGCAAGATCATCGTCGCCATCAACAAGGACG
Source organism: Halodurantibacterium flavum (assembly GCF_042681825.1). Taxonomy (NCBI): domain Bacteria; kingdom Pseudomonadati; phylum Pseudomonadota; class Alphaproteobacteria; order Rhodobacterales; family Paracoccaceae; genus Halodurantibacterium; species Halodurantibacterium flavum. The sequence continues at coordinate 149,654 of NZ_JBHUGH010000003.1, forward strand.
AAGAGGCCCCGATCTTCCAGGTGGCCGATTATGGTCTGGTAGGCGACCTGTTCCAGATCCTGCCGGAACTGACCGAAAAGCTCTGAGCCCAACGGCATCTGTCGCAACGGCCCGCCCTGGCGGGCCGTTTTGCGTGGGCCGCGCCCTGCGCCGCCTGCGCGTCCTTGCCCGTCATGATCCCGGCCTTTCGCCGCTGTCTTGCCCTTCCCGCCTTGCGCCGGTGATCTTTTGACTTGCCGGTCTTGCACCGGTGGGCAGGCCGGGCCTATGGTCGGGCCGGAAAACCCGAGGGGAATGACGGCATGGAAATTCGGTCGGTTGGCGTTGTTGGCGCGGGGCAGATGGGCAACGGGATCGCCCATGTCTTTGCGCTGGCCGGATATGACGTTCTGCTGACCGACATCTCTCAGGCGGCGCTGGACAAGGCGCTGACGCTGATCGACCGCAATCTGGAACGGCAGGCGAGCCGGGGCAAGATCACCCCCGAAGAGCATCAGGCCGCCCGGGGCCGCATCCGCACGACGCTGACCCTGACCGACCTTGGCCAGTGCGACCTGATCATCGAGGCCGCGACCGAGCGCGAAACTGTCAAGGCCGCGATCTTCGAGGACCTGCTGCCGCATCTGAAGCCGGAAACGATCCTGACATCGAACACCTCTTCGATCTCGATCACGCGGCTGGCGAGCCGGACCGACCGGCCGGAAAAGTTCATGGGCTTTCACTTCATGAACCCCGTGCCGGTGATGCAGCTGGTCGAGCTGATCCGGGGCATCGCCACCGATGACGAGACCTACAAGACCCTGCATCAGGTGGTGGAAAAGCTGGGCAAGACCGCCGCCAGCGCCGAGGATTTCCCGGCCTTCATCGTGAACCGCATCCTGATGCCGATGATCAACGAGGCGGTCTATACGCTTTATGAAGGCGTGGGGTCGGTCAAATCCATCGACGAATCGCTCAAGCTCGGGGCGAACCACCCGATGGGGCCGCTGGAACTCGCGGATTTCATCGGGCTCGACACCTGCCTTGCGATCATGAACGTGCTGCATGACGGGCTGGCGGATACGAAATACCGCCCCTGCCCCCTTCTGGTGAAATATGTCGAGGCCGGCTGGCTGGGCCGCAAGACCCAGCGGGGTTTCTATGACTATCGGGGCGAGGTGCCGGTTCCGACCCGGTGATCCCTGCCGGGACAGAGACCAGGCTCTGGCGGGCTCAGTAATCCTCGCCGAAGCGGTTCGCGACAAGCTTTTCCAGCGCCTCGGCGAGGGATTCGGCCTCGGCCCCCGATGTGGCGATGGTGATGGAACTGCCGCGCGCGGCGCCCAGCATCAGAAGACCCATGATCGAATCACCCGAGACCGACATGCCGTCGCGGCTGACCTCGACGCTGGCGTCATGGGCCTCGACCACCTCGACGAACCTGGCGCTGGCACGCGCATGAAGACCTTTTTCGTTCACGATCTTCAGCTCGCGTTCCACCGTCATGCCTTGCCTGCCCCGAAATCCATGCTGTTGATATATTTGCGCCCGGCCTCAAGCGCATGGGCGACCGCGTCGGGCACGGTCTGCTGACGCGACTTCGCAAGCTTGATGAGCATGGGCAGGTTCGCGCCGTAAAGGATGCGCCGGTTCGCCGGAACGCAGGCCATGAGCGAGAGGTTCGAGGGCGAGCCGCCGAACATGTCGGTGACTACAATCACCCCGTCGCCCTGATCGACCGTATCGGCGGCGTTACAGATCTCGGCCTGCTTGGCCGCACGGTCATGGTTATCCTCGATCGAGATGGCCACGACGCCGGATTGCTTGCCGACGACATGTTCGACCGCCGCAAGATATTCTCTTGCCAAACCACCATGTGCGACGATCACGATTCCGATCACGCCTTCCCACCTGTCAAAGCTCCGGGGGCTGAAACCCGCCGTTCAAGTTCCCTGTGTCTTTTAGACACTTGCCAACCGGCCTCCGCAAGGGTTGCTGCCAGTTTTTCGGTCAAGAATACGCTACGATGCTGCCCGCCCGTGCAACCGAAGGCTATGGCGACATGGGTGCGCCCCTCTTGCAGTTGCGCGGGCAGCATCAGGCCGGTCAGCCCGGCCACCCGGTCAAAGAACTCGGCAAAGCGCGGATCGGCCCCCACATACGCGCCCACCTGCGGGTCCCGGCCATCGAGCGGGCGCAGCGCCTCGACCCAATAGGGGTTCTGCAGGAAGCGGCAGTCAAAGACCACATCGACCCCCGCCGGCACGCCGCGCTTGTAGGAAAACGAATGGACGGACACGGCCAGCCGCGCCGTGGCGCCATGGTCGAACCAGCGTGCCATTTCCGCGCGCAGGTCATGGGGCGACAGGCCGGTCGTGTCGATCAGCACATCGGCCCGGTCGCGCAGGGGCGCCAGCAGCTCGATTTCCCGCCCGATCCCGAGCGCGGGTTGTTCAACCGGGGCCAGCGGGTGGCGCCGCCGTGTTTCCGAGTATCGCCGGATCAGCGTTTCGGGCGCACAGTCGAGATAGAGAACCTCGGGCGCGATGCCGGGATGGCGGGTCAGGATGCCGATCATCTCGGTCAGGGCGTCGGTGCTGAAATCGCGGTTGCGCACGTCGATCCCCAGGGCCAGCGGCCGGCTGAGCGGCGGTCCTTCGAGCAGGCGCGGCACGAGGCTTAGCGGCAGGTTGTCGATCACCTCATAGCCCAGATCCTCCAGCGCATTGATCGCGGTGGACCGGCCAGCCCCCGACGGGCCGGTCACAAGGACCAGCCGCTGGGCGGCGCGGGGGTCCGCGGTAACGGGCTCGCAGCGGTCCGGCGTCGCCGGGGCGATATCCGGCGCTTTCGGAATGGGGTCATGTGGCCCCGGGCTCATCGGGGCGGTCGCTTCATCTGCTGGCATCTGGGGTTCCGGCCTATCGGGGGGTGGCATCTCAGGCACTCCGTCCCTCTTTCAGATATTGCAAAAGCGCCGCAGGATAAGGCCCCCCGCCGCCGCAGAGCACGAGCGGAAGCGTTTCTCCCAGAAATGTGACGGTGCGATGGGGGGGCAGGCGCTGATCCTCGGCCCGGCCCAGATCTGCGACCAGCGCCACGCGCACCGGGCCGGCCGTTCGGGCGGACAACAGGCCCATGCCCCGCGCCTCGATCAGCCCCCGGATCGCGTCGGGCGCGCGGGCCCACAGACCGTCGCTACTGAAAAGCTCGGTCCGGTCATCGGCCACCAGATCGGCGCCAAAGGCCATGAGGTGCAGCGCGGTCGTGGATTTGCCCGACCCCGACGGCCCGACAAGGATCAGGCCGCGCCCCTTCCAGGCCACGCAGCTGGCATGAAGCACCAATGGAGACTGGCCATCGCTCTTCTGCATCCTCATGCCATCCCATGCCGCGCCGCAGAAGAAAAGCCCCCGTGCGCCGAATCAGCCGCGACCGTCACAGCGGAACCACATCCGCCCCGTTTCGATGCAGTCGAGCCGCCAGAGGTAAAACTCCGGTGAAGATTGGCGCATCATCGCGCATGGTTGCGCTAACCCCGAAATGGTTGCGCTAACGGAGCCAAACCCTTCTGTTCCCTGTCAGAAATGGCATGTTATAGCCGTGGGGCCGGAAGATAGTTTCTTGCCGGCCGGCGCCGGAACCGTGCAGGGGCGCCGTGACTTTACCTCGTAAAGGCCGCCAGTGCGGCGGAACCGGGAGCTTGCAGATGACCAAGGGATACGTGAATCCAGCCCATCGCCTTGAGGATCAGGGAATTAACGGACTGGGCGAGGTCCATTACAACCTCATCGAGCCCGCCCTGGTGGAAGAGGCGCTCCGCCGTGGCGAAGGCAAGCTGGGCAAGGGCGGCGCGTTCCTCGTCAGCACCGGCAGCCACACGGGCCGTTCCCCCAAGGACAAGTTCGTCGTGCGCACGCCGTCGGTGGAAAACACCATCTGGTGGGAAAACAACAAGCCGATGGCCCCGGCAGCCTTCGACGTTCTTTATGACGACATGATCGCCCATATGAAGGGGCGCGACTATTTCGTTCAGGACCTGTTTGGCGGTGCGGACCCGGCGCACCGGCTGGATGTCCGCGTGGTCACGGAACTCGCCTGGCACGGGCTTTTCATCCGCCACCTGCTGCGCCGCCCCGCGCGCGAGGAACTGGCGGGCTTTGTTCCCGACTGGACGATCATCAACTGCCCGAGCTTCACCGCCGAGCCGGAGCGTCATGGTTGCCGGTCGGGCACGGTCATCGCGCTAAACTTCGACCGCAAGCTGATCCTGATCGGCGGCACGGCCTATGCGGGCGAGAACAAGAAATCGGTCTTTACGCTGCTGAACTACCTGCTGCCGGAAAAGGGGATCATGCCGATGCATTGCTCGGCCAACCATGCGCCCGGCAATCCGGTCGACACGGCGATCTTCTTCGGCCTTTCGGGCACCGGCAAGACCACGCTTTCCGCCGACCCGGACCGCGTGCTGATCGGCGACGACGAACATGGCTGGTCCGAGCGCGGCACCTTCAACTTCGAGGGTGGGTGCTATGCCAAGACCATCAACCTGAGCGCCGAGGCGGAGCCCGAGATCTATGCGACCACCTCGCGCTTTGGCACGGTGATCGAGAACATGGTCTATGACCCGGAGACGCTGGAGCTCGACTTCGCCGACAGCAGCCTGACAGAGAACATGCGCTGCGCCTATCCGCTCGACTATATCTCGAACGCGAGCGAGGCAGCCTTGGGCGGTCATCCCAAGAACATCATCATGCTGACCTGCGATGTGTTCGGTGTGCTGCCGCCCATCGCGCGGCTCACGCCGGCGCAGGCGATGTATCACTTCCTGTCGGGCTTCACCTCCAAGACGCCGGGCACGGAACGTGGCGTGGTCGAGCCGGAGCCGACCTTCTCCACCTGTTTCGGCGCCCCCTTCATGCCCCGCCGCCCCGAGGTCTATGGCAAGCTGCTGCAGGAAAAGATTGCGGCGCATGGCGCGACCTGCTGGCTGGTGAATACCGGCTGGACCGGCGGCGCCTATGGCACGGGACGGCGGATGCCGATCAAGGCGACGCGCGCCCTGCTGACCGCGGCACTCGACGGCTCGCTCGGAAATGCGCAGTTCCGCAAGGATCCGAATTTCGGCTTTGAGGTTCCGGTCTCGGTTCCCGGGGTCGATGACAGCCTTCTGGACCCGCGCAGCACCTGGGCCGACGCGGCCGCCTATGATGCGCAGGCGAAAAAGCTGGTGGGCATGTTCGCCGACAACTTTGCCCAATATGTCCCGCATATCGACGACGACGTGAAGGCCGCGGCGATCGGCTGAGGCGCGGCAGACATGCGGAAAAGCCCCGGTTCGCCGGGGCTTTTTTCATGGGTTACATCATCAGCGCGCGCCGGATCAGGTTCAGCCCCGTCAGGGCCAGCACGACGAGCGTCCAGCGCCGGAACCGGGCGGCGTCCAGCCGGTCCTGCAGGCCGTATCCCAGCCAGAGCCCCACCATCCCCGGCAGGATCATCGCGGCGGAAAACGGCAGCGTCACCGCGTTCACCACGCCCGACTGCATATGCGCCACCAGCAGGACGACCGCGCCGATCAGAAAGATGACCCCCTGCACGCGGATCACGTCGGCCTTGGGCGCCCCGATCGAGAGCAGATAAACAAGGACCGGCGGCCCCCAGACACCCGAGATCCCGCCGTAAAGCCCGCCGACGATGCCCGTCGCGACCTCGGCCCGGCGCCGATGCTCGATCCGGAACCGGAGCTGGCGCCCGAGAAGTTCAAGAGCCGCATAGCCGGTGATCGGCACGCCGAGGATCAGGTAAAGCACGCCTGCGGGGATCTGCGGCATGAACTGCGCGCTGATCAGGATGAAGATCGAGATAAGCAGGATCATCCGCCAGTAGTCGCGGACCGACCCCCAGGCAGCGGCTGCCCCTTGCCGGAAGGCCTGGCTGATATTGGTCGCAAGCGTCGGCAGGATCAGACCCGCCAGCGCAAGCTCCGCCGGCATGATGGAACTGAAGCCCGAAATCACGATCATCGGCATCGCAAAGCCGACCGCGCCCTTGACGATCCCGCCGAACAGCGTGATGGCGATGGCGAGCCAGAAGACCCAGGGCTCCAGCCCGGCCATGAGGTAGTGCATCCCGTCCCCCGATTTCTCTCGCTCTCGCGCGGTGCTGTTTTTGCCGCTCTAGCGCGGCGGGAGCCAGAGGAACAGCGCAATTTCTGCGGGAAACTTTGATGCTTCCTTGCGCTTCTTTAAGAATTAAAGTTGCGCTGCACCTGCGAAGGCCCTATCTGTGAAGCCGGCAACATGCGGGGGCAAACATGGCGGATGGTCAGGATCTGGGTGAGGGATTTCGGCTGGACGATATCCTCGGGCTGAGCGGTGCCGCGCTGCCGCCACTGCAATCCCTGCTGGACCGGGCGACAGACCGGGTGCGGGCGCTCGTGGCCCCGGACGGCCGGTCCGATCCGGTGCTGATGGAGCTTTACCAGCACGAGACCCATGCGCTCGCCTGGCTTGCCACGACGGCCGAGGCGCTGCGGCAACTGCACCTTTGGGCGGACGGCTTGCAGGCCCGGGGCGCGCTGGGTGAGGCCGAGGCGCTGATCCTGCAGGTGGGCTTTGGCGAATACCTCAACCAGATCGCGGGCGGCATCCCGATGAGCCCGCATGAATTCGCGCGGCCGCAGGATCTGGGGGCGGATCTGGGGGCCGATCTGGACCTGACCCTTGCCGATGAGGGCGCTGTCGCGCGCCTGCGCCGCGAGGGCAACAGTGCTGCGGCGCGGCGCAGGCTGGCCGATCTTCTGCAGCAGAACGCGGGCCGGGCCACATTCGGCGCGACGGGTCTCGACGACGAGGCCGAGATGATCCGCGAGCAGTTCCGCCGCTTTGCCGAGGATCGCGTCATCCCGCACGCCCATGACTGGCACCTGACCGACAGCCTGATCCCGATGGAGGTGATCGGGGCGCTGGCCGAAATGGGCGTCTTCGGCCTGACCATCCCCGAGGAATATGGCGGCCTCGGCCTGCCCAAGACCGCGATGGTCGTGGTGTCCGAGGAACTGAGCCGCGGCTATATCGGCGTGGGCAGTCTTGGCACCCGGTCCGAGATCGCGGCGGAACTGATCCTTTGCGGTGGCACGGATGCGCAAAAGGCGCAGTGGCTGCCCCGGCTGGCAAGCGGGGAGATCCTGCCGACCGCCGTGTTCACCGAGCCGAACACCGGCTCGGACCTCGGCGCGTTGCGGACCCGCGCCGTGCGCGATGGCGAGAACTGGCGCATCACCGGCAACAAGACCTGGATCACCCATGCGGCCCGCGCCCATGTGATGACGCTGCTCGCGCGGACCGACCCCGCCACCGACGATTATCGCGGCCTGTCCATGTTTCTGGCGGAAAAGGAACCGGGGACCGATGACACCCCCTTCCCCACCCCGGGCATGAGCGGCGGAGAGATCGGGGTGCTGGGCTATCGCGGCATGAAGGAATACGAGCTTGGGTTCGACGGCTTCCGGGTGCCTGCCGAAAACCTTCTGGGCGGGGCCGAAGGTCAGGGCTTCAAGCAACTGATGCAGACCTTTGAAAGCGCGCGCATCCAGACCGCCGCCCGGGCGATCGGGGTCGCGCAGAACGCGATGGAGGTGGCGCTGCGCTATGCCACCGAACGGCGGCAGTTCGGCAAGCCGCTGATCGCCTTTCCGCGCGTCGCGAACAAGCTCGCGCTGATGGCGGTCGAGATCATGATCGCGCGGCAGCTGACCTATTTCAGCGCCCGCGAAAAGGATGCGGGGCGGCGCTGCGACCTGGAGGCGGGGATGGCCAAGCTTCTGGGGGCCCGGGTCGCCTGGGCGGCGGCGGATAACGGGTTGCAGATCCATGGCGGGAACGGCTTTGCGCTGGAATACCCGATCAGCCGCATCCTGTGCGATGCGCGCATCCTCAACATATTCGAGGGCGCGGCCGAGATTCAGGCGCAGGTCATCGCGCGTCGGCTGATCGGCTGACTGCCGTTTCCGACGCGGGACGGGTCAGGGCGCGGCGGGTCAAAGCGCGGTGGGCCGGCGCGGTCCCAAGCTGCGGATGCAACCGCCCCGCAATGGCCCACGCCCCCCAAAGGCCGACGCCCACCGCCGCGAAGATCCCCGAGACCGGCGCCGCCAGAAGGATCAGCGCGCCGATCCCCGGCGTCAGGATGCCCGACACATCGCGGTAGCTGGAATAGACCGCGCTCATCTCGGTCCGCTCCGACGGCTTGACGGCGAGGAGGAACGGCAGCCCGCCGCTTATGTCCAGCAGGATCAGAAAGACCGAGGCCGCCATCAGGCAGGCGACCGTCAGCCATGGCAAGGGCGCCAGCGCTGCCGCCAGAAAGCCGGTGCCCGCCAGCGCGAAGCCCGTCCGCACCGCCACCCGCACCGAATGGCACTGCATCCAGCGCAGCATCAGCGGCGTCGCGAACAAGAGCCCGTTCGTCAGCGACAGCGCGATGCCGCCGATCCGGTCGCCGAGGCCGGCCTCGACCGCATAGATCGGCAGATAGACGATATACCCCCACCAGGCGCAGGACCGCAGCACCGCGAAAAGCCAGCCCGCGACCAGCCGGGGCTGCGCCAGAAAGCGTGGCAGATAGGCCAGCGGGTTGGGGGCCGGCGCCCGCGCCCGCACGATCAGCCGTCCATTGCCGAGCCGCATCGCCCAGAACACCGCCAGAAGCGCGAGGGCCGCGACCGAAGATGCCAGAAACGGCGCCGGCGGCCAGAGCTTCATCAGCCACACGCCCGTCACCGGCCCCATGGTCCAGGCCAGCGCCGAATAGAACATCCGCAGGGTCTCGGTCCGCTGCAACTCGGCCTTGGCGATGTAGTCGAGAACATAGGCGTTGAGACAGACAAAGATCGTCACCGTCGCGACGGTCGAAAGAAGCAGCGCAAGCGCCGTCCATGCCCCGCCCATGATCCCGGAAAGATTGGCCGCAAGCGCGCAGAAAATGCCCGCCGTATACATCCAGCGCCGGGGCAGGAACCGTGTCGCCCAGGGCACCATCAGCCCCGCCACCAGCGACACGACCCCCACGATGAAATAGAGCCGTGACACAAGGCCCGCATCCTGAAAGACCTGATACATCGCCAGCGGATAGACCGAGACGAGAAGCCCCCGGACCATCGACTCCATCCCCGACAGCAGCGCAAAGCCGCGCGCGCCGGGTGTCGGGCTATGGCGCAGCCATTCAGGGATCGAACGTTCGAACATGCCCCCAGAAATCCCGGCGTCGGGCGCCGGGTCTGGTCCATGGGCGACGCGCGGGGTCGGTTTCGGCGCGTTGCGGGCGGTAGGGTCTCAGCGCGACAGCAGATCGACCAGCCGTCGCCGCGCCTCGGGCAGGGGGCGGTTGCCAAGGGCAGGCGCAAGGTTCTGCGCCAGGAAGTGCCCCGTAAGCTGCAGCCCCTGCGCCAGATCGGCCGGCGGCATCGGTCCCTGCCCCAGAAGGCCCGCAGGAAGGGGCAAGAGCCGTGGCGCCCAGTCCCCCGCCCCCGCCCGGCTGACGGCCCGGCCGCTGCGGGGAGAGACGAAGGCGAGATCGTCGCGCGTTCCCAGAATGGCGCAGCGGCCGAGATCGAGGCCGAAGCCCATTTCTTCCAGCAGGGCGAGTTCCCAATGCAGGTAGCCGGTCGTCCAGTCCTGCCCGCCCGCGCCGGTTATCTGGTCAAGGAGCCCCTGCGTCCGATTGTAAAGCCCCGGATGCGGCGCACGTTCGGGCAATGTGAAAGAGAGAAGCGCGCAGACCGAGGACAGCGCGGCAAGCGCCAGCCGGTCGCCCAGCACATTCGCGGCGCGCTGGCGCAGCGGCTCGACCGTGAACGCGCCCAGATGATCCTCCAGCCGTGCGCGCCAGTGCAGCGAGAGCTGCGCTCCCGGTTGCAGAACGGGCGCCATGCGACGCCCGCCGCCGCCCCGCACGACACCGGCGTGACGCCCCCGCTGGGGCGTGAAAACCTCGATGATCGCCGCCGTTTCGCCATGCGGCCGCATCGAGAGCAAGAAGCCCTCATCCCGCCAGTCCATCCCGCGACTATGCCCGCCTGCACCGCCACTGCAAGCCCCGGGAAGGGGCCGCAGAGGGATCGGAGCCTCAGCCGCTCAGCCCCTCCTGATCCAGCAGGTGCCGGCCGGCGCGGTCCTCAAGCTCGATGATCCAGAGATCGGGGTCGCGCGACCGCGCGCGGACAAGGGCGGCGTCCACCTCGGACTCGGCGCCTTCGGCCATCACGATCCAGCGGCGTTCGTCGCGCATCAGGTCATAGCTGCGTTCATAGGCCCGGGCCTGCCCGTCCAGCGTCGCGACCTTGACCGCCACGGCGCCCGCCGTCGCATCGCCCCGCGCCGTCACATAGGCCGGGATCGCGGCAAGCCGCAGCCGCGTCAGATACGCCTCGACCCAGAAGCCGGAGGTCAGCCGCACCTAGGCGCCGTCCTTGAAGTCGAGCCCCATCTCGGAATAGCGTTCGGCCTCTTCCAGCCAGTTCGGACGCACCTTGACCTGCAGGAAGAGGTGGACGGGACGGCCCAGAAACTCGGCGATCTCGGCCCGGGCCGCCTGCCCGATCGCCTTGATCGTCTCGCCGCGATTGCCCAGCACGATCCCCTTGTGCCCGTCGCGGGCGACATAGACGATCTGGTCGATCCGGGCCGAGCCGTCGGGCCGGTCCTCCCATTTCTCGCTCTCGACCGTCAACTGGTAGGGCAGTTCCTCATGCAGGCGCAGGGTGAGCTTTTCGCGCGTGATTTCGGCGGCGATCATCCGCATCGGCAGGTCGGCGATCTGATCCTCAGGGTAAAGCCACGGCCCCTCGGGGAGTTCCGCGGCCAGCCATTCGCGCAGGTCACCCACGCCATGCCCACGCTCGGCCGAGATCATGAAGGTCTTTTCGAACGGAAAGGCCTCGTTCAGCCGCTGGGCGAGGCCCAGCAGAACCTCGGCCTGCACCCGGTCGATCTTGTTGATCACAAGGCCCACGGGGCGTTCGCCCACCCGTTCCTGCAACGCGTCGATGATCGCCTGCGTGCCCTCGGTCAGGCCGCGATGCGCCTCGACCATCAGAAGCACGATATCGGCATCCGCCGCACCGCCCCAGGCGGCGGCGACCATCGCCCGGTCCAGCCGGCGGCGGGGGCGGAAGAGGCCGGGCGTATCGACAAAGACGATCTGCGCCTGCCCCTCCATCGCGACGCCGCGGATGCGGGCGCGGGTGGTCTGCACCTTATGCGTGACGATCGAGACCTTGGCCCCCACCATCCGGTTCAAAAGGGTGGACTTGCCCGCATTGGGCTCGCCGATAAGGGCGACAAAACCCGCCCGCGTGTTCCCGGTCCCCGTATTCTCAGTCCCCGTGTTCTCAGTCATCGCGTTTCTCCAACCGTGCCAGCAGCGTCCGCGCCGCGGCCTGTTCCGCCTGCCGCTTGGCGCCGGCGGTCGCTTGTTCCGTTTCGCCCGAGCCCAGCCGGACCTCGACCGTGAATTGCGGCGCGTGATCGGGGCCCTGCCGTTCCACCTCGGTATAGGTGGGGGGCAGTTGCCCGCGCGCCTGCGCCCATTCCTGCAGTGCGGTCTTGGCGTCACGGGCATCCGCCGCGACCTCGCCCACGCGCCCGCCCCAGATCCGCAGGATCATCGCGCGCGCGGCGTCAAAGCCCGCATCGACATAGACGGCGGCGATCACGGCCTCCATCGCGTCCCCCAGAAGGGCCTCCTTGCGCCGCCCCCCCGACATCATCTCGGACCGGCCCAGCTTGAGCACCTCGCCCAGCCCCACGTCCCGGGCGGCGGCGGCACAGCTTTCCTTGCGGACCAGCGCGTTGAAGCGGGGCGCAAGCTGGCCCTCGTTCGCGCCCGGGTCGGCATCGAGCAGCGCCTCGGCCAGAACGAGGCCCAGCACCCGGTCGCCCAGAAATTCCAGCCGCTGGTTGTCGGGCCGGGTCGGCGAGGAGAGCGAGGAATGCGTCACCGCCTCAAGCAGCAGTTCCGGATTGGCAAATCTGTGCCCGATCCGATCCTCGAAGGCCCGAAGGTCCGCGGAAAGTTTCACTCGATCCTCGTGAAAAACCGGTCCGACCGCCATGTCCAGAAATAGAGCATGGAACGCCCCGCCGAAGAAAAGACCACGCGGTCCGCCCGGCCGATGATGTTTTCGTAGGGAACGAAGCCCACGCCGCCCACGGCCTGCGGAAAGCGGCTGTCCTGGCTGTTGTCGCGGTTGTCGCCCACGAAGAAATAATGTCCCTCGGGCACCGTGAACAGCGGCGTGTTGTCGGCAAAGCTCATGTCGGTGTTCAGGATGGTGTGGCTGCGCCCCGAGGGGAAGGTTTCGCGCAGGCGGGTGTTGGTGCAGATGTCGCCCTCGCCCACCGGCGCATTTTCGCAGCGCGGCGGCGTGCCCAAGGGGCCCTGGCGTTCGTAGACTTCCTCGAACGTGCCGGCGGGTTCCTGCGGCAGCGCCTCGCCGTTCAGGTAAAGAACGCCGTCGCGCATCTGCACCGTATCCCCCGGCGCGCCCACGAGCCGCTTGATGAAATCCGCGCCCGTCACCGGGTGGCGAAAGACGATCACATCGCCCAGTTCGGGTTCCGACCCGAAGATACGGCCCGAGATCGGGCAGATCGCGAAGGGGCAGGAATAGCGGGAATAGCCATAGGCCATCTTGTTCACGAAAAGGAAATCGCCGATCAGCAGCGTGTCCTTCATCGAGCCGGAGGGAATCCAGAACGGCTGAAAGAAGAGCGTGCGGAACACCCCCGCGATGAGCAAGGCGTAAACGATCGTCTTGATCGTCTCGACGACGCCACTGTCCTTGCCTGCCTTGCTTGCCATGATGGTCCTGCCTTTTGGATGATGGGGGCTAAATGCGGCGCGCACGCCGGGGAGTCAAGCAAGCGGGCGCGCCTCGATCACCACGAAGGCCTGCGCCCATGGGTGATCGTCGGTCAGGGTGACATGCACCAAGGCCTCATGGCCCGGGGGCGTCATCGCGGCCAGACGGTCGGCGGCCCAGCCGGTCAGATGCATGGTCGGCTGGCCGCTGCGCAGGTTCGCGACGCCCATGTCCTTCCAGGAAATGCCCATGGCAAGCCCGGTGCCGAGCGCCTTGGAACAGGCCTCCTTGGCGGCCCACCGCTTGGCGAGCGTCCCGGCCTCGTCGCGGCGGCGGGCGGCCTTGCGCAATTCGATCTCGGTAAAGACCCGGGCGCGGAAGCGGTCGCCGAACCTGGCAAGCGTCGCCTCGATCCGCTCTATATTCGCAAGGTCGGTGCCGATGCCAAGGATCATGCCGCGCGCGCCGCATCCATGCAGCGGCGCATTTCGGCGATGGCTGTGTCTAGGCCGGTAAAGATAGCCTCGCCGATCAGGAAATGGCCGATGTTCAGCTCCATCACCTGTGGCAGCGCGGCGACCGGGCCTACGGTTTCATAGGTCAGGCCGTGGCCCGCGTGAACCTCCAGCCCCAGGGCATGGGCATGGGCGGCCATGTCCCGCAGGCGGGCGAGTTCGGCGTCACGCTCGGCCAGACGACCCTCGGCATGGAGTTCGCAATAGGCGCCGGTATGCAGCTCCACCACCGCCGCGCCGATCCGGGCCGAGGCCTCGACCTGCGCCGCGTCGGCGGCGATGAACATCGAGACCCGGCATCCGGCCTCGCGCAGGGGCGCGATGAACTCGGCCAGCCGGTTGTCGTCGCGCGCGACATCGAGCCCGCCCTCGGTCGTCCGTTCCTCACGCCGTTCGGGGACGATGCAGACCGCATGGGGGCGGTGGCGCAGCGCGATCGCCTGCATTTCCGGCGTCGCCGCCATCTCGAAGTTAAGCGGCAGGGTCAGCCCCTCCATCAGCCGTTCGATGTCGCGGTCGGTGATATGGCGCCGGTCCTCACGCAGATGGGCGGTGATGCCGTCAGCCCCGGCGGCCTCGGCCAGGCGGGCGGCGCGCACCGGGTCGGGCCAGTCGCCGCCGCGGGCGTTCCGCACGGTCGCCACGTGGTCGATGTTCACGCCAAGCCTCAGTCTGCCGGCCGCTGCGGTGGTGGTCATTCCTCTGCTCCGGGTTTGCGGGGAAGGTTGTCGGGAAAATGCTCTACATGCGCGGGATCGGCAAGCAGCGGGTCCTGCGCCGAAATGGCCTGCCGCATCCGGTCGATCCGTTCGCGCAGCTTTTTCTTGCGCCGCTTCTGGTAGGCCCCGATCACCGGCAGGCTGAGGTAATAGCAGCCGAAGGCGCAGATCAGCCCCGGCAGCAGCCCGCCGATCAGATAGGGCAGGAACACCCGCCAGAAGAACCGCGACAGGTTGTCCCAATGGGCCACATCGGCGGTGAAGGTCGACTGGATGTTGTGCCAGAACTCGACCGAGGCGCGGGCAAAGGCCGCCACGACCTGCGGCAGGGGCATCCCGCCGCTGTTGCCCAGCATCCAGTTCCCCAGTTCGATCGAGACGGTCATGATGATCGGAAAGGTGAGGGGATTGCCGAAGAAGGTGGAGATGAGCGCCGCGATCACATTCCCGCGGATCGCCCAGGCAATCAGCACCGCAAGGATGAAGTGGAACCCGAAAAGCGGGGTGAACGAAACGAAGACCCCCGCGAATATTCCGCGCGCAATGCGATGGGGTGCGTCGGGCAGCCGGCCCAGACGGTGGCGCATATAGCTGATCGCGCGGCCCCAGCCCCCCCGGGGATAGAAGAACTCGACCACGGCCTGGCCCCAGGAACGTTTGCTGCGTCGTCTGAAAACCAAGCTCGCCCCCTTGTCGGCCCCGGTTCAGGGCTTTCTGCTCAGGTCCCGGTGACGGTCGAGTTCCGCCACATCGCTTTCCGCCTCAAGCGCCGTCATCACGGCATGGAGATGTTCCACATCCCGCACGTCCACGTCTACAAGAAGGCGATAATAATCGGGCTTGCGATCCACGAAGTTAAGATCCGAGATATTTGCCTTCTGCTCACCGATCAAGGTGCAGATCCGGCCCAGAACGCCGCTGTGATTGCTGATCGTGACCTCCAGTGTCACGGTGTTTGCGACAGGATGTCGCCCCCCCTGCCATTGCAGGTCCACCCAACGGTCAAGCTGTTCCTCGAACTCTTCCAGCGCGGGGCAGTCGATGGCATGGACGACGACCCCCTGCCCCCGATAGGTGATGCCCACGATCCGTTCCCCCGGCACGGGCTGGCAGCAATCGGCGCGGCGGAAGGGCTGCTCGGGCGACAGGCCCACGACGGGGCGCTTTGCGTCGACCTCATCGGGGCGGGCGGCGGCCAGTTCGGGGTAAAGCGTGACGACGACCTTGCGCGCCGTGATCTCGGCGCTGCCGATCCGGGCCAGCAGGTCGATCTCGTCGCCGATGCCGAGCATCCGGGCGGCGGTGCGCAGCGCCTTGTCGGTGACCTTCTTGCCGACATGTTCAAAGGCCACGCGGGCGAGTTCCTGCCCCAGCCGCACGAAGCGCTGGTTGTCCTCTTCGCGCAGCGACTTGCGGATCGCGGCCTTGGCGCGTCCCGTCACCACGATGTCGATCCAGCTGGCCTGCGGGCGCTGCCCCTCGGCGGTGATGATCTCGACCGACTGCCCGTTCTTGAGCCGCGTCCAGAGCGGCACGCGCAGCCCGTCCACCTTGGCCGAGACGCAGGAATTGCCGATCCGCGTGTGGATCGCATAGGCGAAATCGAGCGGTGTCGCCCCGCGCGGCAACTGGATCACATCGCCCTTGGGCGTGAAGCAGAAGACCTGGTCGGAATACATCTCAAGCTTCACATGCTCAAGAAACTCGTCATGGTCCTCGGCCTGATCGAAACGTTCGGTCAGGGTCGATATCCATTTCGCGGGATCGACCGCAAAGGGGTTCCGGGTGCGCACGCCGTCGCGATAGGCCCAATGGGCGGCGACCCCGGCCTCGGCCACCTCATGCATCTGGCGGGTGCGGATCTGCACCTCGACCCGCTTGCCGTCACGCCCCGACACGGTGGTGTGGATCGAACGGTAGCCGTTCGACTTGGGCTGGCTAATATAATCCTTGAACCGCCCCGGCACCGCACGCCAGCGGGTATGGATCAGGCCGAGCACCCGGTAGCAATCGGCCACGTCATGGGTGATGACCCGAAAGCCGTAGATGTCCGAGAGCCGGGAAAAGCCCAGTTCCTTTTCCCGCATCTTGCGCCAGATCGAATAGGGCTTCTTGGCCCGGCCATAGACGTCCGCCTCGATCCCCGCCTTTTCAAGCTCCAGCCGGATGTCGTTGGTGATCTTGTGCACCACGTCGCCGGTTTCGCGCTGAAGCGTGATGAAGCGGCGGATGATCGAGTTGCGCGCCTCGGGGTTGAGAACCCGGAACGACAGGTCCTCCAGCTCCTCGCGCATCCATTGCATCCCCATGCGGCCGGCCAGGGGGGCAAAGATCTCCATCGTCTCGCGCGCCTTCTGCGCCTGCTTTTCCGGGCGCATGGACTTGATCGTGCGCATGTTGTGCAGACGGTCGGCGAGCTTGACCAGGATCACCCGCAGGTCGCGCGACATCGCGATCAGCAGCTTGCGCATGTTCTCGGCCTGCTTGGCCTCGGAACTCGACAGCTGAAGGTTGGTAAGCTTGGTCACCCCGTCGACAAGATCGGCGATTTCCTCGCTGAAAAGCCGTGCGATCTCGGACCAGGTGGATTTGGTATCCTCGATCGTGTCATGCAAAAGTGCCGTCACGATCGTGGCGTCATCAAGCCGCATCTCGGTCAGGATCGCGGCGACGGCGACGGGATGGGTAAAATAGGGCTCGCCCGAATGGCGTTTCTGCCCCTCATGCATCTGCGCGCCATAGGCATAGGCGCGCCGGATCAGATCATCGTTTGTACGCGGGTTGTAGTTGCGGACGAGGGCGATCAGGTCTTCGACGTCGATCATCTGGACCGCTTTCCGAAGGGCCGTGCCGGCCCCGTCCCCGCGTTACCCGGCTCAGCCCCGGCCCTGCGCTTCCATCAGCGCGCGGAGCAGTTTTTCCTCCGACAGGTCGTCCTGCGCCGGACGGTCGGTCTCGGCCCCCATCAGCATGACCATCTGGTCTTCCTCTGGCTCGTCGACCTCGATCTGGGTCTGGTTGCTTTCGATCAGACGCTCGCGCAGCGCCTCGGCCGACTGGGTTTCCTCGGCGATCTCGCGCAGGGCGACGACCGGGTTCTTGTCGTTGTCGCGATCCACCGTCAGCGGACCACCGGCGGCGATTTCACGCGCGCGATGGGCAGCGAGCATCACCAGCTCGAACCGGTTCGGAACCTTGTCAACGCAGTCTTCAACCGTCACGCGGGCCATGAGCGACTCCAATAAGGGAGGGGTATGGAGCGCCCCTTCTATGCCCTCAGAATGACCTTGACAAGGCAAGATTGCACATCTTCACGGATCCGGGATCGCGACGACATCCTCAAGCGCCCCCGCAGGCAGGGCGTCACGCAGTTCGCGGGCGGTGCGGCCCAGAACCGGATGACGCCAGTCGGGCGCGATATCGCAGAGCGGAACCAGAACGAAGGCCCGGTCCTGCAGGCGCGGATGCGGCAGGATCAGCCGGTCGGGCGCGCGCACCGCCTGATCCTCGGGCGGCAGGTCATGCCAGTCGCGCCAGACGTTCCGGTCCGGCAGGACCGCGTCCCCCCAGGCCAGAAGATCGAGGTCGAGCGTACGCACGCCCCAGCGTTTCCTGCGCACACGTCCGAACTCTGCCTCGACAGCGTGCAACCGCGCCAGAAGCGCCTCGGGTGCAAGCACCGTGGTCAGGCGCGCCGCCGAGTTGACATAGTCGGGGCCCGCCCCCACCGGAAAGCAGGGGGTGCGGAAAAACCTTGCGACTTCATGAACTTGAACATCCCCGCCGGCCAGGACGCGCAGTGCCTCGCGCAGGGTCTCTTCCGGCCCTTTTCCATCATGTTCCTCATTGGAACCAAGCGCGATGAGCGCGGTTTTAATCTGTGGCACGGATTTTCCTGACTATTAAAATCGGAGTCTTGCAGTGTGTTAACATTCGCCTAATGTATACTTAGAGTATGTGTTCGGCGACCTCAGGCGCAATGCCACGAGCCCGCCAGGAAAGGTTGATTATGTTTTACAAGGATGAACGGCTGGCGCTGTTTATCGATGGCTCGAACCTTTACGCATCCGCGAAATCCCTTGGTTTCGACATCGACTACAAGCTATTGCGACAGGAATTCATGCGGCGCGGAAAGCTGCTACGCGCCTTTTACTACACCGCCCTGCTGGATACCGAGGAATATTCGCCCATTCGCCCGCTCGTGGACTGGCTGCATTACAACGGCTTTTCCATGGTGACGAAGCCGGCCAAGGAATACACGGACAGCATGGGCCGCCGCAAGGTCAAGGGCAACATGGACATCGAGCTTGCCGTCGACGCGATGGAGCTTGCGCCCCGGGTGGATCATATCGTGCTCTTTTCCGGCGACGGCGATTTCCGCCCCTTGGTCGAGAGCCTTCAGCGGCAGGGTGTCCGTGTCTCGGTCGTGTCCACCATCCGCAGCCAGCCGCCGATGATCGCGGATGAACTGCGCCGGCAGGCCGACAATTTCATCGAGCTGGACGAGCTGCGCGACGTGATCGGCCGCCCGCCCCGCGACGTGCGCCCGGAACGCGACAACAGCGAGCTTGTCGAAAATTGAAGGCAGGGGCCGGGGCGGACGCTCTGGACGATCGATCGCAATGGCCTTACCTCTGGAACCGCATCCCGACGGCAAAGAGGCAGCGCGACCATGACCAAACCCGGCCTGACGCTTTACCTGGCGGCCCCGCGCGGATTCTGCGCGGGGGTGGACCGCGCGATCAAGATCGTCGAGATGGCGATCGAGAAATGGGGCGCGCCCGTCTATGTCCGGCACGAGATCGTGCACAACAAATACGTCGTGGACGGGCTGCGGGCCAAGGGCGCGATCTTTGTCGAGGAACTGGACGAATGCCCGGCCGACCGCCCGGTCGTCTTTTCCGCCCATGGGGTGCCGAAATCCGTGCCGGCGGCGGCCGAGGCGCGGAAGATGGTCTATGTGGATGCCACCTGCCCCCTGGTGAGCAAGGTTCATGTGGAGGCCGAGCGTCACCATGAGGCCGGCCTTCAGATGGTGATGATCGGGCATGCGGGCCACCCGGAAACGCTAGGCACCATGGGCCAGCTTCCCCCCGGCGAGGTGATCCTGGTCGAGACTGTGGACGATGTCGCGCGGATCGCGGTACGCGACCCGTCGCGCCTTGCCTTCATCACCCAGACGACGCTCTCGGTCGACGATACGGCCGAAATCGTTGCGGCGCTGCAGGCGCGGTTTCCGGCGATCGTCGGCCCGCACAAAGAGGATATCTGTTACGCGACCACCAACCGGCAGGCCTCGGTCAAGGCGATCGCGCCGCTGATCGACGCGCTTCTGGTGATCGGCGCGCCGAATTCATCGAATTCCCGCCGGCTGGTCGAGGTGGGGCGCGCCGCCGGCTGCGCCTATGCCCAGCTTGTGCAGCGCGCGACCGATATCGACTGGCGCGCGCTGGAGGGCGTGCGCGCCATCGGCATCACCGCCGGCGCCAGCGCGCCCGAGGTGCTGGTGAACGAGGTCATCGCCGCCTTTGAGGCGCGGTATGACGTGACCAGGGAACAGGTGGAAACGGCTGTGGAACGGGTGGAATTCAAGGTGCCGCGCGTCTTGCGCGAACCGGCATGACCCGCCTTTACGCCTATACCGACGGCGCCTGTTCCGGCAATCCGGGTCCGGGCGGCTGGGGCGCGCTGCTGATCGCGCGCGATGGCGATACGGTCCTGAAGGAACGGGAACTGAGCGGCGGCGAGGCGCTGACGACCAACAACCGGATGGAACTGATGGCGGCCATTATGGCGCTCGAATGCCTCAGCCGCGCGTCCGAAATCACGGTCGTGACCGACAGCGCCTATGTGAAGAACGGCATCACCGAATGGCTGCCGGGCTGGAAGCGCAAGGGCTGGAAGACCTCGACCAACAAGCCGGTCAAGAACGACGACCTGTGGCGCAGGCTCGACAGTGCGCGGGAACGCCATCAGGTGCGCTGGGAATGGATCAAGGGCCATGCCGGCCACGCCGAGAATGAGCGTGCCGATGCCCTGGCCCGCGCAGGAATGGCCCCGTTCAAGCCCCTGTCCGTCCCATGACGCTGGTCGGATTTCTGGATCACGCGGCGGTTCTGGTCTTTGCGCTGACCGGGGCGCTGGTCGCGAGCCGTGCGCAGCTGGATATCGTGGGCTTCATCTTCATCGCCTGCCTGACCGCCGTCGGCGGCGGCACGGTGCGCGACGTGATCCTGAACCGCGACACGGTGTTCTGGATCGCCGAGCCGACCTTCATCGGCCTCGCCTCGGCCGCTGCGATCTTTGTCTTCTTCACCGCGCACCTGCTCGAAAGCCGCTATCGGGCGCTGCTCTGGCTCGATGCCTGCGCGCTTGCGGTCGCAGTGCCGGCCGGTGTGGGCGTCGCGATGGGGATGGGGCAGCCCTGGGCGATCATCCTGATCATGGGCGTCGTGACGGGGTGCCTTGGCGGCCTCATGCGGGACGTGGTCTGCAACGAGGTTCCGCTGGTCCTCAAGCAGGGAGAGCTTTACGTGACCTGCGCCTTTGCCGGGGCTGCGGCGGCGGTCCTGCTGATCCGGATCACGGGCGAGCCGCGCCTCGCCCTCTGGGCCTGCGCGCTGGTCACGCTGGCGCTCAGGGCGGGCAGCCTTGCGCTGGGTTGGCGGTTGCCGGTCTACCGGGCGCGCCCGCCCCGGGTCTAGGCCAGCCGCGTTCCCGGCGGCAGGGGCAGACCCCGCCGCAATTCCTCGACCGGCATCGGGCGCTTGCCCTCGCGCTGCGCCTGCGTGATGGTGACGGCGCCGGTCCCGGCGCCGCAGGCGATCGTCAGGCCGCTGCCCTCCAGAACCTCGCCCGGGGCGCCGCGCCCATCCGAGACGCTGCTCTGCAACAGTTTCAGCCTTTCCCCCACCGCCACGCACCACGCCCCCGGGGAGGGCGAAAGGCCCCGGATCTGGCGATCGACCTCGACTGCCGCGCGGGTCCAGTCGATCCGCGCCTCGGCCTTGTCGATCTTGGCGGCATATGTCACGCCCGCCTCGGGCTGCGGCACGGGCCGAAGCGCCGGCAGGCGCTCCAATGCCTCAAGGATCAGCCCCGCGCCGATCTCGCTCAGCCGGTCATGCAGCATTCCGGTCGTTTCCTGTGTGCCGATTGCCGTCGCCTTGCGCAACAGGACCGGCCCGGTATCTAGCCCTGCCTCCATCTGCATGATGCAGATACCGGTTTCCGCATCGCCCGCCAGGATCGCGCGATGGATGGGGGCCGCGCCGCGCCAGCGTGGCAAAAGCGACGCGTGGATGTTCAGACAGCCCAGGCGCGGCGCATCCAGGACCGCCTGCGGCAGGATCAGCCCATAGGCCACCACCACCGCGACATCCGCACCCAGTGCCGCGAAATCCGCCTGTTCGGCCGCCCCGCGCAGGCTGACCGGATGACGGACGGTCAGCCCCAGCGCCTCGGCCCGCGCATGAACGGGTGTCGGCCGGTCCTTTTTGCCCCGGCCGGCGGGACGGGGGGGCTGGCAATAGACCGCAACGATTTCATGCGCGTCATGCAACGCCTCAAGCACCGGGACCGAGAAATCGGGCGTTCCCATGAAGACAACCTTCATCCCCGCCTCCGCATCTTTTCGGCGCGGGCAATCAGCATCCGGCGCCTCAATGACTTCAGATGGTCGAAATACATCCGCCCGTTCAGATGGTCGATCTGGTGCTGCACCGATGTCGCCCAAAGCCCGACGAAATCGCGTTCCTCCACCTCTCCTTTGGCGTTGAGGAACCGGACCGTCACGGCCCGGGGACGAGAGATGACGGCGGAAACGCCGGGCAGGTTCGGGCTTGCCTCCTCATGCTCGCGGAACTGGACCGAGGAATGGAGCACCTCGGGATTGGCCAGAAGCACCGCCTGCCCCCGCGTATCGGAACAGTCCACAACCGCCAGCCGCTGCATCACGCCGATCTGCGGCCCCGCAAGGCCATAGCCCGGCATCGCGTCCATCGTCTCGACCATATCGGCCCAGACCCTGCGGATGTCGTCCGTCACCCCGGCTACCGGCTCGGCCACCGTCATCAGCCGCCGGTCAGGCCACGGAACGAACGGACGAACCGTCACGCCCGCGCCCGTTCCCGTTTGAGCTTTTCCATGCGCCGGGTGATCATCTGCCGTTTCAGCGGCTTGAGGTAGTCGATGAAGAGCTTGCCGTTCAGGTGGTCGATCTCATGCTGGACGCAGGTCGCCCAGAGCCCGTCAAACGTCTCTTCCTGCGTGCTTCCGTCAAGGCCCGTCCAGCGGACGCGCACCTCGGCGGGGCGTTCCACCTCGGCGAACTGGTCCGGGATCGAGAGGCAGCCTTCCTCATGGATGTTCGTCGCCTCGGAGGTCCAGATGATCTCGGGGTTCACCAGGACCATGGGGCGCGGCGGGGCCTCGGGGTCCTTGACGCAATCCATGACGATGATGCGGCTCATCACGCCGATCTGCGGCGCGGCAAGGCCCACCCCCGGCGCCTCGTACATCGTTTCCAGCATGTCGGCGGCAAGGGCGCGCACCTCATCCGTGATTTCGGGCACGGGGGCGCAGACCTTTTTCAGGCGCGGGTCGGGATGGATCAGGATCGAGCGCAACGTCATGCCCCGGATTTACGGTGCCGACGCCCTCGTTGCAAGAGCGGGTGACATTCCCCGCCCGCCGCGCCAGACTGCGCCCAAACAGACGAGGGACAGCATGAATTTCGACGAGATCATCGAGCGGCGCGGCACGCATTCGGCCAAGTGGGACGGGATGGAGGCCGCCTATGGCGTCAGCGCCGCCGACGGCATTCCGATGTGGGTCGCGGATATGGACTTTCGCCCGCCGGCCTGCGTGACCGAAACGCTCCGGTCGATGACAGATCATGGCATCTACGGCTATTTCGGCGATCCGCGCGACTACAACGCCGCCATCGCCTGGTGGATGGAGACGCGCCACGGCTGGCGGGTCGAACCCGACTGGATCTTCACGACCCACGGGCTGGTCCACGGCACCTCGGTCTGTGTCGAGACCTTCACCGCGCCCGGCGATGGCGTCGTGCTTTTCACGCCGGTCTATCATGCCTTTGCCCGGGTCATCCGCGCCGCGGACCGCGAGGTGGTGGAATGCCCCCTCGTGCTGCGCGACGGCCGGTATGAGATGGATTTCGCTGCCTATGATGCGCAGATGACCGGGCGCGAAAGGATGGTGATCCTCTGCTCGCCCCATAACCCGGGCGGGCGCGTCTGGACGCAGGACGAACTGCGCACGCTGGCCGATTTCGCAAAGCGGCATGACCTGATCCTAATCTCGGACGAGATCCACCACGATCTGGTCTTTCCCGGCCAGCGCCACCACCCTATGACCCTTGCCGCACCGGACATCGCGGACCGGCTGGTGATGATGACCGCGACGACCAAGACCTTCAACATCGCGGGCAGCCATACCGGCAACCTGATCGTCCCCGACCCCGATCTGCGGGCCCGCATCGGGAAAAAGATCATGGCGCTGGGGATATCGCCCAACAGCTTCGGTATCTTCATGGCGACCGCCGCCTATTCGCCCGAGGGTGCGGCCTGGGTCGATGCGCTGATGCCCTATCTGGACCGAAACCGGAGGATACTGGAGGACGGGCTGAACGCGATCCCCGGTGTGCAGGCCATGCCGCTGGAGGCGACCTATCTCAGTTGGGTGGATTTTTCGGGCACCGGCATGGATGAGGCCGAAGTCCTGCACCGCGTCCAGACCGAGGCGCGGATCGCCGCCAATCACGGCAAGACCTTCGGCAGCGGCGGAGAACGGTTCCTGCGGTTCAACTTCGCCACACCCCGCGCACGGGTGGTCGAGGCGGTCGAACGACTGCAGGCGGCTTTTCGCGACCTGCAATAGCCTACGGGGGGGAAAGTCGCCCATGATCGTTCAGGCCTGCATCAACGGCGCACGCCCGGCCGGGTATCATCCCGCCCTGCCCCTGACCACGGCGGCAATGGTGGCGGCAAGCGTTGCTGCCATCGACACCGGCGCGGCAGAGCTGCACATCCACGCCCGCAACCCCGAGGGGCGGGAAAGCCTGGCGCATGTGGATGAGGTGATGACGGCGATCCGCGCGGCCTGCCCCGGTACGCTGACCGGCGTCTCGACCGGGGCCTGGATCGAGGCGGATGAGACCCGGACCCGCGCCGCGATCCGGAACTGGCGGGTTCTGCCGGATTACGCATCGGTCAACCTCTCCGAACCCGATGCACCCGCGATCATCGCCCTCTTGCAGCAGATCGGGGTCGGCGTCGAGGCGGGGCTTGCCACCGTGGCCGATGCGCACCGTCTTGCCGCCTTGCCCGAACGCGACCGGGTCCTGCGCATCCTGATCGAGATTGAGGAACAGGACATTACCCGCGCCGATCAGGAGGCCAGTGGCATCGCCGCCGTGCTTGAGGATGCAGGCATTCGCCGCCCTGTCCTGCTGCACGGGTTTGATGCAACGGTCTGGCATTTCGTCCGACAGGCGAAGGCCCGGCGCTGGTCCACGCGGGTGGGGCTGGAAGATGGGCTTCATCGTCCGTCGGGGCAGATTGCGCGGGACACGGCCGAACTTGTGGCGGATGCGGTCGCGATCTTTCGCGGGGCGTAACCCCGGGCGGATGGGTGGTGTCTGATACGGCACCGTTGACGCCGCGCACGACCCGGGGCACACCGAAGGCTGCGTCAAGAACCAGCCTGGAAAAGCCGATGACCACGCCCGCCGCCGCCCGGAACACCCCCTATTGGTGGGAAGACGCGCCGCCCCGCCCGCTGCCTGAACGGGCCCTGCCGAAATCGGCGGATGTCGTCATCGTCGGGGCGGGCTATGCGGGTCTCTCGGCCGCCCTGACGCTGGCACGGGCGGGGCGGGCGGTCACGGTCCTTGACCGGATGAACCCGGGCGAGGGCGCATCGTCCCGCAATGGCGGCATCACCAGCGGAAATATCCGGCTGGGCTTTGACCAGCTTCGCCGCCGTTATGGCGAGGAACGCGCGCTGGCCATCGAGGCCGAGGGCAAGACCGCGCGCGAATTCCTCCGGGACATGATCCGGGCCGAGGGGCTGGACTGCGATTTCCAGCAGACGGGCCGGTTCTATGGCGTGATCGGCGCCCGGGAATATGAGGCTGCCGCCCGCAGCGCCGAGAACCTGCATCGCAAGCTGGGGATCGAGTCCTTTGCCGTGCCCCATGCGGAACAGCGCCGCTATGTGGGCACCGACTATTACCGGGGCGGCTCGGTCCGGATGGATATCGGCGGGCTGCATCCTGCGAAATTTCACGCCGAAATCCTGCGGATCACGCTTGCGGCCGGCGCGTCGGTCCATTCCGGCATCGCCGTGACCGGGATCGAGGGCGACAAGGGGCGGTTCCGCGTCGTCACATCCGGGGGCGAGCTCGCGGCCCGGCAGGTTCTGGTCTGCACCAACGGATATACGGACGGCGCGGCGCCCTATCTGCGGCGGCGCCTTGTGCCGGTGCGCAGCCGCATGATCGCGACCGAGCCGCTGACGCCCGAGGTGATGGACCGCCTGATGCCCCGGCGCATGATGGTGGGCGAGGGCAAGGTGCTCGGTTATTACTACCGCCCCTCGCCCGACGGCCGTTCCATCCTGCTCGGGGGGCGGGACGCGACGCAATCCGGCGACTCGGCGCATCCCACGATCATGCTGCGGCAGGGCCTGATCGAACTTTTTCCGGAACTGGAGGGCGTGACGCTCAGCCATAGCTGGTTCGGGAATGTCGCGATGCACCAGGACATGATCCCCCGGATATTCGAGCACAAGGGCCTGACCTATGCGACCGGGTTCTGCGGGTCGGGCGTGGTCTGGGCGCCATGGATCGGGAACCGCGCGGCGCTCAAGCTTTTGGGGGATGACGCGGCGCGGTCGGCCTTTGACATGCGCCCGCCGCCCTTCGTTCCGCTTTACGCCGGCAAGCCGTGGTTCATGCCGCCCCTGATCCAGGCCTATCGCCTGCAGGATCGCATCGCGCTGGCCCGGGCGCAGAGGTAGGGGGCACCCCGGCTGCAGGAGGTCGAACACACCTTTCCGATGACAGGTGGGATGGGCTGGCACCGACGCAATCCGACAGTGCCCAAACTGACTGCGCCCGAACCGACTGCGCCCAAGGCCCCGCCGCACAGTAAGCCCCGTCCGCACCGACAGGCTTGCCTGCGAGGCCCGATGCCAGGTTGCACCCTAGCTGCGGCTAGGCAAGTCGCATCTTCAGAAACGCTCGCAACTCCATGGCCGCGCCGACACGGCCGGATGCGTCTGACCGCACCCGCGTGGCCCGCCGGAACCGGAGTCGGAACCGGGGTCAGAACCGGGGGATGAACCCCGCGGGCGCCTCCCCCTCCCGGATGAAATCGAGCGGCGGGGTCGTGCCGACCATCGTGTTGCGCTTGAATTCGCAGACGACCTCTTCGCCGTCATCCAGCGATGCGACGATCAGGCCGCGACAGATATGACGCGGCCCGTCATAGACATCCACATGCCCGCGAAGCTGCGGGGCCAGCCGGCCATCCAGCGCAAAGCCGTCTTCCCACCAGCGCAGGATCGGATAGACCGCGCCGTTCACATGCACACACAGACGCCCCTTGCGCCGCTGTTCACGGCGATGGGCGGCTGCGATGGCCTCTCGCAGATCCTGCGGCAGATATTCCAGCATGATGGCCCCCGACCCGAAATCCGATTCCTTACACTCAGGATGCGCTTTCGGTCATGAAAATCAAGTTAACCCGAACAGGTTTGGAACGCCCATTGCCCGCCGTGGTTCCCGCGCCGGTCTGTGCAGCGCCGCGCGGGCCCTGCGCGGGGCCGGGGGTTGGCCTTTCGCGCCCGGCGGCCCACCTTGTCCCCAAACGCAAAGGAGATATGGTATGGGCCAGCTGATCGACGGCGTCTGGAACGCCGACTGGTATGACACCAAACGCACGGGCGGCAAATTCGTCCGCTCGACCTCGGGGTTCCGCAACTGGATCACGGCGGACGGCAGCGCCGGTCCCTCGGGCGAGGGCGGCTTTGCCGCCGAAAGCGGGCGCTATCACCTCTATGTCTCATACGCCTGCCCCTGGGCGCACCGGACGCTGATCTTCCGCGTGCTGAAGGGGTTGGAGGATCACATCGGCGTTTCCGCCGTCCATCCCGACATGCTGAAGGACGGCTGGACCTTTTCGACCGACTTTCCCGGCGCGACGGGCGACGATCTGTTCGGCCTGCCCTTCCTGCGCGATCTCTACACGCGCGCGAAGCCCGATGTTTCAGGCCATGTGACGGTGCCCGTCCTCTGGGACAAGGCGCGGAACACGATCGTCTCGAACGAAAGCTCCGAGATCATCCGCATGTTCAACGGGGCCTTCGACGGGATCACCGGCAACAGCGACGACTACTGGCCCGAGGACCTGCGCGACCAGATCGAGGAAATCAACACGCGCGTCTATGACGGGCTGAACAACGGTGTCTACAAGGCTGGGTTCGCGACCGAACAGGCCCCCTATGACGAGGCCGTGCGCGGCGTCTTCGAGACGCTCGACTGGATGGAGGACCACCTGTCGAAGAACCGCTATCTGGCGGGGGATCGCGTGACCGAGGCCGACTGGCGCGCCTTTACCTCGCTCGTGCGGTTCGACCCGGTCTATCACCTGCATTTCAAGTGCAACCGGCGCCGGATCATCGACTACCCGAACCTGTGGGCCTATACGCGTGAGCTCTATCAATGGCCGGGCGTGGCGGGCACGGTGAACTTCGAGCATATCGTTCGCCACTATCACTACAGCCACGACACGATAAACCCGAACCGGATCATCCCGATCAACCCCGATCCGGACTTTGACGCCCCCCACGGCTGCACCTGAGGCTTGCACGGGACGCCGGCATAGGCTTGATGGGCCCTGACGGAGGTGCCCATGACGGCCAGAACGGGGACAACACGCGATCACGGCGGCGGCGTCGATGCGGCGGCGGCGCAGTATGGCGGCACGCGGGCGGACTGGCTGGATCTTTCGACCGGCATCAACCCGCGCCCCTACCCCATCCCGCAGCTTTCGGCCGACTGCTGGACCGCCCTGCCCGACCGCACCGCCGCGGCGGCGCTCGAGGATGCCGCCCGCCGCTTCTGGTCGGTGCCCGAAGGCGCGGCCGTGCTTGCGGCGCCCGGCGCCTCGGCGCTGATCGCGCGGATACCGTCGCTTGCCCCACCTGGGGCCGTGACGATCCGGCAACCCACCTACAATGAACATGCCGCGGCCTTTGCGGCAGAGGGATGGACGCTGGCGGACGGCGCCGCCGCCTCGGTCGTGGTGCATCCCAACAACCCCGACGGGCGGCTCTGGGACCGGCACCGCGCGCCCCTCCAGATCGTGGACGAAAGCTTTTGCGACGTGATGCCGGACGCCTCGGCCATTGCGCGGGCGGCCGAGCCGGGGATGATCGTGCTCAAGTCCTTTGGCAAGTTCTGGGGCCTTGCGGGGCTGCGGCTGGGCTTTGCCATCGGTGATCCGGCGCTGATTGCGCGGCTGGCCGGGATGCTGGGGCCCTGGCCGGTTTCAGGACCCGCGCTGGCCATCGGCGCGGCGGCGCTGACGGATGAGGGCTGGGCCAGGGAAACGCGCGCCCGGCTCGCCCGCGACGCGGCACGGCTCGACGCCCTGATCGGCGCGCCGGTTGTCGGGGGAACGACGCTTTTCCGGCTCTATGCGGTCGATGACGCCGCCGCGTGGCAGGCGCGGCTTGCCCGCCACCGGATCTGGAGCCGCATCTTTCCCTATAGCCGCACCTGGCTGCGGCTGGGGCTGCCCGACGGGCCGGGCTGGGACCGGTTGGAAAAGGCGCTGCTGGCATGAGCTTTGCGGCGATGCTCTTTCTTGCGCTGCTGCTGGACGCGGCAATGGGCGAGCCGCGCTGGCTCTGGCAACGGCTGCCGCACCCGGCGGTCCTGATGGGGCGCGCCGTGGGCTGGTGCGATGCCCGCTTCAACCATGGCGCGGCGCGCAAGGCGAGGGGCATCGCGGTGATGCTGGCGCTCGGCCTTGGGGCGCTGTTCCTCGGGGGGGTGCTGTCGCAACTGCCCGCGCCGTTCCAGATCGTGATCGCGGCGATCCTTCTGGCGCAGCGCAGCCTTGTGGATCATGTCCGCGCGGTGGCTGCCGGTCTGCGCATGGGCCTGCCCGAGGGGCGGCGCATGGTGGCCCGGATCGTCAGCCGCGACACCGCCCCTATGGATGAAACCGCCGTCGCCCGCTCGGCAATCGAGAGCGGGGCAGAAAATCTGTCGGACGGGGTGATCGCCCCGGCCTTCTGGTTCCTGATCCTCGGGCTGCCGGGGCTGCTCCTTTACAAGATCACCAACACCGCCGACAGCATGATCGGCTATCGTACGCCCCGGCATCAGGATTTCGGCTGGGCGGCGGCGCGGTTCGACGACCTGCTGAACTGGGTGCCCGCGCGTCTGACCGCCATCCTGATCGCGGCGGCGCATCTGCGCGCCGACATCTGGCCCCTGATCCGGCGCGACGCGGCGCTGCACCGGTCCCCCAACGCCGGCTGGCCCGAGGCGGCAATGGCCCCGGTTCTGGGCGTGGCGCTGGCGGGGCCGCGCAGCTATGACGGGCGGATGCAGGATTTTCCCTTTGTCCACCCGGAAGGCCGCCGGACGCTGGATGCTGCGGATGTCGAGGCCGCCTGCCATGCGCTCTGGCGGACATGGGCCGTCGCGCTCGGCGTTGTGGGCGTGCTGGCGCTGGTCTAGGCGACCATCGCCTCGGCCTTTTTCAGGTCGACGCTGACAAGCTGGCTGACGCCCTGTTCCACCATGGTGACGCCGAACAGCCGGTCCATGCGCGCCATGGTCACGGCATGGTGGGTGATGATCAGGAACCGCGTGTCGGTGCGCCGCGTCATCTCGTCCAGGAGGTCGCAGAACCGGGTCACATTCGCGTCGTCCAGCGGGGCGTCCACCTCATCCAGCACGCAGATCGGGGCCGGGTTGGCAAGGAATACCGCAAAGATCAGCGCCATCGCAGTCAGCGTCTGTTCCCCGCCCGACAACAGCGACAGCGTGGCAAGTTTCTTGCCCGGAGGCTGACACATGATCTCGAGCCCGGCATCCAGCGGGTCCTCGGATTCGACCAGAACCAGCCGTGCCTCGCCCCCGCCAAAGAGATGGGTGAAGAGCATGGCGAAATTGCGGTTCACCTGCTCGAACGCCGCCAGCAGACGTTCGCGCCCCTCCCGGTTCAGCCCGGCGATCCCGGCGCGCAGCTTCTTGACCGCCTCCTGCAGATCGGCCTTTTCGGTCGTCAGCGTGTCGTATTCGCCCTGAACCTCGCGCGCGTCCTCTTCGGCGCGCAGGTTGACCGCGCCAAGCCCGTCGCGGCTACGCCGGAGGCGGATGATCTCGGCCTCGATCTCTTCGGCGGGGGGCATCGCATCGGGGTCGAGCCCGAGCCGGGCGAGCAGCGCCGCCGGTTCCTCCTCGGTCTCTTCGCGGATACGCTCGGCGGCAAGTGCCAGCGTCTCGCGCGCGGCCTCAAGCCGGGCCTCGGCGCGGGCGCGGGCCTCGCGCGTCTCGCCTGCCCGGCGCTCGGTCTCGCGTTCAGCATCGAGGGCCGCGCGCAATGCCGCCTCGGCCTCGGCAAGGGCCGCGCCGGCTGCATCGCGGCGGATTTCCGCGCCCCGGGCGGCCTCACCCAGTTCTTCCCGCCGCTCGGCGAGTTCCAGCGGGCGCTCCTGCGCCTCGGTCAGGTCGGCTTCGGCCTTCGCGCGCCGCGCCGCCAGATCCGCGCCCCGCCGCGCCGCCGTCTCTTGCCGGTTGCGCCAGGTGGCCAGTTCCTTGGCGACCTCCTGCGCGCGGCGAACCCGCGCCTCGCCGTCGCGGCGCGTTTCGTCATGGGCCGCGCGGCGGGTCATCATCGTCATGCGCGCGGCCTCGACCGCGGTGCGCAGATCCTCGACCCCCGCGCGGGCCTGATCCAGATCCCCCAGATCCTCGACCGCCGCCGCGGCCTCGGACAGACGCAGCCGCGCCTCGCCGGCCTCATCCTCATGGCGCGAACGGGCCAGCCGCGCGGCCTCCAGCCGGCCACCTGCGACGGACCTGTCCGCCTCGGCCCGCGACAGGGCCCGGTTCGCCTCGGTCAGGCGGGCATCCGCCGCCCGCCGGTCGTCCCGCGCGGCCTGATCGGCCCGCACGGCCCCGGCAAGATGCGCCTGCGCGGCCTCATGCGCCTCGCGCGCGGCATCGGCGCGGCCCTCGGCCTGATCGAGATCGCGTTCCAGCGCAGCAAGCCGGTTGAGCTGCTGCAACCGCAGGGCCGCCGCCGAGGGCGCATCGGCCGCGGCGCTCCGAAAGCCGTCCCAGCGCCAGAGATCGCCGGCGGCCGAGACGAGCCGTTGCCCCGGCTTCAGATCAGGTTGCAGGGCCGCGCCATGGTCGGGCGGCACAAGACCGACCTGCGCAAGGCGGCGCGCAAGAACGGGCGGCGCCTCGACCCACGCCGCAAGCGGCTCTGCCCCGGCGGGCAGCGGCTGCGGCGCCGGATAGTCCGGCAACAGGGCCCAGCCGGTCGCCCCGGCATCGGAAATCTCGGGCGCCCGCAGATCGTCGGCAAGGGCCGCGCCAAGCGCCTGTTCATATCCCGGCACCACCCGCAGGCGGTCGAGGATCTGCGTTCCGCCATCCGCGTCACGGGTGACCAGCCGCGACAGCGCCCCCCATTCGGCGCGAAGCGCGCTCGCCTCGCCCTCGGCGCCAGAGCGGGCGGCGCGCGCCTCGGCTTCGGCGGACTGGGCGGCGGCGCGGGCCGCTTCGGCTTCGGCAAGGCGGGCCTCGGCGGCCTCCGACAGGTCGAGCGCGGTGGCACCTGCCTCTTCCGCCGCCGTGACCTCTTCCTCGGCCCGGGCGAGCGCCTCCGCCGCCGCCGTCTCGGCGGAACGGGCGCGAAGGCTCTCGCCCTCGGCCTTTTCCAGCGTCGTGCGGATCTCGGCCAGCGCGCGATGGGCGGACTGATGACGGGCGGCAAGACGCGCCACATCCTCGGTCACGGCGCTCAGGTCGGCTTCGCGCGCGGCGAGGGTCGAGGCCGCCTCGCGCGCGGCATCGGCGCTGGCGGCCAGCCTCGCCTCATGGCCCTCTCCGGCCTTCGCAAGCTGCGCGGTCTCCCATTCCAGCTGGGTGATCGTTTCCTCGGCATCGCGGTTGAGGCCCGCTTCCCGCTCGGTATCGCGGAGGATCTGCGTCACCTGTGCGCGCAGCGCGTCAATGGCGGCATGGGCGCGGGTTTCCTGATCCTGCAGCATGTCGCGTTCCGCGATCAGCCGTTGTAGCACCGCCGTCGCGATCGTCTCTTCCTCGCGCAGGGGGGGAAGTGCCGCCTCGGCCCCTTCCCGGGCGGCAACCGCGTCGCGCGCTGCGGCCTCGGCCAGCGCCGCATCGCGCCGGCAGCCCGCCTCGGCCCCGGCCGCCTGCGCCTGCGCGACCTCTGCCTCGCGCCAGCGCCGGAAAAGCAGCATCCCCTCGGCCCGCCGCAATGCCTCGCCCAGTTCGCGGTAGCGCGCCGCCTGCCGGGCCTGCCGTGCGAGCGTCTGCAATTGCGCGGCCAGCGCCTCGGTCACATCCTCGACCCGGGCCAGGTTCGCCTCGGTCGCGTTCAGCCGCAGTTCCGCCTCATGCCGGCGCTGGTAAAGCCCCGAGATGCCCGCGGCCTCTTCCAGTATGCGGCGGCGGGCCTTGGGCTTGGCGCTGATCAGTTCGACGATCTGGCCCTGCCGCACCAGCGCCGGCGAATGGGCGCCCGTCGAGGCGTCGGCAAAAAGCATCTGCACATCGCGTGCCCGCACGTCGCGGGTATTGACCTTGTAGGCCGAGCCGGCATCGCGGGTGATCCGGCGGACCACTTCCAGCGCGTCGCTGTCGTTGAACCCGGCGGGCGCGAGGCGTTCGGCATTGTCCAGGGTCAGCGCCACCTCGGCGAAGTTGCGCGCGGGGCGGCTGCTGGTCCCTGCAAAGATCACATCCTCCATCCCGCCGCCGCGCATGGCCGAGGCGCGGTTCTCCCCCATCACCCAGCGCAGCGCCTCGAGCAGGTTGGATTTGCCGCAGCCATTCGGGCCGACAACGCCGGTCAACCCCTCGGCGATCACCAGATCCGTGGGGTCGACAAAGCTCTTGAAGCCGTTCAGCCGCAGGCGGGTAAAGCGCAAGGTCCGGTCCGTCGAAAGTCAGGGCCCATGGGTCGGGCGGTCCGGCATCCTTGGGAAACCGGCGGGTAAAGTCAACCGGCGGCGGGGAATGGGGAGGCCGGACCGGGGCTCTGCCCCGGACCCCGGGATATTTTTGGCCAAGAAGAAGGGCGGAAAGGGTGGCGGATTGCGACCGTGCCGCGGCATATCGCTTGCGGGGGGCGCCGGACTGGCGCAGAAGAGGCGGGGTTGCGCGCGCAGACCGCGCGTCGCGCGGCCCGGCCCAACGGGATGAGGCGCGCCAGCGCCGAAGACGGGCGGGAGAGCCCCGTCGCCACCACGAGGAACCGCGGGAAATGCAGATCACCATCGCCGTTGCCTCACCGCTCAGCCCCGAGGGGCGGGCGTTGGCCGGGGAAAGCCAGCGGTTTCTGGAAACGGTTTTCCCGCCCGAGGAGATCTTCAGCTTTTCCGCGGAGGAACTTGCGGCCAAGGGCACGACCTTTCTTGTCGCAAGCGACGCGGGCGGGGCGCTTGGCTGTGTCGCGCTGGTGGAGATGGGCGATTACGGTGAGATCAAGCGCCTGTTCGTGCGGGACCGGGCGCGGGGGCTGGGGGTTGCCCGCGCCCTCATGCAGGCGCTGGAGGAACGCGCGCGGGCGGTTGGGCTGCCCGTTCTGCGGCTGGAGACGGGCCCGGCACTGAGCGCCGCCTGTGCGCTTTACCGCAGCGTGGGCTATCGCGAATGCGGGCCGTTCGGCGGCTATCCGGATATCCCTTCGAACCTCTTCATGGAGAAGCGGCTTTGACGGGGTTTGATGCGCGCCCCGGAGCGGGGGCGCGGCACAGGCCTGTCGCGGTTAGTCGTGCTTCATCGCCTCGGCCCGGGTCTGGCTGAGGCTTTTGCCGGGGGTGAGCATGTCGGGGTCGAGGCGCAATTCGATCACCGCCGGCACGTCCGCTGCCTGCGCGCGGGCGAAGGCCGCCGGGAAATCCGCCGTCCGTTCCACCAGTTCGCCATGACCGCCATAGGCGCGGGCCAGCGCGGCATAGTCGGGGTTGAAGAGATCGGTGCCGCTGACGCGCCCCGGGTAATGGCGTTCCTGATGCATCCGGATCGTGCCGTAGCGCCCGTTATTCGCGACGATCGTGATGACGGCCGCGTCGTATTGGCGGGCGGTGGATAGTTCGTTCAATGTCATCTGGAAACAGCCATCGCCCGCCATGCAGACAACGGTGCGGGAGGGATGTTCAAGCTTGGCCGCCACCGCCGCCGGAAATCCGTAGCCCATGCTGCCGCTGGTGGGGGCCAGCTGTGCCGGAAAGGCCCGCGCGCGATAGTAACGGTGCAGGAAGGCGGCATAGTTGCCCGCGCCGTTGGTGACGATCGCATCTTCGGGCAGCGTCTCGCTCAGCCAGCGCATGACCTCTTCCAGCTGGACGGCGCCGGGGGTGGGGACGGGTTTCGTCCAGGCCTCATAGTCCGCGCGCGCGGCGCGGGTCCATCGGGTCCAGGCGGGGTTTGCCGGGCCGGTGCGCCGGGCGAGATGGGCGATCACCTCGGGCGCGGGGGCGGCGACCGCCACATCGGGGCGCCAGACGCGGCCCAGTTCGTCGGCGTCGGAATGAACGTGCAGGATCGTCTTGCCCGGCGCGGCAGGGTTCACCAGCGTATAGCCGTCGGTCGCGATATCGCCGAAGCGCGACCCGAGGATCAGGAGGCAATCCGCATCCTTGAGGCGCGTGGCAAGGCGCGGGTTCATGCCCACGCTCAGGTCGCCCACATAATTCGGATGGCGGTTATCCATCCGGTCCTGACGGCGGAAGCTGACGGCGACCGGCAGGTCGAAGGCGCGCGCGAACGCGGCCAGATCCTCTGCGGCCCCGGCAGACCAGACCGACCCGCCCGCGATCACCAACGGGCGCTCTGCCTGCGACAGGCGGTCCAGCAGGGCGTCGATCTGGCCCTCGCAGACGGCAGGCGGACGGGCTGCGCGGGCGGGGATGTCGGGCGCGTCGGAGAGCGCGCTCAGCATATCCTCGGGCAGGGCGAGCACCACGGGCCCCGGCCGCCCCGAGGTCGCCACATGGAACGCACGGCTGATATATTCGGGCAGACGCTCGGTCTGATCAACCTCGGTCGCCCATTTCGCGAATGTGCCAAAGACGGCGCGGTAATCGACCTCCTGAAAGGCCTCGCGGTCGCGGTGATCGCGGGCGATCTGGCCGACGAACACGATCATCGGGGTGGAGTCCTGCCGCGCCACATGGATGCCCGAGGCGGCATTGCTCGCCCCCGGCCCGCGCGTGACGAAGAGGATGCCGGGCTGCCCCGTCAGCTTGCCATGGGCCTCGGCCATCATCGCGGCGCCGCCTTCGTGGCGGCAGACGATGTTCTCGATCCCGCTGTCATGCAGGCCGTCAAGCGCGGCAAGGAAGCTTTCGCCGGGGACCGAAAACACCCGCCGCACCCCCTGGATTGCCAGTTGGTCCACCAAAATCTTGCCGCCATGCCGCATGGGATCTGCCTTTCGTTTTGCGGGCCACCTTGCCCCGGTGGATCGGGTTGGGCAAGGGTCAGAAGGGGGTCAGAGGCTTGCCCCGACCCGGAAATCCGGCGGGATCTGATCGCGCCCCTCAAGCAGCAGGTCGACCATGACGGCGGCGACCATCGGTGCCATGCCGAACCCGATCTTGAAACCGCCGTTCGCAATGAAGTGGCCGGGCCGCCCCGGCCATGGCCCGAGCATCGGCGCCCGGCTGCGCGCGCGGGGACGGATACCGGCCCAGCGTTCGATCACCGGCGCTTCCGCCAGCGCGGGGACAAGACGCCGCGCGCGCTCGATCAATGCCTCCAGTTGCGCATCGGTGCCGGTGGGCGCGTCAAAGCTCCGCTCGCTGGTCGAACCGATGGCCACCGTGCCGTCGCCATGGGGCACCACATGCAGGCCATCGACGAAAAGCTGCGGCAGGTCGCGCGCGTCATGGGCAAGGCTAGCCGCCTGCCCCTTGACGCCGGTGCCGACCGCCCGCCCCAGCGCCGCCGAAAGATCGGCAAGCCCCGTCGCGCCGGTGGCCCAGACTGTCGGGCCGGCAGTCCCATGACCGTTTCCCGTGACGATCTCTCCGCCCCGCGCGCGGATCGCCGCGGCAAGCGCCTGCACCGCCTGCCGGGGATGCAACCGCGCGCTGAGCGTGTCGCGGATGAAACGCCCCGTCGGGCTTGGCAGCCGCCATGGGCCCGGGTCTGTCACGACCTCCCACATCGCGGCGCCCTGCCAGAGCACCTGCGCCTCGGCGGCACGGGCCTCTGCCATTGCGACGGCGCGGTCATCGGCAAGCGGTTGCAGCCGCCCCAGCCGCGCGTAACCCGGGTCCTGCCCGCCCGCACCGGCCACACCGTGCCAGAAATCAGGGGCCATCAGCAGGCTTTGCAGCTGGAATGCCTTTTTGCCGTTCCAGTTCTCGGGCACATGCGGTGCAAGGGCACCGACCAGACCGCCGCTCGACCCCGCGCCGATCCCGTCACGTTCGATCACCCGGACCCGCGCGCCGCGGCGCAGACATTCCCAAGCGATGGAAAGGCCAAAGATCCCCGCCCCCACGACTGTTACATCGACCGCCAGATCGCCCATTGCCATTGCCCGCGCCCTTGCCCATTGTCGCCCGCGAACGGGTGTAAGGCAAATCAGCATGTCCGACCAGCGACCGGACCAGATTGCGGACCAGCGGGACCGGATGGCGGATCTCGAATGGCGCGCGGACATGGTGCCGGTATCCACCCGGTTCGATGACCCCTATTTCTCGCTCGGGGACGGGCTGGGCGAGACGCGGCATGTGTTTCTGGCAGGAAACGACCTGCCCGCCCGGTTCCGCCCGGGCTTCCACATCGCCGAGCTTGGGTTCGGGACGGGGCTCAACATGCTTGCCGCACTGCTGGAATGGCGGCGCGCGGGCACAGCCGGCCCGCTCCGTTTCACGAGCTTCGAGGCCTTTCCCCTGCCCGCCACCGACATCGCCCGGGCGTTGCAGGCCTTCCCCGAGGCAGCGGCGATCGCCGGTCCGTTCCTCGACCAATGGGCGGCCGGCGCGACCCGGATCGTGACCGAGGGGCTGGAGGCCGAGGTCATCCTGGGCGACGCGCGCGAAACGCTGCCCCGGTGGCAGGGTCGGGCCGATGCATGGTTCCTGGACGGCTTCTCGCCAGCCAAGAACCCCGAGCTTTGGGACGAAGACCTGATGCGGCAGGTCGGGACCCATACGCAGCCGGGGGGCAGTTTCGCGACCTATACCGCAGCCGGTTTCGTGCGCCGGGCGCTGGCGGCGGCGGGCTTTACGGTGGAACGGCGGCCGGGACACGGATCGAAACGCCACATGACTTCAGGATGGCTGAACCCGACATGACCGAACAGAACACCCGCCTCGGCATCTGGCTCATGGTGGCGACGACCTTCGTCTTTTCGTTGCAGGACGGGCTCTCGCGCCATCTGGCGGCGGAATACAACGTGCTGATGGTCGTGATGATCCGCTACTGGTTCTTTGCGGCCTTTGTCGTCGCGCTGGCCGCGCGGCAGGCGGGGGGCGTGCGCGCCGCCGCCGCGACGCGGCAGCCGCTCTTGCAGATCTTCCGCGGGCTGCTGCTGGCCGGCGAGGTCTGCGTGATGATCCTGGCCTTTACCCGGCTGGGGCTCGTCGAAAGCCACGCGGTCTTCACCTCCTACCCGCTTCTGGTCGCGGCCCTCTCGGGCCCGGTTCTGGGCGAAAAGGTCGGCTGGCGCCGCTGGACGGCCATCGCCATCGGCTTTGCCGGGGTGCTGATCATCCTGCAACCGGGCTACGGCGTCTTTTCGCCCCTTGCCGCGATCCCGCTGCTGGCGGCGTTCATGTTCGCGCTTTACGGGCTCCTGACACGCTATGCCGCGCGGCAGGACACCAGCGCGGTCAGCTTTTTCTGGACCGGCACGACCGGGGCCGTCGCGATGACCGCGGCCGGGATATGGTTCTGGGAACCGATGACCGCCGCCGACTGGGGATGGATGGCACTCTTGTGCTGCATGGGTTCGCTCGGGCACTGGCTTCTGATCAAGTGCTACGAGGTCGCCGAGGCGAGCGCCGTGCAGCCCTTTGCCTATCTTCAGCTGGTCTTCGTCGCGATCCTGGGGGTCACGCTTTTCGGGGAAACCGTTCGGCTGAATGTCGCGATCGGCGCGCTGGTCGTGGTCGGGGCGGGTCTCTTTACCCTCTGGCGGCAGCGCAAGGTGGGGGCTAGCGCCCCTTCATCTCTGCCACCATCGTAAGGGGGACGGGGCCACCCGCCAGACGCGCGCGATAGATCATCCGCGATTCCATCACCCGCATGATGTAGTTGCGCGTCTCGGTAAAGGGCACCATCTCGACCCAGTCGATCACGTCCACATCGGCTTCACGCGGGTCGCCCAGCGTCCTGATCCATGTGCGGGGCCGTCCGGGTCCGGCATTGTAGCCCGCGGCCACAAGGACGGGGTTAGACCCGAATTCCTCGATAAGCACGGCCAGATAGGCGGTACCCAGACGCGCATTGTAATCGGCATCCCGGGTCAGCCGCGCAAAATCATAGGGTTCGCCCAGCTTGCGCGCCATCATCTCGGCGGTGCCCGGCATCACCTGCATCAGGCCGCGCGCGCCGGCCGGGCTGATCACCGTGTGGTCAAACTCGCTTTCGCGCCGGGCGATGGCCAGCGCAAGCTCTCGCCGCACCGGCATGTCCAGATCGGCCAGCGAGGTCAGCGGGAAATACGGCTCCGGCAGGATCACACCCCGCGCCGCCGCCTGCTTGGCGATCAGAAGGGCTGTGTTCGGCTCGCCCATCTCCAGCGCCATGGCGGCCAGCCGGCCCAGATCGGGCGCGGGCAGCCCCTCGGCCAGATGCAGCAGGAACCGGCGCGCAAGCGGGCGGTCGCCGGCCTCTTGCAACATCATCGCGGCCTGAAAGACGGAACTGTCGCGAAAGCCTGCCTCGCGCCAGTCGCCATAGGTCTCCCGCCCCGCCAGCGACGGGTCCATCGGCAGGTCCGCCGCCTCGGCCGACAAAAGCCCGTAATACGATGTCTGGTGCTGCGCGCCAAAGGCATAGGCCTCTTGCGCGGCCTCGGCATTGCCGAGCGCCGCATGGGTCCGCCCCAGCCAGTAGCCTGCACGGCCAAGGCTGATCGGGCTGCTCACGCCCTCGGCCAGCCGGGTGAAATGGACCAGCGCCGTTTGCGGATCGTCCAGCAGGCGCAGCGCGATGAACCCCGCCAGCCATTCGAGATCGGCGAAATCCGCGCCCGCCTCCAGATGATGCTGCGAGGCGACCTGATAGGCCCGCGCGGGATCACCCTCGCGCATTTCCCGCCGCGCCAGAAGCGCGCGCCGGGGCGCCCATGTGGCAGGCTCGCCCAATGCCTCGGCCGAGGTGCTGCGTTCGAGGATCAGGTCCGTCGCGCTGTCGTAAAGGCTGTTGACCATCCGCCAGGCGAACCGGTCCCAGGCAAGGCCCGCATCCTGCGCCAGTTCGGACGGAACGGCGGCGATGCGGGCATCGACGCCCGGCTGGCGCGCCTGCAGGGCGATCCGCGCCTCGGCCAGCCGCCGCCGCGCCGGATCGACCAGTACCAGCATCCGTTCGGCATCCTGGCGGTGCCCCGCCGCCAGCATCGCATCGAGCCGCGCCTGATGATGTGGCGCCAGCAGATCGCCAAAGACGGCCATCACCTGATCGTGCTGTTCGGCGCTCATGGCAAAGCTGCGCCACAGCCGGACCGCCGCCGCGCCCGCCTCCTCGTTCCGGCCCTCGACCCGCAGCGCCAGCGCATGGGCAATGGCGCCATCGGCCGTCAGGGGCGCCGTGCCGTCGAAAAAGGCGATGATCTCCTCGGGGCCGCGCGCGGTGGCGGCCATCGCCTCTTCGCCCTTCTGGCGCAGGAACGGCAGCCCCGGCCAGTCGGGGCGCCGCGCGAGGAAGGCCTGAACCTCGGCCAGCGTGCCCTGTCCCGCCCGCAGCCGGTGCCATTCCACGATATCGGCCGCGACCGGGCCCGCCGGCTGCGCTGCGGCGCCGGCCGCCGCCCAGTCCCGCGCCGCCACGCGCTTCAGCGCGGCCTCCAGCGCGGGATCGGCATGGGCAGGCGTGGCCCAGCCAAGGCCGGTCAGCAGCGTGGTGGCAAGCAAAAGGGCGCAGGCGGCACGGGTGGCGCGGGTCGAGGGGGTCACGGGGCGCAGGCTCTTTCTGTTCCGGGCATCATGGGTCGCGGGCAGAGTAACCCCTGGGTCCGGGGCCGCAACACACAAACTTGGCAAGCCCCGCGCAGGGGGCTAGGTTCCGCCGGATCGACCGGGCGATTCCCGCCCCATATCAAGGAGAAGCGTGTCATGATCAAAGGGTCCATTCCAGCCCTGGTGACGCCGTTCAAGGACGGCGAACTGGATCTCGACACGCTCAAGGCGCTGGTCGAATGGCAGATCGCCGAAGGCTCGTCCGGGATCGTGCCCGTGGGCACGACGGGCGAAAGCCCCACGCTCAGCCACGAGGAACATGAACGCGTGATCGAAGAGGTCGTGCGCGCCGTCGCGGGACGTGTGCCGGTGATCGCGGGCGCGGGATCGAACAGCACCGCCGAGGGGCTGCGCCTGATCCGCCATGCGGAACGGGTCGGCGCCGATGCGGCGCTGGTCGTCACCCCCTATTACAACAAGCCGACGCAGGCGGGGCTGATCGCGCATTTCACCGCCGTGCACGATTGCTGCAACCTGCCGATCATCATCTACAACATTCCCGGCCGCTCGGTCGTCGACATGCTGCCGGAAACGATGGGCGAACTGGCGAAACTGCCACGCATCGCCGGCGTCAAGGACGCCACCGGCAAGATCGAGCGTGTGTCCCTGCAGCGCGAGACCTGCGGGCGCGACTTCATCCAGCTTTCGGGCGAGGATGCGACAGCCCTTGGCTTCAACGCCCATGGCGGCGTGGGCTGCATCAGTGTGACCGCCAACGTGGCCCCGCGCCTCTGCGCCGAATTCCAGGCGGCGACGCTTGCCGGCGACTATGCCATGGCGCTGGACTATCAGGACCGGCTGATGCCGCTGCATACAGCGATCTTCCTGGAACCGGGGCTGGCGGGGGCGAAATACGCCCTCTCGCGGCTCGGAAAATGCTCGGCCGAGGTGCGGCTGCCGCTGACGCCCCTGACCGACGCGACCAAGGCGCGGATCGACGCTGCCATGCGCCATGCCGGGCTGATCTGACGGATCTCGGGCCCGGGGCGGGTCTCTGGCCTGGGCTCAGCCAAGATCGCGCGCGGCCTGCCGCAGGGCCGCGACGAATTCCGACATCAGCGCCGTGGGCATCCAGCCGCGGCGCGTCGTGATCCCCATGGGACGCCGGTTCCCGGGCAGCGCCGCATCGAGCGTGGTCAGCAACCCCGACCGGATTTCGTATTGCACCTGATGCGCGGACAAAAGCGCCAGATGATCCCCGCGTGTCAGCAATCCGCGTATCGCGACAAGTGATCCCGTCTCGACGCTGCGCCTTGCGGGCATGTCAGGCGGGAATCCCTGCGCCAGTTCCTCGAACGTCCCGCGCGAGGGTGTGCCGCGCCGGGCGACGATCCAGGGAAAGGCCGCCATCTCGGCCGGGCCGATCCCTGCCCGTCCGTCCAGGGGATGCCCCGCCCGCGCCACCACGGCGAGGTCGAAATCGAGGATCGGTTCCTGCACCAGTCCCCGCCCCGGCGGGCCGTCGCGCAAGGCGCCCACCAGAAGGTCGATACGCCCGCGTTCCAGATCTGCGACATGGCGGTTGTATTCCCCTTCCAGTATCTCGAACCGCGCCCGGGGATGGCGCTGCGCCACCACCGACACGGCATCGGGCACGATCTGCGTCCGCGCCAGCGGAAGGGTTCCCACCGCGACAAGGCCCGCGAATTCGCCCCGCGCCTCGCGCAATTCGTCGGCGGCATTCTCCAGCTCCTTCAACGCCAGTGCCGACCAGCGCGCGACCTCGCGCCCGGCGGCCGAGAAATGCAGCGCGTGGCGCGGCCCCTCGAACAGCGGCACCTCCAGCAGGGCCTCCACATGGCGCGCCATGCGCTGCACGGCAGGCTCGGACAACCCCAGAAGCCGCGCGGCACCGGCAAAGCTCTCGGCCTCGGCAAAGGCCGAGAGGGCGCGCAGATGCGGCGTGGTCAGGCGATGTTCCAGCCGGGTTTCCTGCCGGGTTTCCTGCCGGGGCGCCTGCGCATCAACTGTCGCGCCCCCGGGCACCGGTCGTTGCCGCGCCAGCGCCGCACAGCCCGCCCGCACCAAGGCCAGCGCTCGCTCGGCCCGCCTGGCAAACAGCGCCCCCTCGGCCGTCGCCGACAGGGCCCCCCGCCGCCGTTCGAGCAAAGGCGCGGCCAGATCGGTTTCCAGCCGTGCGAGCGCCTGCGAGGCGGCGGGCTGCGAGACGCCCATCCGCGATGCGGCCTCGGTCATGGACCCCACCGACAGGCACAGGCTGAACAGCCGGACATGGCGCAGGTTCGGGTGAAACGCCACCGGACCGCGCCTCAGGGCAGGACGACGAAGCTCTGGCCATCCATGACCAGCGCGTTGATGTCGGGCGGCGCAATCGCATAATCACCTTGGTGCAGCGCATCGAGCCGTGCAATTCCCGCATCCGCCGGGACCAGCGGGGCGGCGCGGAGCCGCTGCGGCGCAGCGCCCGCGCCCGGTCCGCCCGCCAGCGAAAACGCCTCTTGCGCGACAAAGCCGCCGCGGCTGTCATAGAAAAGCACGGCCTCTGCCCCGGGCAGTCGCGGCAGAAAATCGGCCACGACCAGCACGCAGCCGGGATTGCCGCCCGGTGTGGGACGCAGGCAGCCATCCAGCCATAGCCGGATCTCGGCGGGGTGCGCCTCGGCCACGATACGCTGCGCGACGTCAGCCTCGGATGCGGGCAGGACGGGCATCAGCGCCAGCAGGTCGCGCCGCAGCCCCTCGCGCATCTCGCGCCCGTCGCGCGGCACGGCATCCAGCCGGGCCAGCGCCGCCGCCAACGGTTCGTCGCCTGCATCCGCCCGGACGCGCAGATCGTCCAGCACCGCCTGGCCCGCATGGCCCCAGCCCCCGGCCAGGTCCCATAACGGCAGATCCTGCGGCTGGACCCCGCCCGCGTCATAGCGCGCAAGCTGGCTTTGCGCCGAAATGCGCTCCGGGTGCAGCAGCGGTGTCAGCCAGGCCAGCGCATAGACCGGCAGAATCATCGCCATACCCATGTTCGCCCGCCGGATATGGCGCATCCAGCGTCCCCCCCACAGCAGCCCCCGCAGCACCGACAGCGCATAGGCCAGACCATAGCCGAGCAGGATCGCCGCCGTTCCCGCGCCGATCAGCCGCTGTGGCGTCCAGCCAAAGTCGCCGACCCGCAGCCAGATCGCCCAGACCGCCAGCCCCGCGATCATCGGCAGCATCAGCGCCAGCCCCTGCACCGACAACCGCAGCAGGGGCGAGTGGACGGCGGTGTCATCGCTCGCATCGATTCCGCTGCTGACCAACAGCGTGATCCCGACCGCCATCGACAAGAGCGTCCCCGCGACCGAGGCGCCGCCAAACGGGCTCTCGAGCCCGCGCAGCGGCAGCGCGATCAGGAACACCCCTACCACGACCAGAACCACCGGGATCAGCACCCGGAAGAGCCGCAGCATCAGCTGGGGCGAGACGTAATCCGAAAACTCATGCACCACGGCCAGCGCCAGCCCCGCCGCAAGCCCTGTAAAGATGTAGGGAAAGGCCGGGACATCGCGCAGCCGCGCGATCACCTCGACCCCCGCCACCTGCAGCAACAGGTCCGACAGCCACAGCACCAGCCATCCGATCCCCACGAACATCGCCGCCGCCGCATAGCGGGCGACGATGCTCCAGCCGTGGCCGAACAGGGCGGCATAGTTCCGCCACCCCTCACCCCGCCGGCGCGCGGCGATCAGGAAGGGCATCGGCACCAGCGCAAGGATCAGCGCGGCCATCCCCGGGTACTGCAGGTCGAAAAACCGCGACGGGTCCGCATGGCGCCCGCTCGCCCATCCCAGCGCGACCGCAACGACCAGCGCCAGCCCCGCCGCGGGCAGCACCGCGCGCGCGGCAAGGGGTCCGAGCATCGCCAGAAGGCAGCCAAAGAACACGGCGGCAAAGGAAAAGACCGCCACCGTCCATTGCGGATCGGTCAGCAGATCGCCCAG
This sequence comes from Halodurantibacterium flavum, assembly GCF_042681825.1. Lineage (NCBI taxonomy): Bacteria > Pseudomonadati > Pseudomonadota > Alphaproteobacteria > Rhodobacterales > Paracoccaceae > Halodurantibacterium > Halodurantibacterium flavum. The sequence continues at coordinate 194,172 of NZ_JBHUGH010000003.1, forward strand.
CACCTCGACGAGCAGCCAGAACCCCGTGCCCGCCGCCGTTCCGACCAGCACGAAGGCCGCCCGCATTCCCGTTGTCTCTGCCTGCCGCATGTCCTGCCCGTTCCTGTCCTTTGTGGCGCAGGTTAGGCGCAGCCGCCGCCGGGTGCCAGAGCCCCCGCGCAGGGCATCCGGTCAGAAATCCGTGGGCGCGCCGCCTTCCTGCTTGCGCCGGGCCACGAATTCCTCCAGCGCCGCGCGATGGGCGTCCTCCATCGGCGGGGGCTCGAACTCCTCCAGAATGGCCTTGTAGATGCGATGCGCGCGTTCCGCCGTGCCGACCGCGCCATCGAGGCTCCAGGCCTCGAAGTTGCGCCAGTCGGATGCGATGGGCGCGTAAAAGGCGGTGCTATAGCGGTCCTGCGTGTGCTGGCAGCCAAAGAAATGCCCTTGCGGCCCCACCTCGGCGATGGCGTCGAGCGCGATATCCTCGGGCGTGGTCGCCCAGGTCGCGGGCTCGAAATAGCGCTGGATCATCTGCAGCACCTCGCAATCCATCACGAATTTCTCGGGGCTGGCGATCAGCCCGCCCTCCAGCCAGCCGGCCGCGTGATAGACCATGTTGGTGCCCGATTGCACCGCCGCCCAAAGGCTGTTCGATGTTTCCCACATCGCCTGCCCGTCCGGGATATTCGCGGCGCAGACGCCCGACGATCGCAGCGGCAACCCGTAGAACCGCGCCATCTGCCCGGTCATCTGGGTCGCGCGCATGTATTCCGGCGTGCCAAAGGCGGGCGCGCCGGTCTTCATGTCCACGTTCGAGGTGAAGGTTCCGATCCCCACCGGGCAGCCCGGGTTGATGTATTGCAAGAGCGCAATCGCCGACAGCCCCTCGGCAAGGCTGAGCGCGACCGCGCCCGCCATCGTCACGGGCGCCATCGCCCCCGCCAGCGTAAACGGCGTCACGATCACCGCCTGCCCGCGCCGGGCGCAGCGCATCGCCCCGTCCAGCATCGGGTGGTCATGCTTGAGCGGCGAGACCGAGTTGATGTTCGTGTACATGCGCGGCCGCGCCTCGAACGCCTCATGGCTGAGCCCGCCCGCAAGGCGCGTCATCTCCATCACGTCCTCGACCCGCTCGGCGCCCAGGCTGTAGGCATGGACCACCTTGTCGGTCAGGATCAGCTTTTCCCGCAGGCAATCGAGATGCCGGACCGAAGGATGGATGTCGATCGGTTCGACCGGATAGCCGCCCGCGACATGGATGCAGTTGAAATACTGCGTCAGCTTCATGAACTCGCGGAAGGTCTCGAAATCGCCGGGGCGCTTGCCGCGTTCCAGATCCCATGCGTTGGGCGGACTGGAGACGTTGACGAAGACCATGTGCCGCCCGCCGATGACGATCTCGCGCCCGGGGTTGCGGGGGGTGATGGTGAAACTTGCCGGCGCGTGGGCCAGCATCTCCATCACGAAATCCTCGTCCATGCGGACATTCGTGCCCTCGACCCGGCAACCGGCCTGCCGCAGGATCGCGCAGGCCTCGGGGTTCAGGAACTCGATCCCGATATCCCGCAGGATCGTCATGCAGCCACGATGCAGGGCCTCGACCCCGGCCTCGTCCAGCGGTTCGGTGGGCCGGTCGGGGTTTTCGGGGATGCGCCAGGGCATCTGGTCGATGACCGCCGTGCCCGCGCGGATACGCCCGCCCGCGCGGCCGCCCGCCCGCTTTCGCCGGGCCGGACCGCTCGCGATATCCTCCGTGACGGTCATTGCGACACCCCCTTGCTGTTTCCGACAGAACAGCAAGCGGCGCGCGTCACCGGATTTCCATTCCCGACGCGAATGCGTCGTTTTCGGCCGGCGCGGATGAATCAGACGGGGCCGGCACCCGCCTGGGCCGCGATCCAGTCCGGCAGATGACCGATATCGGGCAAGACAGCATCGGCAAAGGGCGCAAGATCGGCCGTGCCCGCGATGCCCGTCAGGACGGCGACCGTGCGCATTCCCGCCGCCCGTCCCGCGACAAGGTCGTGCAGGCTGTCGCCCACCATCACCACCGCATCGGGCCGCAGCCCGAAGGCCGAGGCAAAGGCCAGAAGCTGCCCGGCCGCAGGCTTGCCGCCCCAGCCGGAATCCGACCCGGCGATGAAGTCGAAGCAATCCTCGACCCCTGCCGCCTCCAGATGGGTCCGGGCGGGCGTTTCGGCGTCGTTCGTCGCGACGCCCAGCCGCAACCCCCGCGTCCGAAGCCCGCGCAGCAGGGGGCGCAGCGGCACGGCCTCGGCCTGCGGGGCGTCGGCGGCAAGGCGGTTCATCTGCATCACCAACCCGCCCAGATCGCGCCCCGGCAGGAACGGCAGCAGATGCGCGGCAATCTCTGGCGGGGTCGAGGCGATGACGATGCTGTCCTTGCGAAAGCTGCCGCTGTCGCGGTCATAGCCCAGGGCATCGGCCATCTGCGCCCCAAGCGCCGCGTCGCCCTGCGCCAGAACCTCGGTCAGGCGCGCCGTCCAGTTGCCCCAGGTGGCGTGGAAATCGAACAGCGTCCCATCCTTGTCAAAGACGACGCCCTGCAAATCGGCCATGTAACCTCCGGTGTTGCCGCGCCTTAACGCAGCCCCGCCCCGCGCGCAATTGACAAGCGCGCCGCAATGCCGGAGCGTGCCGCCATGTCCCAGCCCCGCCCCGAACGCCCGCCCCACACCCCGCCGGACCGCCCGCAGGGCGGCGCCCGTGAAAGCGACCGGACCAGCACGGCCTACCGGCTCCATGAATCCGTGCTTTACCAGATGACGCTGACCTCGCGTCTACAGGAACGGCGGCTGGACGATGCGCTGCGGACGCTGGGCCTGACGCGGATCACATGGTGCACCCTGCTTGCCGTGCAGAACGAAGGCCTGCGGCAACCGTCGGAAATCGCCGAGTTCATCGGGGTGGACCGGACGGCGCTCTCGCGCGCGCTGCGCCAGATGGAAGAGGCCGGATGGCTCGAACGGCGTTCGGGCGCCCCCGACCGGCGAACGACCACGGTCGAACTGACCGCCGCGGGCTGCGACCTGCTTGCCGCAGCGACCCCGCTGGTCGAGGAGAACGGCCGCCACTTCCTCGGCAAGCTCGGCCCGGGCGAGGCCGCGGAGCTGGGCCGCCTGATGGCCCGCCTGCGCGAGGGCGAGGCCCGCGACCTGCCGAAGTTCTGACCTCCGAAGTTCTGGCCGGGCCGAAGCTCCATCCGGGGGCCGCCCCCTCAGGTCCAGTGCATCTGCGCCCCGCCCGGCAGCGCGGCCCGCGCCTCGGCCAGCCGTTCGTAGCGCAGTGTCAGCGCATCACCGCAGGCAACGACCCAGGCATCGTCCATCAGCAGGAAATCCAGGACCGCGCCCAGAAACTCCGGCTCGGCGGCACGCTGCCGCAGGTCGTCCAGCGAACTGCCCGTCGCCCCAAGGAAAACCGGCAGCAGGTCATCATTCGCGGCCAGCCAGCCAAGCGCCTGCAACGCGACGGTTTCAGCCTGTTCCTGACGCATCGCCATGGTCCTTCTTCGCCTGTCTCACCTTACCTGTCTCAAGACTTCCTTAACCAGTTCTGCGCCAAGCTGACAGCGGGTTCAGAAAGGCGGGGGCCGCATGGCGGGACAGATCCTCATCGCGGATGGCGACAGCGCGCGGCGCAAGACGCTGGAAAATCTCGTGTCAGCGGCATGTCATCCGGTCGCCGGTGTCGCGACCCTTCCGGATCTGCGCGCCGCGCTGCGCGACGGACCCGCGCTGATTCTGCTGGGGCCGCTTGGCGATGCGCCGCCGCAGGTCACCGCCCGTATCATCCGCGCGCGCCCCGATGGCGCCGCGCTGCCGGTGATCGCGCTTTGCGCCGATGCCGATGTGGCCGGCGGCCTCGCCTGTCTTGAGGCCGGCGCGGATGAGGTTCTGTCGGATGAGGTTCTGGGGGATGACGCGGCACCTGCGCTGCTGATGGCACAGATCCGCGCGCTGCTGCGGCGACAGGACGAACTTGCGGGCCTGCACAGCCAAAGCGCGCCCTGCCGCGCCATCGGCCTTGCGGAACCGGGCGCGCTGTTCGAAAGCCTGCCGCGCATCGCGCTTGTCGCGGCGACCGCGCAGCGCGGTCTTGCCTGGCAGCGTGCGCTGGAACCGTGGATCGCCGCCGAATTCACCGTCATGGACCGTGCCGAGGCACTGGGCGGGGTGCTGCGTGGGGCGCCGGCCGGCGCGCGCGCCGCGGATATCTACCTGATCGACGCGGCGATCGAGGCTGCGGGCGACGGGCTTCAGCTTCTCGCCAGCCTGCGCAGCCGCGCAAGCAGCCGGCAGGCCGCCGTCGCCGTCGTCCTTGGCCCCGACGAATGGGCGCTTGGCGCGACCGCGCTCGACCTCGGGGCGGATGCGCTGGTCCCCGACCGGTTTCGTCCGCAAGAGGTCGCGTTGCGCCTTGGTGCGCATCTGCGCCGCAAGCGTGAGGGGGATCGCCTGCAGTCGCTGGTGACCGACGGGCTCCAGCTTGCGATCCGGGACCCGCTGACCGGGCTTTTCAACCGGCGCTACGCGCTCAGCGAGCTTGGGCGGATCGAGGCGCAGGCGCGGCGCAGCGGCCGGTCCTTCGTCGTGATGGCCATCGACATCGACCACTTCAAGGCGGTGAACGACACCTGGGGCCATGCGGCAGGCGATGCCGTTCTGGCCCGGATCGCGCGGCTGATGCAGGACGGCCTGCGCGAGGCCGACCTTCTGGCCCGGACGGGGGGCGAGGAATTCCTGATCGTGCTGCCCGGATGCCAGATCGGCGCCGCCCGCCAGATCGCCGAGGGGCTGCGCCGCCGCATCGCCGAAACCCCCGTCGCCCTTCCGGGCCTCGATGGCGCGGTGCAGGTGACGATCTCGATCGGCCTCGCGGTGGGGGATGGCAGCCTCTCGCGGATCAGTGCCGAAGAGGCCCTGCGCGACGCCGACCGCGCGCTTCTGCGCGCCAAGGCCGGCGGGCGAAATCAGGTCACGATCAGCGCCCGCGCGGCCTGATGGGCTTGGGCGTTCTGCGCAGGCGGAACGTTCGGACGACGATGATGACCGGCGCCACGCGGCGTGCTGCCGAGTGCATGCTGGGCGTGAGCCCGGACCTGATCCCCGACCTGCCGTTCCGCGTGCGTGGGAGGCCTGGACGAGCTCGATGAACTGCTTTCCGATGTGCCTTCCGCTCCGCGCGGTTTGCCGAACCGCCGATACAGGCCTGCGGGAAGGGGCCGGTTCAACTCCGCCCGGGAACCGGGCGTTTGGGCGCGTGGCCACGTCAGCGGGCCAGTCGTCCTTTGCACGCGGGGCGGCGCGCGGCCAGGGTGATCTCCGGCGGGCCCGGGTATCTTGCCGACCGTCCCCTTGCGCGCGGGCAGAGGGCTGCACCGTCCGGCTAGAAGCGCCCAAATCCGTTCGCCGCTTCGCGCGAGGGGGCAGAGCCGCGCGAGCGCGCGTCAGCAACCGGCCCCGTGCCGCCCGTTTTCCGCGCTCGCGTGGTGGGGCGAGGCCCAAGCACCGCGTCCAGGCGGCAAACGTCAGGCCAACCCTAGGGCTGCGGCGCATCCCCATGGCGGCGACCGGGCCCACCGCCCCCCGGGCCCGGCCGGCGGGCAAGCGCCTCTTCCAGCCGGTCGGCAAAGCCCGCGCGCGCGGCGTTGTCCATCTCGGTCAGGCGGGCCAGCAGGGCGCCATGTCCGATCTCGGTCGCGCGCAGCAGGCGCCCGCGCTGCGTCTCCAGTATCGCGGCCACGGCGTCGGGCGAGAAGGGTTGGGCGCGCAGCGCCTCCAGCAGGCGCGCCTGCTCCGCGCGTTGCTGATCGCGCAGATCGCGCAGCGCCGGCACGTTTTGCCGGAAGGCAGACCGCAGCGCCGCGCGATCCTCGGGCGAAAGCGCCTCGGAATAGGCGCCAAGGCTGATGTCGCGCAGCACCACGGGGGGCGGGCCGCCCGGCCCCCCGCGCGTGATCACCCCGCCCGCCAGCACGCCGAGCCCGACCAGGTTCACCGCCAGCGACAGGAACAGCAGGATCTGCATCCAGCGGGGCGCGCGGGGGCGCCGGGGGGCGCGGGCGGTTTCATGCGGCTCGGCCATGTCTTACCCCTCTCCCAGAAGGTCGGCGAATATCTCGTACTGGTCGGTGAGCTCCAGCGCCACCGGCTGCGACCAGAGCCCCTCGGCAAGGCCCGCGACGGCGGCGGGCGGGCTGAGCCCGAGCCAGAGCCCGGCGACCGTCGCTGTCACGAGGCCCGTCACCGCCTGCCATCCGCCGAAGGCCGACAGCGCCTCGCGCCAGCGCGGGCGCAAGGAACGCCGGGGGGCAAAGGCGGGGGGCGCGGGTTGCAGCCGGTCGGCATCGGCCAGAATGCGCGCCATCAGATCCTCGCCCGGGGCGGGGGTCCGCGTTTTCATGGCGGCAAAGAACGGATCGAGGGATGTCGCATCCTCCCGCTCCGCGCCGCTCGGCAGATCATTCCGTTCAGTCATCGCCATACCCCAGATCCCGCCGTCGATGCCGCAGCATCCCGGCCAACGCCCTCTTTCCACGTGCCACGAGGCTTTCGACCGCCTCGGTTCCAATTCCCATTATCGCGCCGATATCGGGGTTTCCCATCCCCTCCAGATGGCGCAGGACGACCGCCTGCCGCTGCCGTTCGGGCAACCGGTCAAGCGCCGCCTGCAACGCCTCGGCCCGATGCGCATCCAGCATCGCCGAAAGGGGGCCGGGTGCGCCGTCCTCCGGTTCCGGCACCGCGTCGAGGTCGACGGGCCTGCGCCGCCGCAGCCGGTCGGTGCAGAGGTTCGCGACCACCCGGTAAAGCCAGGTGGCGACCTGCGCCTCGCCCGGGCGCCAGTCGGGCGCGATCCGCCACAGACGCAGCATCGCCTCTTGCGCCACATCCTCGGCCTCGGCCCCGTCGCCCAGCATCCGCGCGGCAAAGCCGAGGCACCGGGGCACCAGCCGCCGGGCCAGTTCGCGCGCCGCCACCGGGTCGCCATTGGCGTAGAGAACCAGCAGCGCCTCGTCCGTGGCCTCGGTCAGGGCGTCATAGGGCATGTTCATCCTGCCTCTGGCCTATCCCGATTTCCGTTCCCGGGCAATCCGCCCGCCCATGGCGCGTGCGGACCCGGGTTTTTTCCAGCACCGCGCCCGAAAGGATCCGGGCGCGGCAGTCCTGTCGCGCCGTTTACTGCGCGGTTGCGGGCGCACCGGGTTCCGCCGGCGCGGCCTCGGCGGGCGGCGGCGGGCGGCGGCCTTCGGGCCGTTCCCCGCGCGGACCGCCACGTTCGCCCCGTTCAGCCCGGGGGCCGCCCAGACGCCCTTCGCCCCGGCGCTGCTGCATCATGGCGCGGGCGCGCTCGAATTCCTCGGCGGTGATCGCCCCGTCGCCGTCACGGTCGATCCGGTCAAAGATCGAGCCCGGCATCATCGGGATCACCGCGCCAGGATAGGCGGCCATTTCCTCGACGCTCAGCAGGCCGTCGCCATCGAGATCCAGCGCCGCGACAAGGGCGGTGGCGCGCGCCTCGACCTGCCGCTCGATCAGCCGCATCTGATGGGCGGCGATTTCCTCGGCCGAGAGGAGCCCGTCGCCATTCGCGTCGAGCCCCTCGATACGGCTGGCGCGGAACGCGGCGAATTCCTCTTGCGTGATGCGGCCGTCGCCATCGAGGTCGAAGGTCTCGAACGAAAAGGCGCCCGCGCCCATCCCCGCACCAATCCCGTGATGACCACCGGGGCCGAAGCCCTGCGCACTGGCGACCGAACCCACGGCCGATGCGGGCCCGGCAAGGGCGAGCGCGACCGCCAGGGCATGTGACTTGCGTATCATGAACAACAACTCCTGCTTCATGGGACGCGGCACTGCCGCCGCGTTCAGACATGAAACGGAGGCAAGCGTGGCTTCCGTCGCGGAAAATGATGCGGGGCGGTTCGCGACATCCCGCCGCAAGCGGGATCAGGGTCTTTCCCCGCGGGGAAATAAGGATTAATCAATCCTTTCGGCATAACACATCCGCAGCACGAGGCGGATAGGATGGCACCCCCGATGACAGACGAACCCGACCGCCCGCTGGGCCCGGCGCTGCGCCGTGGCTGGAAACGCCGCTGCCCGAATTGCGGGTCCGGCCCGCTGCTCAAGGGCTATCTGAAGGTGCGCGACACCTGCCCGGTCTGCGGCGAGGACCTGCACCACCACCGGGCGGATGACGGGCCGGCCTATCTGACGATCCTGATCGTGGGGCATGTGCTCGCGCCGCTGATCCTTTGGGTCTATGGGGTGTGGCGGCCCGAACCGCTGGTGACGATCACGATCTTTTCGGTGGGGGTGGTGGCGCTGTCCCTTTATCTGCTGCCGCGCCTCAAGGGGGTCATCGTCGGCGTGCAATGGGCCAAGCGGATGCACGGGTTCGGCAGGCCGCCCGGATGACCCCGTCCATACGGGATGCGGCCAGCATCGTTTTGCTGCGCGAAACGCCGGACGGTCCTGCCGTGCTGATGGGCCGGCGCAATGCGGGCGCGGCCTTCATGCCGTCCAAATTCGTCTTTCCCGGCGGCGCGGTTGACCCGGGCGACGCCGGCGTCCCCCTTGCCGCGCCCCTGGCCGACCCTTGCGCGCGGCGGCTGGGCGCAGGGGGTACGGCACTGGCCGCGGCCGCCCTGCGCGAACTGGCCGAGGAGACCGGCCTTCTGCTGGGGGTTCCGGGCGCATGGGATGCCCCGGAGCCATGGCGCGCCTTTGCCATGGCGGGTCTGCGCCCCTCTGCCGGCGGGCTTTGCCATTTCTTTCGCGCGATCACCCCGCCCGGGCGCAGCCGCCGGTTCGACGCGCGGTTCTTCCTTGCGCCCGCCTCAGCGGTTCAGGGCAGCCCCGACGACTTCACCCGCGCCTGCGACGAACTGGACAGCCTGCACTGGGTGCCGCTGGGCCGTGCCCGGAATCTCGACCTGCCCTTCGTCACGGAACTCGTGCTGGCCGAGGTGGGCGACGCCATCGCGTCGGGGTTCCGCATCGACAGCGTGCCCTTTCTGGACAACAGCGGCCCCGAGCCGGTCTTTCGCCGTATTCCCTGACCAGAGCGGATGCGGCACCGGGTCCTTGGCCCGCAGCAGGTAACGCCGGAAGACCTCGGCATAGGACCGGTACATGTAGCCGTCGTTGCGGCTGAGATACCGCTGACGGTTGCCGAAATAGAGCGCCGGCAGGCGATACCACGGCACCGCCGGGTGCATGTGGTGCACGACATGCAGGTTGTTGTTGAGGAAAAGCAGCGACAAGGGCCCGCGATCCTCGATGATGACGGTGCGGCCCCGCGCCTTTTCATGGGCCTGATGTTCCAGAAACGTCCGGATCTTGAGGATGCCGAACCCCGCATAGGCGGCAAGGCCATACGCCCAGCCCGGCATCAGGGCGATCCAATGCATCCACGCCAGCACCATCGCCACGCCCAGGCCATGCAGCAGCCACGCCCGGCGCACGCCCGCATCGCCCCGCAACTGCCATTCGCCCCGCAGGAACAACGCCTGAGAGATCAGCGGCCCGAGCAGGATACGCCCGATCAGCAGGTTGTTTGCGCGCAGCAGAACCCGCATCGGGCGCCCCAGCTGCGCCCATACGGCAGGGTCGAGATAGTTCGATTCCGGATCGTCATAGGGATCGGTCAGGATCGCGTCGCGATGATGCGCCAGATGCGTATCACGAAAACGGCGATAGGGCACCAGAAGCCCCAGCGCGGGAAAGACCAGCGCCTCGTTCAGGCGGCGGCTGCGGAACGGGTGGCCATGCAGCGCCTCATGCTGAAGCGAGGAATGAAGCGCGATCGCGAGCGTCAGCACCGGCAGCCCCGCCCAGACCGGCAGCATCGTGCCCAGCGCCCAGACCCCGTAGCAGAGCATCAGGAGGCCAAGGGTCGGCCATTCCACCTGCCATTCCGCCTTTGCGCGCGTCAACGCCTTCATCATTCCCCCTTCCGGATCTTTTGCCCCTTGAGGCTAGCCGGAAGGCGCGTTGCGTCGTATTCTGGATCTAGGCAACTTTTTCGCAACTTCTGTGAGTATAATCACCAATGTTGCACCCAGTGGACAAACGAAGCCGCGCCACCCTCTTTCGTCAGCGCCTGTCACAGGTCCTGTCCGAGGCCGGCATGAACCAGAGCGCGCTGGCCCGCGCCATCGGCGCCGACCGTTCGACGGTCTCGCAACTGCTGGCGCCGGATGGCGCGCGGCTGCCAAATGCGCAGCTTGTGGCGGAATGCGCGGCGGCGCTCGGGACCAGCGCGGACTGGCTTCTGGGGCTGACCGACCGGCCGGAACGCATGGCCGACCTGATCGCGGCCAGCATGACCATGACCGAGGCGCCGCGCGCGCTGGCCGATGAACAGATCTTTGCCTGGCATCTGGAGGCAGCGGGCTACAAGATCCGGCATGTGCCCGCGACGCTGCCCGACATGCTCAAGACCCGCGACCTGCTGCGCTGGGAATATGAACCGCATCTGGGCCGCACCGTCGAACAGGCGATCGGCGCGTCAGAGGACCGGCTGGCCTGGATGCGCAGCGGCCGGTCGGATTTCGAGATCGCGGTGCCGCTGCATGAACTGCGCGCCTTTGCCCGCGGCGAGGGATATTACGAGGGGCTGCCCCCAGAGCTGCGCCGCGCGCAACTGGACTGGCTGCTCGACCTGCTGGACCAGCTTTACCCGGCGCTGCGGCTTTACGTCTTTGACGCGCGGCGGGTCTTTTCGGCGCCGATCACGGTTTTCGGCCCGCTGCTGGCGGTGCTTTATCTGGGGCGCCACTACCTGGCCTTTCGCGACCGCGAACGGGTGGACCGCATGACGCGGCATTTCGACTGGCTGCTGCGCGAGGCCGAAACCGGCGCGCGCGAGGTGCCGGCCCTGATCCGCGCCCTGCGGGACGAGGTCGAGTGACATCGCGCAGCCGGTGGACTTTGCCCGCACCTCCCCGCATCATCGGGCGGCAAGGTCGTCAGGGGCCGGAAGGTCGTCAGGGGCCGGATCGTCAGGGGCAGGGTCGGGGGCAGGCCGGATGAAAAGCATCATTCTTTACACGACCCCCACCAGCGGGACAGGCTCGCTCACGCGGATCGTGGAAAGGATCAACGCGGGGCGGATGACCTTCCGGTATTATTTCCGCGACGTCCTGCAGCGCATCCCGCGCGAAGAGATCGAGCGCACCTTTCCCCCGCCCGAGGGGCATATCCTGCTGCATAACGATCCCGGACGGTTCAACCGCAACATGGACCTTTCGGCCTACCGGTTCATCGTGAACTTCCGCGACCCGCGCGACCGGCTCTGCAATGTCTATCACTGGCAGTTCTCGCACCCCCATACGCATGAGACCGAGGCAGAGACCGCCGCCCGCCGCGCCGCCGTGGCCGAGGAAGGCATTGACCGCTGGATCCTGCGGCGGATCGAAAAACGGTCGGAACGGCGCTATTACGATCCCATCTTCTGGCTTCTGGACAATGCCCCGCCGGAAAACGTTCTGGTCGCCACCTATGCGCAGCTTTGTTGCGACTTCGACGCGATGCTGGGGCGGCTGCAGGATTTCATGGGCATGAGCCCGAACGAAAAGGGACGGCGCGCGCTGGAGCTTGAACGCCCCGAGGGGTTGCAGCAAAACCCCCGCTGGATCGGCAACAAATGGCCCGGCAGCGATATCATGCCCGGGCGCTTTCTGAATGAGCTCGCGCCCGAGACCATCGCGGCGCTGAACGACTGCTACCGCCCCGTCCTGCGGCGCATGGCGCGCCACGATCCGCAATTCGCGCCGCAATACCTTGCCGGGATCGGGCGTCCGGGCCAAAAGGGGGCGCCCAAGGCCAAAGGACGTTCCGATGAAACTGCTTGACCCACATCACCCGTTCTTCCGCGCGCCCTGGCGCCGCTGGGCCACGGTGTTGTTGCCGCTCGCCTGGGCGGCGGTCGAGTTCCGCAACGGCGCGATGCTGTGGGGCGCAGCCTTTGCGGCGGCGGGGACCTATGCTTTCTGGATGTTGATCGTGACGCGCCGCGAGGATTGAACCGGGCGGGGCGGGGTTCAGCCCCCGTTCAGCCCAGCCGGGCCAGAACCTCGGTCGCGAGATCCTCGACCTCTTGCCTCGCCTGCCCCGGGCGGGGCGCCTCTGGGGCGGCACGGCCCTGCCCCAGGGTTTCGGCAAAGACGACGCGATTGCCGAGCGAAGCGCGCAAAAGCTCCACATCCAGCGTCTCCACCGCCGCCGCGACCTCGGCATCGAGCCGCGTGCCCGGTCGCGCCCGGTTCAGGACCGCCACGGCGGGCCGCCGCTCGCGTCGCGCAAGGTCCAGAACGCCCTCGGTCGCCCAGAGATCAACAAGGCTGCTTGCGATAGGGACCAGTACAAGATCGGCCTCGCGCAGCGCGGGGCGCAGGTCTGCATCGGCCTTGGGCGGCGTGTCCACCACCACGAAATCCACCAGCCGGCGCAGCTTTTCACACTCATACCCCACACCCCAGGCGGATGCGGTGGAAAATTCGAGCCCCCCGTCCGCATCGCCGGCGCGCCGGACCATGAACCAGCGGCCAAGGCTGCCCTGCGGGTCCGTATCGACCACGGCGACCCGGTGCCCCCGCCCCATCAGCGCAACCGCCAGGTTCACGGCGACCGTCGTCTTGCCAGACCCGCCCTTTTGCTGCGCGACGGTGATGACATGACCCATGTGCTGCCCCCCCGGATGTAACGTCTCTGCAAGGTTTCTGCGCCGCAGCATGGCATGATCCGGACCCATGCGCATCTCATTTCGGCGCGCTGCCCCGGCCGCATTTCGCCAAGGCGAATCCTGCCGAGCACGTTTTCCGGGCGTTGCGCATATTTTCCGGGCGAAGGCGCGGAAAATCGGTCAGCGGGGTTCCGCGCATCGGGCCGTTCTTGAGGAATCTGCAGGCGCCGGGACAGGCTGATCCTGTCGCACAAACGACATGAACGTGCGGCGCGCGAATTACCACACCCGACGCGCCGCACCACAACGATAACCCGTCGCGGGGAGGGACATATGCCGGATTATCGCGGAAACAAGCCGCCAGCAGTCAGCACCGACCTTCCCGCCTGCCATGGCTGGAGCCTTCTATGACATTCGGACGCAAACTTATCGGCGCCACGACGCTCGCGGCGCTTCTTTCGACCACGGCGGCCCATGCCGAGACGATCAAGGTGGGCATCCTGCATTCGCTGTCGGGGACGATGGCGATTTCGGAAACCACGCTCAAGGACGTCATGCTCATGCTGATCGAAGAGCAGAACGCAAAGGGCGGCGTCCTGGGGATGCAGCTGGAGGCGGTGGTGGTCGACCCGGCCTCGGACTGGCCGATGTTCGCCGAAAAGGCCCGCGAACTGATCGAGGTGAACGAGGTCGCCGCCGTCTTCGGCTGCTGGACCAGCGTGAGCCGCAAATCCGTCCTGCCGGTGTTCGAGGAACTGAACTCGATCCTTTTCTATCCCGTCCAGTATGAGGGGCAGGAAAGCCAGCGCAACGTCTTTTACACCGGCGCCGCCCCGAACCAGCAGGCCATCCCGGCGGTGGATTACCTGATGAACGAGGAAGGCGTGGAACGCTGGTATCTGGCCGGCACCGACTATGTCTATCCGCGCACGACCAACCAGATCCTCGAGGCCTATCTCAAGGCGAACGGTGTCGCGGATGAGGACATCATCATCAACTACACGCCCTTCGGTCATTCCGACTGGCAGACCATCGTGTCCGAGATCAACAGCTTCGGCTCGGCCGGCAAGAAGACCGCCGTGGTCTCGACCATCAACGGCGATGCGAACGTCCCCTTCTACATCGAACTGGGCAACCAGGGCATCTCGGCCGAGGATATCCCCGTCGTCGCCTTCTCGGTCGGCGAAGAGGAACTGGCCGGGCTCGATACCGGGCCGCTGGTCGGGCATCTTGCGGCCTGGAACTACTTCATGTCGATCGACACACCCGAGAACGAGGAATTCATCACCGCCTGGCATGAGTTCATCGGCACCGAGGACCGCGTCACGAACGACCCGATGGAGGCGCATTACATCGGCTTCAACATGTGGGTGAAGGCGGTCGAAGCCGCGGGCACCACCGATCCCGACGCGGTGATCGACGCGATGGTGGGCGTCGCCGTGCCGAACCTGACCGGCGGGCTCAGCTCGATGGGTGCGAACCACCACATCACCAAGCCGGTCTTCGTGGGCGAGATTCAGGCCGACGGACAGTTCGACGTGGTCTGGGAAACGCCCGGGCTGGTGCTGGGGGACGAATGGTCCGACCACCTGCCGGAATCCGCCGACCTGATCGCCGACTGGCGCGCACCGCTGAGCTGCGGCAACTTCAACGTCGCCACCGGCAGCTGCGGCGGCAGCGAGATTCAGTAACGCAGACGGGGCGGGCCCGCAAAGGGCCCGCCTTCCAGAGTGGGCGCCCCCAAAGGCCCGCCCCTCCCCTCCTGCCGTATCCGTTCCTGAAAGTCCCCGCATGTTCCTTCGCGCCCTGATCGCAGCCATCGGCCTCTGGCTTGCCGCCCTTCCCGCAGTGGCCCAGGGGTTCGACGACCTTCTGGCCCGCCTGCCGCAGGGTAGCTTCAACGACCGGGCCGCCGTGGTCAGCGCCCTTGCCGCGACCGGCGATCCGCGCGCCGAGGCGGTGCTCGACGCGCTGGCGGCGGGCGAGTTGCATATGCGCCCCTCGGACGGCGCGCTGCTGCGGGTCACCGGGCGCGGGTCGAACCTGCGTGGCGTCGATGTGCTGAGCGGCGAGGCCGTCGAGGTCGCACCCCGCTCGACCGAGCCGGTGCGCGTCAACAACAGCCTGCGCCGGACGGTGCGGGCGGCGATGGGCGTCCTGACCTTGCGCGACCCGAACCCCGCCCGCCGGCTGAGCGCCGCCGAGGCCGCCTTTCGCGCCCCTGATCCCGAACAGCTGCCGGCGATCGACCTGGCGCTCGAAGCCGAGGAAGACGCCCGCATCCGTGCAGCGTTGACGCAGGCGCGGGCGGCCACGATCCTGCGCAGCGACGCGCCCCTCGCCGAGCGGCTGGAGGCGGTCGAGACGATCCGAGCGCGCGCGCCCCGCGTGGTGATCTCGGCCCTGTCGCCCTATCGCGCTGCGGCCGAACCCGAACTGGCCGAGGCCGCGGGCGATGCGGTCGCCGCGGCCGAGCGGACATTGCGGCTCTGGTCGCAGGCGCAGAACGTGTGGTTCGGACTGTCGCTCGGGTCCGTCCTTCTGCTGGCGGCGGTGGGGCTTGCCATCACCTTTGGTGTGATGGGGGTCATCAACATGGCCCATGGCGAACTGGTGATGCTTGGCGCCTACACGACCTTTGTGGTGCAGAACGCGATCCGGGTAAACGCGCCGCATCTTTTCGACTGGTCGCTGCTGATCGCGGCGCCCCTGGCCTTTGGCGTGGCGGGGCTGGTGGGTGTCGCCATAGAACGCGGGATCGTCCGCCACCTTTACGGCCGGCCGCTGGAAACGCTGCTGGCGACCTGGGGGGTCAGCCTGATCCTGCAACAGGCGGTGCGCTCGATCTTCGGCCCGAACAACCGCGAGGTCGGCAACCCGAGCTGGATGTCCGGCGCCTTTGAGTTGGGGCAGTTGATGATCACCTGGAACCGGCTCTGGATTCTGGTCTTCTCGCTCGCGATCTTTGCGATTCTTCTGTTCGTGATGCGGCGCACCGCCATCGGTTTGCAGATGCGGGCAGTGACGCAGAACCGGGCGATGGCCGCGAGCATGGGCATCCGCACCGGCTGGGTCGATGCGATGACCTTCGGCCTTGGCGCAGGGATCGCCGGGCTTGCGGGCGTGGCGCTCAGCCAGATCGACAATGTGAGCCCTAACCTCGGGCAGAACTACATCGTCGACAGCTTCATGGTCGTCGTGTTCGGCGGTGCGGGCAATATCTGGGGCACGCTGGCCGCCGCCTTCAGCCTGGGCGTTGCGAACAAGTTTCTGGAACCCTATGCGGGGGCCGTGCTCGCCAAGATCCTGATCCTCGTCGCGATCATCCTTTTCATCCAGAAACGCCCGCGCGGCCTCTTTGCCGTGCGTGGCCGGGCGGTGGACGCATGACAACCGGAACCGGAGCCCCCCGCATGACACGCCTGATCGCCACCCGACTGATCGACCGCCGGATGGGCATCTTCCTGATCGGCCTTTTCATCATCACCGTGGCCCTGCCCATCGGCAACCTGTGGATCGAGGGCCGGCCCGTCCCGTCCTATGCGGTGTCGCTGATGGGCAAGTACCTCTGCTACGCGCTGCTTGCCGTCGCGCTGGACCTCGTCTGGGGCTATTGCGGCATCCTCTCCCTCGGCCATGGCGCGTTTTTCGCGCTTGGCGGCTATGCGATGGGGATGCACCTGATGCGCGAGATCGGCACGCGCGGGGTCTATGCCAACGCGAACCTGCCCGACTTCATGGTCTTTCTGGGCTGGCAGGAACTGCCCTGGTTCTGGTGGGGTTTCGACATGTTCTGGTTCGCCGCGCTGATGGCGATGCTGGTACCGGGCTTTCTCGCCTTTGTCTTCGGCTGGTTCGCCTTCCGCAGCCGGGTGACGGGCGTCTACCTCTCGATCATCACGCAGGCGCTGACCTATGCGCTGATGCTCGCCTTCTTCCGCAACGAGATGGGGTTCGGCGGCAATAACGGGCTGACCGATTTCAAGGACATCCTCGGCTTTCCGCTGCAATCGGACCGGACGCGGGTGGGGCTGATGGTCGCCTCGGCGGTGGCGTTGGCGGGTGGGCTGTTGCTGGCGCGCTGGATCACCACATCCCGGCTGGGACAGGTGCTGGTCTGCGTCCGCGATGCCGAAAGCAGGACCCGGTTCCTCGGCTATCGGGTCGAGCATTACAAGCTTTTCATCTTCACCCTCTCGGCCATGATGGCGGGCGTCGCGGGCGCGCTTTACACGCCGCAGGTCGGCATCATCAACCCGGGTGAGTTCAGCCCCGCCAACTCGATCGAGATCGTGATCTGGGTGGCGCTCGGGGGGCGCGGCACGCTTGTGGGCGCGGCGCTGGGGGCGATCCTTGTGGCGCTGGCCAAGACCTATTTCACAGGCTGGATGCCCGAATACTGGCTGTTCGCGCTGGGGGCGCTGTTCATATTCGTCACCATTGCCCTGCCCAAGGGGGTTCTGGGCGCGATCGAGGGCGGTCTGGGCCGCCTGCGCCCCCGTCGCCGCCCCACGGAAGAGGTCCGCGCATGAGCCGCCCGCAGCTTCTTCTGGACGGCGTCAGCCGCACATTCGACGGGTTCAAGGCGATCAACAACCTGTCCATGGTCGTGGACAAGGGCGAATTGCGCGCCGTCATCGGCCCGAACGGCGCTGGCAAGACGACGATGATGGACATCATCACCGGCAAGACCCGCCCCGACAGCGGCAAGGTCCTCTGGGACCAGCGCATCGACCTGACCCGGATGGATGAGGCCGACACGGCCCGGCTGGGCATCGGACGCAAGTTCCAGAAACCGACGGTGTTTGAGTCCCACACGGTCGAGGACAACCTGCGCCTTGCGCTCAAGGGCGGGCGTTCGGTCTGGGCGACGCTCTTCCATCGCCGCACGGGGCCGGAAAACCGCCGGATCGCCGAGCTTCTGGACCTCATCCGCCTGACCGAGGCGCGCCACCGCCCCGCCGCCGATCTGAGCCACGGACAGAAGCAATGGCTCGAAATCGGGATGCTGCTGGCGCAGGACCCGGAATTGCTGCTGGTGGATGAGCCGGCCGCCGGGATGACCGACGCGGAAACCATGTGGACGGCCGAGCTGCTGAAATCCATCGCCGGCGACCGTTCGGTCATCGTGGTGGAACATGACATGGAATTCGTGCGGGAACTCGATTGCCGGGTGACGGTGCTGCATCAGGGGTCGGTGCTGGCCGAAGGCTCGCTCGCCCATGTCAGCGCGATGCCCGAGGTCGTCGAAGTCTATCTGGGGCGCTGAAATGCTGGAAATCACCGATGTCACCCTGCAATACGGCGCCGCCCGGGCGCTGCGCGGCGTCAGTTGCACCGCCGAGCCGGGGCAGGTCACGACCGTGCTGGGCCGGAACGGGGTGGGCAAGACCTCGCTCTTGCGCGCGATCGTGGGACGCCATGGGATCAGCGGCGGCGCGATCCGGTGGGAGGGGGCGGATATCGCGCGCCTTTCACCCGTGCTGCGCGCGCAGCGGGGGATCGGCTATGTCCCGCAGGGTCGAGAGGTGTTTCCCCTGCTCACCGTTCGCGAGAACCTGGAGACCGGCTTTGCCGCCCTGCCCCGCGGCCAGCGCCGCATCCCGGATGAGGTGTTCGAGCTTTTCCCGGTGCTGGGGCAGATGATGAACCGGCGTGGTGGCGACCTGTCGGGCGGGCAGCAACAGCAGCTTGCCATCGGGCGGGCAATGGTGATGCGCCCCCGCCTGCTGGTCCTCGACGAACCGACCGAGGGTATCCAGCCCTCGATCATCAAGGATATCGGGCGGGCGATCACATGGCTCCGGTCCGAGGCGGGGATGGCGATCCTGCTGGTCGAACAGTATTTCGACTTTGCCCGCGACCTGGCCGACCGGTTCTGCGTGATGGATCGCGGCGAGGTGGTGATGTCTGGCACCGGCCCGGAAATGAGCGGCCCGCGCGAACCCGAACTGCGCCGCTGGCTGACCGTCTGACCGGCGCGGCCATGTCCCGGGCCGTCAGGCGGCCGCGGCGCATGTCCACGCCCCTGTCAAGACAAAGCGCAGGGCGCGACAAAGGGTGGCAGTTGCGGCGTTTCGGCCCCCCCGTGGGGCCGGTTTACCTTGACACTCTCTGCAAACCTCCTCCATCAAGGCCGCGAATTAAGACCATAACTTCTCGGGTTCACCTCCCACCGGGCGAAACAACGAACGGAACGAACAGGTATGTCCCTTGTCCTGATTGCGGCGCTGCCGTTTCTGGGCGCGCTCATCCCCGGACTGATGATCCGGGCCGGGCGCAACGCCTGTGCCATGATGACCGGCTCTTTCACGGCCCTGGCACTGATCCTTCTGCTGATCGAGGCCCCCGCCGTCCTGCGCGGCGAGGTCATCCGCACCCGGATTTCCTGGATGCCGGGGCTCGGGCTCGACGCGAACTTCTTTCTCGACGGGTTGGGGCTGCTCTTTGCCGGCATGATCCTGGGCATCGGGCTTCTGGTGATCCTCTATGCCCGGTTCTACCTGTCGAAATCCGACCCGATGGGGCAGTTCTACACCTATCTCATGCTCTTTCAGGGCGCGATGGTGGGGATCGTCCTGTCCGACAACATCCTGCTTTTGCTGATTTTCTGGGAGCTGACGTCGCTGTCGTCCTTCCTGCTGATCGGCTATTGGAAACACCTGCCCGAGGGCCGGCAGGGCGCCCGGATGGCGCTTGCCGTCACCGGCGGCGGCGGTCTGGCGCTGATCGGGGGGATGCTTCTGCTCGGCGGTATCGCCGGCAGCTATGACATGACGGTCATCCTGCAAAGCCGCGATGTGATCCAGGCCTCGGACTGGTATCTGCCCGCGCTGCTGCTGATCCTTCTGGGCTGCTTCACCAAATCGGCGCAGTTCCCGTTCCACTTCTGGCTTCCGCATGCGATGGCCGCGCCGACCCCGGTTTCGGCCTATCTGCATTCGGCGACGATGGTGAAGGCGGGGCTCTTTCTCATGGCGCGGCTCTGGCCGGTGCTGTCGGGGACGGATGCGTGGTTCTATATCGTGGCGACGACCGGCCTTGTGACGATGGTGCTGGGGGCGGTGATCGCGCTCTTCAAGGACGACCTCAAGGCGCTGCTCGCGTTTTCCACGGTCTCGCATCTGGGGCTGATCACGATGCTCCTGGGGTTCGGCACGCGCGAAGCGGCGGTGGTCGCGGTGTTCCACATCATCAACCACGCGACGTTCAAGGCCGCGCTCTTCATGTCCGCCGGCATCGTCGACCATGAGGCGCATACCCGCGACATCAAGCGTCTGGGCGGCCTGCGCCACCTGATGCCGGTGACCTTTACCATCGCGACCATCGCGGGGCTGTCGATGGCGGGCATTCCGTTCCTCAACGGCTTTCTGTCGAAAGAGATGATGCTGGAAGAGGCCGCACATACCGGCATCCTTGTCGGCGCGCTTGCGACGCTGGGCGCGCTCTTCTCGGTGGCCTATTCGTTCCGCTTCATCGCACATACCTTCCTCGGGCCCAAACGGCACGACTATCCGGGCCATCCGCACGATCCGGGCTTCGGCCTCTGGGCCGCGCCGGCCTTTCTGGCCGTGCTGGTCGTCGCGATCGGGATCTTTCCGGCGGCGATGGTCGGCCCGCTGGTCGCGGCCACATCGGGCGCGGTCATTCAGGGGGAACTGCCCTATTACTCGCTGCGGATCTGGCATGGCGTGACGCCCGCGCTCTTCATGTCGATCATCGCGGTGGCGGGGGGCTGGCTGTTGCTGCGCCGGCACGCGCCCCTCGATGCGCGCTGGCTGGCGGCCCGCCGCCCCGAGGCCAAGGCGATCTTTGACCGTGGCATGGATGGGGCAGTCGGCATGTCGCGCCGGCTGACCGACGCGCTGCATGACGGCGCGCTGAGCCGCTATCTGATGATCTTCTCGGCGGCGGCTGTGGTCATCGGTACCGTGTCTTTCCTGGGCGGAACCCATGGCGCGGGAACGCATCAGATGCTGCCTGTCACGCCGATGGCGCTGATCGGCCTGCTGCTGGTCGTCACGGCCTCGCTGGGTGTCGTGCTCTTCCACCGCAATCGTCTGCTGTCGCTGGTGATCATCAGCGTGAACGGCCTCGTGATCTCGCTCGGCTTCGTCTATCTCTCGGCCCCCGACCTTGCGCTGACGCAGCTCACGGTCGAGGTGGTGACGATCATCCTGCTGCTTCTGGCGCTGAACTTCCTGCCCAAGGAAACCCCGCGCGAAAGCTCGTCCGCCCGCAAGTGGCGCGACGGGATCGTCGCGGGCCTTGGCGGGCTCGGCGTCGCCGCACTGGCCTATGCGATCATGGCGCGCGATCTCGCGTTTGACTCGATCTCGCAGTTCCACCTCGACCAGTCCTATCCGGGCGGGGGCGGCACGAACGTCGTGAACGTGATCCTCGTGGATTTCCGCGGCTACGATACGTTCGGCGAAATCGTGGTGCTGGGCATCGCGGCACTGGCGATCTTTGCCCTGACCGAGGCGCTGCTGCATGGCCCTGCGTCAAAGCGCCTGCTGTCCTGGGTGCCGGACCAGAAACGCGCGGGCGACCGCCATCCGCTGATGCTGGTGGTGGCGACGCGGGTGATGATGCCCATGGCGGTGATGGTCGGCGTCTATATCTTCCTGCGTGGCCATAACGAACCCGGCGGCGGCTTTATCGCCGGTCTGGTCGTGTCGATCGCGCTTCTGATGCAATACATGGCATCGGGCTTTGCCTGGGCGCAGGAACGCCAGCGGGCGGATTACCATGCGATCATCGCATCGGGCGTGCTGATCGCCGCGGCGACCGGCGTGGGCGCCTGGCTGGCCGGCCGGCCGTTCCTGACCTCTGCCTTCGGCTATTTCCGCATCCCGCCGATGGATTACTTCGAGCTCGCGACGGCCATGGCCTTTGACGTGGGCGTGTTCCTTGCGGTCGTGGGGTCGGTGATGCTGGCGCTGGCAAGCCTGTCGCGGCTGGCCCGCCGCGCCGGGGAGACGGTGAACGAGACGCCGATGGATATCGACCCGTCCCGCGCGCCCGCGCCCGTATCGCCCGAGACCGAGGAGGCCCGCTGATGGAACTGATCGTAGCCCTTTCCGTCGGCGCGCTCACGGCTGCCGGTATCTACCTGATCCTGCGGCTCCGGACCTTTCCGGTCGTGCTGGGCACGGCGATGCTCTCCTATGCCGTGAACGTGTTCCTGTTCGCCTCGGGCCGGCTGGCGATCAACCAGCCGCCCGTGCTGCTGGCGGATGGCCCCTATTCGGACCCGCTGCCGCAGGCGCTGGTGCTGACGGCCATCGTGATCGCGTTCGGCATGACCGCCGTGGTGGTGATGCTGGCGCTTGGCGCCTATCTCGAATCCGGCACGGACGAAATCGACATGAATGACGACCAGAAGGGGGTTCGCAAATGAACCACCTGATCCTTGCGCCGGTCATCCTGCCGGCGATGCTTGCGCCCCTCATCGTGCTGGTGATGCGCCACGACCTGTCGCTGCAGCGGATCTTTTCGATGATCGGCAGCCTCGCGATCCTGGTGATTGCGCTGCTTCTATTCGGGCAGGCCCAGACCGGCACGATCCAGGTCTATGAGATGGGGAACTGGCCCGCGCCCTTCGGCATCGTGCTGGTGCTCGACCGGCTGTCGGCGCTTCTGGTGCTGATGACGGCGGTGCTGGGTGTGGCGGTGACGCTTTACGCCATCGGTTCGGGCTGGGACGCGCGGGGCAAGCATTTCCATGCGCTGCTGCAATTCCAGCTGATGGGGATCGTGGGCGCCTTTCTGACCGGCGACGCCTTCAACCTCTTCGTGTTCTTCGAGGTGCTGCTGATTGCATCCTACGGGCTGATGATCCATGGCGGGGGCACGCTGCGGCTGCGCGCGGGCGTCCAGTATGTCGTCTACAACCTCGTCGGTTCGGCGCTGTTCCTCTTTGCGCTTGCGACGCTTTACGGGGTCACGGGCACGCTGAACCTTGCCGACATGGCGCAGCGCGTCGCCGCCCTCCCCGAGGGGGACGCGGCCCTTGTGCGGGTGGGCGCGGTCCTGCTGCTTCTGGTCTTTGCGGTCAAGGCGGCGGTGGTGCCGGTGCAGTTCTGGCTGCCGAACACCTATACCTATGCCCCTGCCCCGGTTGCAGCGCTCTTCGCGATCATGACCAAGGTAGGCGCCTATGCGATCCTGCGGGTCTACACGCTGGTCTTCGGCCCGGACGTCCCCGCCATCGGCACGCTGATCGGCGACTGGCTGATCCCGGCGGCGGTCGTCACGGTGACGCTGGGGATGGTGGGCGTGCTGGGCGCGCGCCATCTGGGGCGGCTGATCTCGTTTTCGGTGATCGGCTCGATGGGGACGCTCTTCCTTGCCATCGGCCTTTTCACGCCCGAGGCCACCTCGGCCGCGCTTTACTACATGATCCACTCGACCTTCGCGGCGGCCATCCTGTTCCTGATCGCCGATCTGGTGACGGCGCGCCGGGGTGCCGTGGGGGGCGACATCGTGGCGGCACCGCCCATTGCGCAGAATGGCCTGATCGCGGCGCTCTTCTTTGGCGCGGCGATCGCGATGGCGGGTCTGCCGCCGCTGTCGGGCTTTATCGGCAAGCTGCTGATCCTTGATGCGGCGCGCGATACGGGCGCGATGGCGGTCGTCTTTGCCGCGATCCTCATCACCTCGCTCATCGCGGTGGTGGGTTTTGCCCGGGCGGGTTCGACGCTGTTCTGGAAGGCCCATGCCGTCGAGGGTGAGATGCCCCCTGCCCCGACCGGGCATCTGCCGCTGGTCGTCAC
This sequence comes from Halodurantibacterium flavum, assembly GCF_042681825.1. Taxonomy (NCBI): domain Bacteria; kingdom Pseudomonadati; phylum Pseudomonadota; class Alphaproteobacteria; order Rhodobacterales; family Paracoccaceae; genus Halodurantibacterium; species Halodurantibacterium flavum. The sequence continues at coordinate 217,646 of NZ_JBHUGH010000003.1, forward strand.
GGGTGGCCTTATGGCGGTGATGGTCCTGCTGGTCGTGCTGGCCGGCCCGACCACCGCCTATCTGGACGCGACGGCCGCGCAGGTCTTCGACAAGGCCGGTTATATCGACGCCGTCATGCCGCCCCTTGATGCCGAGGGGATGCCGATCCCGCAAAGCGGCGTGCCAGAAGGGTCCGGCCCCCTGCCCCCCGACGGGCCGCAGACCGCCCTGCCCGACGGAGAGGAGCCGGGCACCGTCCCCGGCGCCTATGACCACGAAGGAGCCGACTGATGCTTCGCAAGATCGTGCCTCATCCCCTTCTGACGCTGACGCTGACCATCGTCTGGCTGATGCTCATGAACCACGTCTCGCTGGGCGGGCTGATATTTGGCCTGATCCTGGGCATCATCATCCCGATTTTCACCGCCCCTTACTGGCCCGACCGGCCCGTCCTGCGGAACTGGCCGATGATCGTGGAATATGTTCTGATCGTTCTGTGGGACATCGTCGTGGCCAATGTCGTCGTGGCGAAGACCATCCTTTTCAAGCGCAACGCCGATCTGCGCCCGGCCTGGGTGACGATCCCGCTCGAACTGCGCTCGCCCGAGGCGATCACGATCCTGGCGGGGACGATCACCATGACGCCCGGCACGGTATCAAGCGACATTTCGGCCGACGGGCGCGCGATCCTGGTCCATTGCCTCGACGCGCCCGACCCGGATGCGGTGCGCGACGAGATCAAGCAACGCTATGAACGCCGGCTGAAGGAGATTTTCCTGTGATCACCTACGCCCTTTACTTCGCCTTTGCCTGTTTCGGGCTGGGCCTTCTGTTCAACCTCTGGCATCTGGCGCGCGCGTCGGGCATCGGCGACCGGGTTCTGGCGCTCGACACCATGGTCATCAACGCCATCGCGCTCCTCATCCTTTACGGCGTGGCCGAGGGGACGGCGGTCTATTTCGAGGCGTCGATGCTTTTTGCGATGGTCGGGTTCGTGTCCACGGTATCCTACTGCAAGTTCATGCTGCGCGGCGACATCATCGAGTGAGGAGAGCAGAATGACCCTGATCGCGGAAATCCTCATCTCTGTGCTGCTGGTCATCAGCGGTGTCTTTGGCCTTGTCGGGTCCTTCGGACTGATAAAGCTGCCCGACCCGATGACGCGCCTGCACGCGCCGACCAAGGCGACCACGCTGGGCGTGGGGGGCGTACTGGTCGCGTCGATGATCTACTTCGCGGTGTTCGGCGGCGGCTTTTCGTTCCATGAACTGATGATCACCATCTTCCTGTTCATCACCGCGCCCATCGTCGCCCATTTCATCGCCAAGGCCTGGGTGCATCGCAACCTGACCCCTGCCGAACTGCCGCCCACGGGCGGTCCCAAGGGCTGGGCCTGCAAGGAAGACGCGGCCGAAGCCGACAAGACGCCCCAGCGCCCGCAGGGCTAGTGCCGCAGCGCCCGCAGGGCTAGTGGCCGTCGCGGGCGCGGCGGCGGGCGTCCCGCCGCTCGGCACGGCGATCCCAGAACGGTTCGAGCCGCGTTTCGCGGAACCGCACCCACCAGCGCCAGATCAGGATGCCCGCCAGCGCGAACAGCGCCAGGATGACGATGTTGACCCAAGGGACCATCGTCACATCCGGCCCCGCCACCGGGCGGATGCGGATCGCGTTCGGGAACATCGACACGAACTCGAACCGCCAGCCGTAATGGGTGATCGCGACCCATTGCGGGTTCGCGGCGTTCGAGACGTAATTCTGCGCCCGCGCCTGAAGGGTGGAGCTGTTGAACTTGAAATAGGGCGGCCAGCCCCAGCCCGTATCCTCGTTCCGGTAGACCATTTCCCGGCCGTTGGGTCGCACGGCTAGGATGAAACGCACGTCGCGCGTCCCGCTTGCCGTCGTGAAACCGCTGCCGCTTGCGGTGTCGATCCGCCGGTTCTCGATCCCGACGATCCGCACGATATCGCGTTGCGGCAGGGTGTAGTGCAGAAAGCCCCCGACCACCGCAATCATGATCCCGATCACTGCCCATTTCACATATCGCATCGGCGCACCTCCACGGCACAGAGGTAGCAGCCCGGGGCGTCCGCGGCTAGGGCAGGCACGTCGTCAGCACGACCAGGGGCGCATAGCTGAACACCGTCGCCACAAGCGCAGCGACCAGCGACCATTGCGTCAGCGTGGCCAGGAAGCCCTCGGCCCCGCGCCAGCGCCGGATCAGCCACCAGATCACCACGACATGGGCCAGAAGCACGGCGCCGATGCCCGCGCGCAGGGCAAAGGGCGACCAGCCATAGGCGCATCCCACCGCATGATAGCTGTAGATGACGGTCAGCGCCGTCGCCCAAAGGCCAAAGCCCACGACAAGCCAGAGGTATCTTGCCGGCCGCTCGATCATGGCTGCACCCCCGAGATCGGCACGATCAACGGCATCACCAGCACCATGGCGACCGCGACCACGCCCGTCACCGCCGTGTAGTCGAGCCAAAGCCGCGTCAGCCGCAGATCGAGCCCCCGGCGCGGCGAGATCCGCCCCGCCCCCCGGCGCAGCCCGTTCGACAGAAGGAACAGGAGCCCGATGCCCGTATGCAGCACGATATAGGCCAAGGTCGCCGCACTTGTCGCCGAATGGGCATGGCCAAAGGGATCGGGCACGCCGCCGATGGCCATGCCCGAGCCCGCCAGCGCCACCGCCACCGCGACGGCCGACAGGATCAGCCAGATCATGATGCCGCCGCCCCGCCGGTTCGACCATATCGCGCCCCGTGCGGTCAGCGGCGCAAGCACCAGTGCCAGAACGATCACGCCCGAGAGGATCAGGTCAGGCTCCATCACGGCGGCGGGCGGCCAGTTGGCGGCCACGAGCCAGAGATAGAGCTTGCCGAAGATCAGCGAGACAAAGAATGTCCCGTCCGCCAGCAGCGCCACCACCAGCGCCCACCAGGGCGGCGCGCCGTGAACCTCGGTATGGGGCGGCACGTTGATGCCGTGCCCGATGGGCAACGGCCCCTGATCGTGCCGCAGGCCGGAAATCTGGGCGGTGTAGATCATCAGGCCCAGCACGACCGGCAGCGCTGCAAGCGACAGCCAGTAGAGCTTGAACAAAAGCCCCAGAACCACGACGCAGGTCGCCAGCGCGGTGTAGAACGGCAGATGGGTCGATTGCGACAGGATCACCACCTGATCGGGCCGCCCCGTCGTCATGTGAACGCCCAGCGTTTCCTGCCAGCCGTTGCGCGCCTGCCCCAGATAGCCCCGGCCCGCCGCCAGTTCCTGCCCCAGCTTGCGCACCGCCAGACGGTCGGCCCGGCTGCCGATCTCGGGGATGGAGGCAAAGCCATAGGGCGCGGGCGGCGTGGGCATCGCCCATTCCAGCGTGCCCGCCCGCCACGGATCGCGCCGATAACGCCGCCCGTGCCGCGCCTGCAGCAGGATATCCATCGCGACCAGCGCAAAGCCGATGGTCAGGATGAACCCGCCGATCGAGGACAAGAGGTTCAGCGTCGCCCAGCCATCTTCGGGCGTGTAGGTGAAGACCCGGCGCGGCATCCCCCGCAACCCGGTCAGGTGCATCAGCCAGAAGGTCATGTTGAAGCCGATGAAGATCAGCCAGAACGCCGGCACCGAGAGGCGATAGACGCTCTGGCGGCCCGTGACATGCGGCAGCCAGTAATACAGCGCCGCCAGCATCGGAAAGACAAAGCCGCCGACCAGAACGTAATGCAGATGGGCGACGACGAAATGGGTGTCATGGGCCTGCCAGTTGAACGGCACCATCGCCAGCATCACCCCCGTTAGCCCGCCCGCGACGAAGACGAAGAAGAAGCCGAAGATGTAAAGCATCGGCACATCCCAGCGCGGCCGCCCCTGCGCCAGCGTGCCCAGCCAGGCGAAGATCTGCACCGCCGTCGGCACCGCCACCAGCGCGGAGCCGGCGGAAAAGAACGCCAGCGCCAGATGGGGAATGCCCACGGTGAACATGTGGTGCACCCAGATGCCGAAGGACAGGAATGCCATCGCCACCAGCGCCACGATGACCGCGCGATAGCCGATCAGCGGGCGCTGCGCAAAGGTCGGCACGATAGTGGAGATGGCCCCGGCCGCCGGAAGGAAGATGATATAGACCTCCGGATGACCGAAAAGCCAGAACAGGTGCTGCCACAGCAGCGGGTCGCCCCCCCGCGTCGCGTCAAAGAACGGCAGGCCGAATGCGCGCTCGACCTCCAGAAGGATCGAGGCGAGGATGAGCGGCGGAAACCCCACCACCATCATCAGCGCCGTCACAAGGATATACCAGGCAAAGATCGGCATCCGCGCCAGCGTCATGCCCGGCGCCCGCAGCTTGAGGATCGAGACGGTCAGCTCGACCGCCATCGTCAGGGCCGAAATCTCGACAAAGGTCACACCCAGCAACCACACATCGGCATTGATGCCGGGGGAATAGGTGCTCGACGACAGGGGGGTGTACATGAACCAGCCGCTGTCGGGGGCTACGCCGAACACCATCGACAGGACCAGGATCGACCCGCCCAAGAGGTAGCACCAATAGCCATAGGCGGTCATCCGCGGAAAGGCGAGGTCCCGGGCGCCCAGCATCTTGGGCAACATGTAGATCGCCAGCCCCTCCAGCATCGGGATGGCAAAGAGGAACATCATCACCGTGCCATGCATGGTGAAGATCTGGTTATAAAGCTCGGGCGGGAGGAATCCGGAATGGGGCGTCGCGATCTGCGCCCGGATCATCATCGACAGGACCCCGCCGATGGCGAAAAAGACCGCGGCCGTGATCATGAAGCGCAGGCCCAGAACCGTATGGTTCACCGCCGCCAGCCGCTGCCAGCCGGGACCGACGGCCCAGATACGCGACAGGTCCTTGTGCAGCCTGACAGGATCGGGCCGGGCAGGATCGGAGCCGACGGGACCTGGCCGGGTGGATGTATCGGTCATGGCTGCGCCCCCTCTTCCTCGTTCGCCTCTTGGGCAAACCCGAGCGCCGCGGGCAGATCCTCGGACGGATGGACATAGGTGTCAAAGCGCATGAAGGCGTGGCCGGTCCCGCAGAACTCGGCGCATTGGCCGGCAAAGACACCGGTTTCATCGGCCTGAAGGCGCAGCACGTTCACATGCCCGGGGATCGCGTCGAGCTTGCCGCCCAGTTGCGGAATCCAGAAGCCGTGGATCACATCGCGCGTCGTCAGGTGCAGGTCGACCGGACGTCCCACGGGCAGGTGCAGGATGTTGTCGGTCGTGACGTCGCCGTAATCGGGGTAGCGGAAGGTCCAGCCGAACTGCCAGGCCTCGACCTCGACCACCATCACATTCGCACCGGGATGCGGCAGGATGCGTTCGCCCGCGACCAGCGCCCATCCGACCAGAGGGGGAAGCACCAGCGCCGGCAGCCCCAGCCCGCCCCAGATGATCCAGCGCCGCCCCGAGATCCGCGAGGCCCGGGCCGGAAACAGCATGACGAAGGCAAAGAGCAGCAGCACCAGCGCCAGCAGGATCAGCGAGCCCGCCAGCATCCCCCACCAGAGTTGCGCGATGGAACTTGCCACCGGCCCGCGCGGTTCTAACGTCGAAAAGGGGCCATCGCAGCCCGCAACAAGCCCCGGCACGACGATCATCGCCCCCGGCCGGGCCAGCCACAGGGACCCGCGCAGATGACCGAGACCGACAAGGACCAGATCCCGGAGGAAGAGCGCGAAGACGGGGGCACCAACCCTGTGATGGCCGAGGTCGGCGCCCATGACACGCAATCCGCCATCGCGCTGGTCGGGCACCCGATTCATGCCATGATGGTCCATTTCCCGATCGCCTTCGCGGCCGGAACGCTCGCCGCGGATGTGTTCTACTGGTGGACGGGCGATCCGTTCTGGCAGCGCGTGGGTCTTTGGGCGGTGGGTGGCGCCTTTGCCAGCGGTGTCGCGGCGGGCATCGCGGGAACGGCCGAACTGCTGCTGGTCAAGGGTATCCGCGTGCGCGTGGCAAGCTGGACCCATGCCATCGCGGCGATGACCCTTCTGTCCATCCTTGCCGCGAACTGGGGGGTCCGCCTGGTTGATGCCGACAACGTTCTGCCTCACGGTCTTGGTCTCTCGGTTCTGGCGATGATATTCACGGGGCTGGCGGGCTGGCATGGGGGCAAGCTGGTCTTCGATCATGGCGTGGGCATCATCGTGTCACCGAAGCAATAAGCGGCATGACCAGTTCGCGCAGGGCACCCGGCGCAAAGATCTCTGCGATCCGGTTGGCGTCGAGGCCCGGCTTGGCGAGCACCAGAAACAGGATCGCGCCGACGGCACCCAGGTTGACCACCGTCATGACCCATGTCCGCGGCCAGCCGAATTTCACCCGTTCGTCGGTGTCGAAAAGCTTGAGCACCAGAAGCCCCGAAAGGACATGCATCCCCGCCAGCACGCCCACGGCGGCGAGCTTGAGCGAGAACCATTCCACGAACGTCTCGCGCAGAAAGATCAGCCCGATCCCGGTGCCCACGGCGATGAACGCCGCAGGCGACATGAGCGTGACATAGAGAAACCGGGTCAGCCGGTGCAGGCGGTGTTCTTCGTCACCCTCGACATGGCTGCGCTGCCGAAAGAGGAACGGCAGCACGATCATCCCCCCCGCCCAAAGCGCGATGGCCGAGACATGGGCGAACTTGGTCAGCCACAGAACGATGTCCCATGTCATTGCCGGAACTCTTCGGACGGCATCCCGGGCTCCTCGGCCTCGGACGGGAAATGACGCAGCGCGATCAGGGTGCCCACCGCAAGATAAGGCAGCATCGCCGGCACCCACATCATCAGGCCCGCCAGTTGCTGATCGACAAGCGGCTGCAGTCCCCAGGCCTCGGTCGTGGCGAAATGGGCCACGTAAAGCGGCGTGGGCGTAAAGACCAGCAGCGCACCCAGAAGGCCCATGTGCCCCACCGTCCCCAACAGCAGCGCCAGCGGCATCGCGGCCGCCTGCGGGCGCAGGACCTCATGCCAGAGCGCCCATGCCGTCAGCAAGAGCGTCGCCTGCATGAACCAGTAGCCCCAGACCGTCGACAAGGCCCAGGCATAGGGCCCGGGCGCGTGCCAGACCCAAAGCGCGACAAGATGCGCCAGAAAGACCGCGCCCGCCGGCAGCCCGCGCCGCAGCACGTTCGGGAAGGCCACGGCCAGAAGGGGGGCAATTGCGGCGATCAGCACGACATGATGCAGGACGCGCGCCGAGAACAGCGCCGAGGTGAGCGCGCAGAGCGGCGAAACGAAGAAGAGCCAGGCCAGCGCCCAGGCCCCGAAGGCCGCATTTCTGTTGGCGGAATACCGCAGCGCAACCGGCACATAGATCAGCAGGGCCGCGATCAGAACCGGATCGAGGTTCCACGCCCCCATCAGATCCGCCGGTGAAGGAGGACTGCCGCAATAGGCAATCGCCGCCCCCGTGGTCGTGCCCGTCATTCCCTGCCCGCCCTTTCCGAAATCCGCCCCGAAATCTGCATTGCAAATTCGTCAGACAAAATTCACCGAAGGCCCTCACGTCGCCGTGAAACCGCCTTGAACGGGAACGCGGGCAAGTGGGGTTTGGTTCCTGCCCGCTGTCGCGATCGGGCAGGTTGCAGGGTCAGGGGCTATTCGCTGCAGCGGTGAAAGATGAGCGGGTCGCCCGCACCGAACCACTGCCAGAGGCTGTCTTCGCCGATCAGGATCAGCCGCTCCTCTTCGGAGACCATTCCCTCGCCCATGCAGCGCAGGGACAGATGCTGGGCGGACAGCCCCTCGATCTCGGTCCGCCCGGTGATCTCGCAGGTGTTCTCGCGCCCGATGATCTCGCTCTCCGTGATCTCGATCCGCATGGACGGGTCGCTGCACCAGTCGGGATCGTGGGCCCAGACACCCTCGGGCCCGCCCGCAAGGACGGGCTGGGCAAGCCAGAGGAACGGCAGGAGGAACAGGCGCCGCATCAATAGGGCATCGGATGCGCGCGATGGGCACGCCCGATATCGCGCAAAACCGCATCGCCCAGATCCAGATCAACCGAGGTCAGCACTGTCGCAAGCTGGTTGAGGTTCGTGGCGCCGATGATCGGGATGACCGGGAAGGGCCGTGCCCGCAGCCAGGCAAGCGCCATCTGTGCCGGATCGAGCCCATGGGTGTTGGCGATGCCCAGATAGGCGGCAACAGCCTCGAACACGCGCGGGGTGATCCGCCCGCCAAGGGTCGCGTTGCGCGACCGGCGCGTCCCTTCGGGGATCACGTCGCCCGCGTATTTGCCGGTCAGAAGCCCGGTGGCCAGCGGCGAATAGGCCAGAAGGGTGACATCCTCGTTGACCGAAAGCTCGGCCAGGTCGGTGTCGAAATGGCGGCAAAGCAGCGAATATTCGTTCTGGATCGACTGCACCCGGGGCAGCCCGGTCTCATCCGACAGGCGCAGCCATTGCGCGGTGCCCCAGGCCGTTTCGTTCGACAGCGCGAAGTGCCGGATCTTGCCGGCCTCGACCAGCCCCTGCGCGGTTTCGAGGATCGCGCGCATATGGTCCAGCGTCTGCTGCCGGTCCTGGCCGGACGGATCGTAATCCCAATGCTGGCGAAAGTGGTAGGAGCCACGGTTGGGCCAGTGGATCTGATAGAGGTCGATCACATCCGTCCGCAACCGCCGGAGCGAGCCTTCGACAGCCTCGGTGAAGGTCTGGGGCGTGATCAGCGCGCCATCGCGCACCGCCTTCTGCCCCTCGCCGGTGATCTTGGTCGCGACGATCCAGTCATCCCGCCGACCCGAGGCCGCGAAATAGCTGCCGATATACTCCTCGGTCCGGCCCATCGTCTCGGCGGCGACGGGGTTCGTCGGATACATTTCGGCCGTGTCGATGAAGTTGACGCCGTGTTCAGCGGCCATGGCGATCTGGTCATGCGCCTCGGCCTCGGTATTCTGCGTGCCCCAGGTCATGGAACCGAGGCAGATCTCGGACACCATCAGGCCGGAACGGCCCAGCGGAACTTTCCTCATGAGAGCATCCTCTTCGTTGCTTCGGGCGGACCCTAGCGGCTGCAGGGCCAAGGGCAAGGGCCGCGATGCACGGTCTGCATCCGGATGCCCGGAAAATACGCAATGCGACCGAAAATGTCGCCTGCTGGACAGACGGTATCCCAATCCCGCGCGAGACCGGGCAAATGCGACTGCTCATCTCCTTTGCCGCCCTCTTCATCTCGACTGTTCTTCTGCAACTCGGTTCGGGTGGGGTTGCGCCGCTCGATGCGATCTCGGGCGTGGTGCTGGGCTTCAGCGCGGCCGAGGTGGGGATGCTCGGCTCGGCGCATTTCCTCGGCTTCTTCATCGGCTGCTGGTGGGCGCCGCGGCTGATGGGGTCGGTCGGCCATTCACGCGCCTTCGCGGCCTTTACCGCCGCAGGGACCATCGGCATCCTTGCGCATATGCTGGTGATCGACCCTTTCGCCTGGGCGGTGATGCGCATGGCATCGGGCCTGTGCGTTGCCGGCTGTTACACGATCATAGAGGCCTGGCTACAGGCCAAGGTCACGAACGAGACCCGCGGCCGCGCGATGGGCGTCTATCGCGTCGTGGATATCGGCGGCAGCCTTGGCGCGCAGCTGCTGATCGGGGTTCTGGCGCCGGCCTCCTACGTCTCCTACAACCTGCTTGCGCTCTTCTGCTGCGCGGCGCTCTTTCCCCTGACGCTCAGTCGGGCGGCGGCGCCCGAAACCGGCCCTGCCCCGCGCCTCCGGCCCCGCATGGCCTGGGAACACTCGCCCCTGGGCGCGCTCGGCGTTGTGATATCCGGGATTTCGGGCGCGGCGTTCAGGATGGTCGGGCCGGTCTATGGCATCGCGGTCGGACTTTCGACCGACCTGATCGCGCTGTTTCTGGCCGCCTACGTGCTGGGGGGCGCGGTCGCGCAGGTGCCGGTGGGCTGGCTCGCGGACAAGTTCGACCGGCGGCTGGTGCTGATCTGGCTCTCCGCCGCCTCGGTCGTTGCCTGCGCGCTGACGATCCTGTTGTCCGGGGCCGGCGCGGTGGCCGTCTTTGCCGCCGCCGGGTTCTTTGGCGTTACCACCTTTCCGATCTATTCCGTCTCGGCCGCCCATGCCCATGACTTCGCCGAGGATGGCGAGCGGGTGGAGCTTTCGGCCGCGCTGATGTTCCTTTACGCCGTGGGCGCGATCGCGAGCCCCCTTGTCGCCTCGATCCTGATCGGGAGTTTCGGCCCTTCGGGCATGTTCCTGTTCCTCGCCCTCTCGCATGTGGGGCTGGTCGCCTTTGGCATCGCCCGGATGCGCGCCCGCCCCACCCCCCAGGAACGCACCGGCTATGTCTATACGCCGCGCACCTCTTTCCTGATCGGGCGGCTGTTGCGGCGGCGGCGGCGATCCTGACCCGCACACCGTCCAACCGCGACGCTTGATCGGTTCGCGGAACATGTCAAAGATATGGCACCGCAACAGGGAAGGAACGTGCATGTTCATCCGAATGAAACTGGCCCTCGCCGCAGTGGCGCTGAGTGCCGCGCCGCTCTGGGCCCAGCAGGACAGCATCACGCTCGGCATGGTGCTCGAGCCGCCAAACCTCGACCCCACCGCCGGGGCTGCCGCCGCGATCCGCGAAGTCACCTATGCCAACATCTATGAGGGGCTGACGCGCTTCGGGCCGGATGGCTCCGTTCTTCCCGCGCTCGCCCGTGAATGGGAGATTTCCGAAGACGGGCTGACCTATACCTTCCACCTGCAAGAAGGCGTCACCTTTCACGACGGCACGGAATTTTCCGCCGAGGATGTCAGGTTCACGCTCGATCGCGCCCGCGCCGAGGACAGCACGAACGCACAAAAGCAGCTTTTCGCCGCCATTGCCGAGGTGACGGTGATCGACCCCGCCACGGTCGAGGTGCGCCTGTCGGAACCGGACGGCGCGTTCCTGTTCAACATGGCCTGGGGTGACGCCGTCATCCTTTCGCCGGACAGCGCGGACACGAACGCGACGAACCCGGTCGGGACCGGACCGTTCCGCTTTGTCCGCTGGATGCAGGGCGACCGGATCGAACTGGAACGCTATGACGGCTATTGGGGCGAACCGCCCGCGCTGGCCCGCGCCACCTTCCGTTTCATCGCGGACCCGACGGCGGCCTTCGCGGCGGTGATGGCGGGCGATGTGGACGCCTTCCCGAACTTTCCCGCCCCCGAAACGCTGGCGCAGTTCGAGGCCGATCCGCGCTTTTCCGTCATCGTCGGCTCGACCGAGGGTGAGACGATCCTGTCGATGAACCACGCCCACCCGCAGCTTTCGGATGCCCGCGTGCGCGAGGCAATTGCCCATGCGATCAACCGCGAAGACATCATCAACGGCGCGATGTTCGGCTATGGCACCCCCATCGGCACGCATTTCGCGCCGCACAACCCGGACTATCTGGACCTCACCGACCTGTCCCCCCACGACCCGGACCGCGCCCGCGCCCTTTTGGCCGAGGCGGGGGCCGAGGGAATGACGCTCCGGCTGATGCTGCCGCCCCCCACCTATGCCCGCCGGGGCGGAGAGATCATCGCGGCCCAGCTGGCCGAGGTCGGCATCCAGACGCAGATCACCAACATGGAATGGGCGCAGTGGCTGGAACAGGTCTTTTCCGGCCACGACTTCGATCTGACCGTCATCAGCCATACCGAGCCGATGGACATCAACATCTATGCCCGGCCCGAGTATTACTTCGGCTATGACAACCCCGAGATGCAGCGCATCATGGCCGATCTGCGCGCCACCACCGATCCCGCCGGGCGCAGTGCCCTGCTGCAAGAGGCGCAGCGCGTCATCGCCGAGGATCATGTCAACGGGTTCCTCTTTCAGCTTGCCAAGACGGGGGTGGCCAATGCCGCCATCGAAGGACTGTGGGAAAACGCCCCCGTCCCCGCCAACGACCTGACGGGCGTGCGCTGGACGCAGTAGGCGCCGCGCAGCCACCGAATGCCGAAGGCAAAGACGACGAGGTGACTACGGAAAGGCCCCGGACGATGGTCCGGGGCCTTTCGCTGCCTTGGCGCATTGACCGGGGCCGTCTTGCCACGATCACCCCAAGGCTGGCTTTCTCTTCCCTGCGTCAGCCTGCGATGCTGCGACCCGGGCGCAGGTCTTCCACATCCTTGCGGCGCCGCACCTCTTCCTGCGCGCGCCGCAGGGCGCAGTTGAGGTAATGCAGCTTGCTCTGGCTGCCGCCGTCCGCCGCAGCCGGCACAGTGCTCGAGGGACGGCCCTTGCCCCGGATTTCGCGCCGCTGCCGGCTGGCGATTTCCTTGGCGCGGTCGCGGCGGTCGCGCAGGCGGCCGATCAGGTCGTTCAACTCTCCATCCCCGAGCCGCCCGAGTACGGGATAGCGCGCGCGCAGCGCCAGGTCGCGTTCGTCGCGGCTCAGGGCGCGGGCTTCCTCCTTGCGGTGATCGGGCATGTCTCCTCCGGTGTCGTATGATTTGTCACCGGCTGAACGCATCATCCCGGCGCCGGTTCCAGAGGACTGTCCCAGCATCGGGCAAGGTCCGGAACGAAGAAAGGCGGCGGGTCGACCCGCCGCCTTACCTGGCCTTCATGGAAGAGGCCTGACGCCTCACTGCACCGCGCTGACCTCGACCGTTTCGGGCGGGGGCACCTGCAGCGTTTCAAGAACGGTCGGCGCAGGCTGCGGGCCTTCCAGGCGGCGGCTCTCGGCCTCGGACCGGACGCGGACGCGCTGGCCCGACCCGACGCGTTCGTAAAGGTCGATGATGTCCTGATTGAAAAGCCGGATACACCCGGCCGAGGTGGCATTGCCGATCGAGGCGACATCGTTCGTGCCGTGGATGCGATACATCGTGTCGCGCCCGTTGCGATAGAGATAAAGCGCCCGCGCCCCCAGCGGGTTCTCGATCCCGCCGGGCAGACCGGCGCGATAGGGGCCGTAGATGTCGGGATCGACGCGGATCATGTTGGCGGTCGGCGTCCAGCTCGGCCATTCGGCGCGCCGCCCGATCACGGCATTGCCGCTGAAGCCCCGCCCCTGCCGGCCCACCGCCACGCGATAGCGCATCGCCTCGCCGGGGGCGGTCACAAGGTAAAGGAACCGCGCATAGGGATCGACGACGATCGTCCCGGGCCGTTCGGTTCCCGCATAGGCGACCATCTGGCGCTGGTTTACCGGGTCGAGGTATTCGGCGGGCACCGGCGGGATGTAATGGCGACCATCCTGCACCTCTTCATAGCCCGGTACGATGACCGGTTCCGGCGGAAGCTCTTCCTGCGGCATGGGCGGCGCGGAACAGGCCGCGAGGCCGACACAGGCCGCCAGAAGCGTGAGCCGAAGGAAGGAGGAAGGCGCCGAGACAGGTGCCGTGACAGAGGCCGAGCCGGCCCCGGCGAAATGACTGCGAATGAATCTCATGGAGGATCAATCCTTATCTGCTACGCCATAACCCACGGGAAAGACGCCGGTTCCGCGAAACCGTCACGCCCGGTCACGGGTGTCAACCCCGGGCCAGCGCCCGAGCGGGCACAGGCCGCGTTGCCGTGCCCCCAGGGACACGCCACGGGCAAGGAGCGGACGCAAGCCATCGGGCCGCCCTGCCCAAAGAACCGGCAAGTTGCAGCGCCCTGCCCGCGCGGGTCAGCTTTTGCTGGACCCCGCCCGCCACGGCGCATAACCTCTGCCACGATACCCGCGGGAGCACGATGATCCGCTACGTCCTCAACCGACTGATTTCGCTCGTTCTGAGCCTTCTGCTGGCGAGCATCGTCATCTTTGCGGTGATCGAGGTCATCCCCGGCGATCCGGCGGCCTACATGCTTGGCATGAACGCGGCGCCCGAAACCGTCGCCGCCCTGCGTCGCGACCTGGGGCTGGAGGCAGGGCCGCTCGCCCGTTATCTCGGCTGGGTGACGGGGCTTCTTTCGGGCGATTTCGGCACCTCCTACACCTATCGCGTGCCGGTGGCCGATCTCATCACGGCGCGGCTCGGGGTGTCACTGCCGCTGACGCTTTATGCGATGCTGCTTTCGACCGTGATCGCGCTGCCGGTCGGGCTGGTCGCCGCCGCACGCCGGGGGCGGGCCACCGATTACGGCATCATGGGGGTGACGCAGCTTGGCATCGCCGTGCCGAATTTCTGGTTCGCGATGCTCCTGGTGCTGATCTTCGCCATAACGCTGCGCTGGTTCCCCTCGGGCGGGTTTCCGGGGTGGGAGGCCGGGTTCTGGCCCAATATCACCGCGCTGACCCTGCCCGCCGTTGCACTGGCGCTGCCGCAGGCGTCGATCCTTGCGCGGGTCATGCGCTCGGCGGTGCTGGAGGTGCTGGATCAGGACTTCATCCGCACCGCCCGCGCCAAGGGCCTGAGCCGCCCGCAGGCGATCCGGCGGCACGCGCTGCGCAATGCGATGATCCCGGTCCTGACGATCCTCGGGCTGCAATTCTCGTTCCTTCTGGCAGGGGCGATCATCATCGAGAATGTCTTTTTCCTGCCGGGTCTCGGCCGCCTGATCTTTCAGGCCATCACCCAGCGCGACCTGATCGTGGTGGAATCCGTCGTAATGCTGCTGGTCTTTGCCGTCATCCTTGTGACCTTTCTGGTCGATCTGGCCTATGCCGCCATCGACCCGCGCCTGAGGCGGCGATGAGGGGCGGTGTGCGGGTGCCGCCCGCGCTGATCCTCGGGGCGGGGCTGGCCGGCATGGCGGCAGTTGCGGCGCTCGTCTCGTTCTTCTGGACGCCCTATCCGGTGGCGGGCATGAATATCGCCGCCCGCCTCTTGCCCCCCGGGATGCCGCATCTGCTGGGAACCGATCATTTCGGGCGGGACGTGCTGTCGATGCTGATGGTGGGGGCGCGCACCTCGATCGCCGTCGCCATCGTCGCGGTGGGGATGGGCATGGCGCTTGGCGTGCCGCTGGGTCTTCTGGCGGCGGCCCGGCGCGGCGGTCTGGTGGATGAGGTGGTGATGCGCGGCAACGACCTGATCTTTGCCTTTCCCGCGCTGGTCATCGCGATCCTGATCACGGCGGTCTTCGGACCCTCGGCGCTCAACGCGATCATCGCCATCGGGATCTTCAACACGCCGGTCTTCGCGCGGGTCACGCGGGGCGCGGCGCTGTCGCTCTGGACGCTCGACTATATCCGGGCGGCGCAGGTGGCGGGCAAGGGCGCGCTGCGGATATCGGTCGAACATATCCTGCCCAACATCGCGAACCTCTTGATCGTGCAGGCGACGATCCAGTTCTCGCTCGGCATCCTGGCCGAGGCCGGGCTGTCCTATATCGGCCTCGGGGCGCAGCCGCCGACGCCGAGCTGGGGCCGGATGCTGGCCGAGGCACAGACGATGATCACCCTCGCGCCGCATCTGGCGCTGGTCCCCGGCCTTGCCATCGTGGTGACGGTGCTGGGCCTGAACCTGATGGGCGACGGGCTGCGCGACATCCTCGACCCCCGCCTGAGGCGCGCGAGATGAGTCTGCTGCACGTCCGGAACCTGAATGTCGCGATCCACGGCACGCCGATCCTGAACGATATCGGTTTCGCGCTGGAGCCCGGCCAGATCATGGGGCTGGTGGGCGAAAGCGGGTCGGGCAAGTCGATGACCTCGCTTGCGGTGATGGGGTTGTTGCCGGGTGGTGCGACGGCCACGGGGCAGATCCTGCTGGACGGGCAGGACCTGACCGCACTGGACGACCGGGCGATGGGGCGCATCCGGGGCCGCGACATCGGCATGATCTTTCAGGAACCGATGACGGCGCTGAATCCGATGCAGACCATCGGCGATCAGGTGGCCGAAACGCTGATGATCCACGGCGCGGCCAGCCGGGCCGAGGCGCAATGCGCCGCCCGCGACCGGCTGGACCGCGTCGGCCTGCAGGCCTTTCCCGCCAGCCGCTATCCGCATGAACTCTCGGGCGGGCAGCGCCAGCGGGTCTGCATCGCGATGGCCGTGGCCCTGCGCCCGCGGCTGCTGATCGCCGACGAACCCACGACCGCGCTCGACGTGACGACGCAGGCGCAGATCCTCGCGCTTCTGGGCGATCTCGTCCGGGCCGAGGGGATGTCGCTGCTCATGATCACCCATGATCTGGCGGTGGTCGCGGGCCTCGCTGACCGGGTGGCGGTCATGCAGCACGGCAGGATCGTCGAGGACGGGGCCGCGCGCGATGTGTTCCGGCTGCGCCGCCACGCCTATACCCGGCGGCTCTTCGCCGCGACCGATCACCGGCCCGTGCGGCAACCGGCAAGGCCCGCAGATCCCGCCACGCCCGTCCTGCAGGTCGAGGGGGCGGTCCGCGACTACACCCTGCCCCGTCGCACTCTCTTCGGCCCCGCGCCCCGGCTTCATGCGGTACGCGGCGTCAGCTTTGCCCTGCATCAGGGGGAAAGCCTGGGCCTCGTGGGGGAATCCGGCTGCGGGAAATCCACGCTGACCCGCGCGATCCTGGGGCTGGAACCGCTGCAGGGCGGCCGCATCACCCTTGACGGGCAAGAGGTCTTGGCCGGGCGCGTACCCCCGGATCTGAGGGCAAAGGTGCAGGTGGTCTTTCAGGACCCGTATGGCAGCTTCAACCCGCGCCACAAGGTGTCCCGCCTGATCGCGGAACCCTTTCACCTGCGCCCGGCCCCGGACCGGCGCGACCGGGTGGCCGAGGCGCTGCGGGACGTCGGCCTCATGCCCGATGACATGAACAAGTATATCCATGAGTTCTCGGGCGGGCAGCGTCAGCGGATCGCGATTGCCCGCGCGCTCATCATCCGGCCCCGGCTGATCGTTCTGGATGAGGCCGTCTCGGCCCTCGATGTGCAGGTGCGGGCGCAGATCCTTGACCTGCTGGCGGGGTTGCAGGACCGGCTCGGCCTCTCATACCTCTTCATCAGTCATGACCTGTCGGTGGTGCGGGCGATTACCGACCGCGTGATGATCATGCGCGCGGGGCAGATCGTCGAGGACGGGCCGACCGAGGCGGTCTTTGCCGATCCGGCCCATGACTACACGAAGACCCTGATCGCGGCGACGCCGCAGATCCCGCAGGACTGGAGGGCAAGGGATGCAGGAGCTCTGGTTTGATCCGTCGCGGCTGTTCATCGGCGGCAGATGGCAGGCGGCGCAGGATCACCTGCCGGTCACGAACCCTTCGGACGGCACCGGGATCGGGCAGATCGCGCGCGGCAGCGCCGGCGACATCGACGCAGGCGTCGCGGCCGCCCGCGCGGCACTGCAGGACGACTGGGGACGGCTGAGCGCCGCCGAACGCGGGCGGTTGCTGACGCGGCTGGGCGGGCTGGTCGCCGATCACGCCGAAACGCTGGCGCGGATCGAGGCGCAGGACGTGGGCAAGCCCCTGCGGCAGGCCCGGGCCGATGCGCTGGCGCTGGCGCGCTATCTGGAATTCTACGGCGGCGCCGCCGACAAGGTGATGGGCGAGACGATCCCCTATCTTGACGGCTACACCGTCTACACGCTGCGCGAACCCCATGGGGTGACGGGGCATATCATCCCGTGGAACTATCCGATGCAGATCATCGGCCGGTCGGTCGGCGCGGCGCTGGCGATGGGCAATGCCTGTGTCCTGAAACCCGCCGAGGAGGCCTGCCTCACCGCCCTTGCCTTTGCCGATCTGGCGCGGCAGGCGGGGCTGCCGGCCGGGGCGCTGAATGTCGTGCCGGGACTGGGCGCCGAGGCGGGCGCGGCGCTGGCAGGCCATGGCGGGATCGACCATATCTCTTTCACCGGGTCGGTCGCGACCGGTGCTGCCGTGCAGGCGGCCGCCGCGCGCAACGTGATCCCCGTCACGCTGGAACTGGGGGGCAAGTCGCCGCAGATCGTCTTTGACGATGCCGATCTCGATGCGGCGCTGCCCTTTCTGGTCAATGGCGCGATCCAGAATGCGGGGCAGACCTGTTCGGCGGGCTCGCGCATTCTGGTTCAGCGCGGGCTGCACAAGCGGCTGGCCGAGGCGATGGGCGCGCGGTTCGACGCACTGCGGGCCGGACCGGCGCTGGCGGATCACGATCTGGGCCCGCTGATCTCGCCCCGGCAAAAGGGGCTGGTCGAGGGGTTCATCGCCCAGACTGACGGACTGCCCGTCGCGGGGCAGGGCCGCATCATCGACGATGCGCCTGCCGGGGGCAGCTATGTCGCGCCCCTGTTGCTCGATGATGTGCCGCCGGACCATCCGCTGGCCCGGCAGGAGATATTCGGCCCCGTGCAGGTCATCATCCCGTTCGAGACCGAGGCGGAGGCGCTGCAGATCGCGAACGGCACCGATTACGGCCTTGTCGCCTCGGTCTGGACGCGGGACGGGTCGCGGGCCATGCGGCTGGCGCGGGGGCTGCGGGCGGGGCAGGTTTTCCTGAACAACTACGGCGCGGGCGGCGGGGTGGAACTGCCCTTTGGCGGGCGCGGCAAATCGGGCCATGGCCGGGAAAAGGGCTTTGAGGCGCTTTACGGCTTTTCCACGCTCAAGACCGTTGCGGCACATCACGGCTAGGGGGGACAGTCGATGCGACTGAAGGACAAGACGGCCATCGTCACCGGGGGCGGGTCGGGCTTTGGCGCGGGGATCGCGCGCATGTTCGCGGCCCAGGGCGCGCGCGTCATGGTGGCCGATATCAATACAGCCGCCGCGCAGACGGTCGCGAATGAAGTCGGAGGTATCGCGCAGACGGTCGATGTGGCGCAGAACGACAGCGTCGCCGCCATGGCCGCCGCCGCGCGGGACATGTTCGGGACCATCGACATTCTGGTGAACAACGCGGGCATCACCCATCTGCCCCAACCGATGGAGGATGTGGCCGAGGACGAATTCGACCGCGTGCTCGCCGTCAACGCCAAGTCGGTCTACCTGACCGCCCGCCATATCGTGCCGGGAATGAAGGCCGCCGGGCGGGGCGCGATCCTCAACATCGCATCGACGGCGGGCGTGTCGCCGCGCCCCCGGCTCAGCTGGTACAACGCCTCCAAGGGCTGGATGATCACGGCCACGCGCGCGATGGCGGTCGAACTGGCGCCCTTTGGCGTCCGGGTCAATGCGCTGAACCCGGTTGCCGGGGAAACGTCCCTGCTGCGATCCTTCATGGGCGAGGATACGCCGGAAATGCGCGCGCGCTTCCTGTCGACGATTCCGCTGGGCCGGTTTTCCACGCCCGAGGATATGGCGAATGCCGCCACCTTCCTCTGTTCGGATGAGGCGTCGATGATCACCGGCGTCGCGCTGGAGGTCGATGGCGGGCGCTGCATCTGATGCGGCCCGGCGCGGGCAACCTCATCACCGACGTTCCCGGCCTGATGGTCGGCAATGCACAGGATCTGGCGCTCAAAAGCGGCAGCACGGTCCTTGTGGCGCAGCGCCCTTTCGTCGCCGGCGTCAGCGTCATGGGTGGCGCGCCCGGAACCCGGGAAACGGATCTCCTGGCCCCCGACCGTCTGGTGCAGGAGGTCGACGCGCTTGTGCTCTCTGGCGGTTCGGCCTTCGGGCTCGATGCGGCGTCGGGGGCGGCCGACCGGCTGCGCGAGATGGGCCGGGGGTATCGGATCGGCGGGCATCATGTGCCGATCGTGCCGGGCGCGATCCTTTTTGACCTGACGAATGGCGGCGACAAGGGCTGGGTGCAGAACCCCTACAAGGCGCTTGGGCGGGCCGCGCTGGACGCGGCGGGGCCGGATTTCGCGCTTGGCACGGCGGGGGCCGGCACCGGGGCCACGACGCAGGGGCTGCGAGGGGGGCTTGGGTCAGCCTCGGCCGTTCTGGAAAACGGGATGACGGTCGGTGCGCTGGTCGCGGTGAATGCCGTGGGATCTCCGATCGTGCCGGGCAGCCGCGCCTTCTGGGCCGCCCCGTGGGAGCTTGGGCAGGAATTCGGCGCCATCCCGCTGCCGCGCCGCTTTCCGGCCGGGGCGGAACCGGCCCCCACCAAGGGGCTGCGCGCCGCCACGACCATCGCCATCGTCGCGACCGATGCGGTGCTGACACAGGCGCAGGCGACGCGCATGGCCATCGCGGCGCAGGACGGAATCGCGCGCGCCGTGGTGCCGAGCCATACGCCGCTGGACGGCGATCTGGTCTTTGCCGCCGCGACCGGAGAGAGGCCGCTGGCCGATCCTGTGGCCGATGCCTATCGGCTGGGTCATGCGGCGGCGGCCTGCCTTGCGCGCGCCATCGCCCGGGCGGTCTTTTGCGCGACGTCCCTGCCCGGGGACCTCTTGCCCTGCTGGCGCGACCTAGCCGAGTAGGATCTGCACCATCCGGCTGTCGGGCTCGGCCAAGGGATCGATCACATCGAAATGGTGCCGGGCCGGGGCAAGATGCAGCGGCGCCACCCAGGCCTCGGACAAAAGCCGCGCCTGATCCAGAAAGGCGGGCCTTTCGTCCGCGCCGACCCATATCTGCACCCGGGCCTCGGGCGCGGGGCAAAGCGCGGGGCTCTGCGCCGCAGCCTCGGCCGCGTCGAGGCGCAGATCCGCGTTCATCGAGGTCCGCAAAAGCGGCCGCAGATCGGCGAGCGGGGAGATCGGCATGATCCGCCGCAACCGCCCCCCGACACCGGGCATCGCCGCCGCCATATCCGCGCATCCCAGTCGCGCCACCAGATGCCCGCCTGCGGAATGCCCGGCCAGCACCACCGGCCCCGGAACCTCGGCCGCGACCCGCGCGGTCGCCTGCGCCGCCTCGGCCACGATCCCGGTTATCCGGGCAGCGGGGGCAAGCGTGTAGCCCGGCACAGCCACCGCCCAGCCCTGCGCCAGCGCGCCCGCTGCCAGATGCGACCAGTCGCGCGGCCCGAATGCCAGCCAGTAGCCGCCGTGGAAAAAGACCATCACCCCCTGCGGCGCACCCTGCGGCAGAAACAGGTCGATGACCTGCCGGGCGCCGTCGCCATAGCGCAGTTCCACCGGCGGATGTTCGGCCCGGAACGCCGCCGCCCGCGCGGCCCAGCGGGCGGGATAGCCGGGTCCGTCCGGGATATGGGCCGCGTTTGAATAGGCGTCGTCCAGATCCGTCAGGTCATGCCGGACGGCGGGGCTGTCGGGCGCGGGTCGTTCCATCTCCATTCCCTCACTGGACATTGCGACGGCATGGGTATCCAATCGCGGCAAACGAAATATGGCAACCACGAACGGAGGCCCCGATGCTCGACACCGTCACCGATCTGCGCGCAATGCTCAAGGACCCGTCCCTGCTTGTCACCGACGCCTATGTCGCGGGCGCGTGGGTGCAGGCCGACGATGGCGCTACGTTCGAGGTGCGCAACCCCGCCCGGGGCGACGTGATCTGCACCGTCCCCGATCTGGGCCGGGCCGAGGCCGCCCGCGCCATCGCCGCCGCCGAGGAGGCACAGCGCGTCTGGTCCGCGCGCACCGCCAAGGATCGCGCGAATACCCTGCGCGCCTGGTACAACCTGATGATGGAAAACCAGGACGATCTGGCCCGCATCCTGACCGCCGAAATGGGCAAGCCACTGGCCGAGGCGAAGGGCGAGATCGCCTATGGCGCCAGCTTCATCGAATGGTTCGCCGAAGAGGCCAAGCGCGTCTATGGCGAAACCATCCCCGGCCACATGCCCGACAAGCGCATCACCGTGATCCGCCAGCCGATCGGGGTCGCGGCCTCGATCACGCCGTGGAACTTTCCCAACGCGATGATCACGCGCAAATGCGGCCCGGCCCTGGCCGCCGGCTGCGGCTTTGTCGCGCGCCCGGCGTCGGAAACGCCGCTTTCGGCGCTTGCCATCGCGGTGCTCGCGGAACGGGCGGGCCTGCCGAAGGGCATCTTCTCGGTCATCACATCGAACCGCGCCTCGGACATCGGCAAGGAATTCTGCGAGAACCCGATCGTCCGCAAGCTGAGCTTTACCGGATCGACCGAGGTCGGCCGCATCCTTTTGCGGCAGGCCGCCGATCAGGTGATGAAATGTTCGATGGAACTCGGCGGCAACGCCCCCTTCATCGTCTTTGACGACGCCGATCTGGATGAGGCGGTCAAGGGCGCGATGGCGTCGAAATTCCGCAACAACGGCCAGACCTGCGTCTGCGCCAACCGGATCTATGTGCAGACCGGCGTCTATGACGCCTTTGCCGAAAAGCTGGCGGCGGCGGTGGACAAGCTGCGCGTCGGCGACGGCCTGTCGGACGGGGTGGATGCGGGGCCGCTGATCAACGAGGATGCCGTCGGGAAGGTCGAGGAGCATATCCGGGACGTGCTCGACCATGGCGGGCAGGTGGTGACGGGCGGCAAGCGCCATGAACTTGGCGGCACGTTCTTTCAGCCGACCGTCGTGACCGGCGTCACCCAGTCGATGCGGGTCGCGCATGAGGAAACGTTCGGCCCGCTCGCGCCGCTCTTTCCGTTCGAGACCGAGGCCGAGGCGATCCGGCTGGCGAACGACACGATCTTCGGCCTTGCCGCCTATTTCTATGCCCGCGACATCGGGCGGGTGACCCGGGTGCAGGAGGGGCTTGAGTACGGGATCGTCGGCGTGAACACCGGCATCATCTCGACCGAGGTCGCACCCTTTGGCGGGGTCAAGCAGTCGGGGCTGGGCCGCGAAGGCAGCCGTCACGGGATCGAGGATTACCTAGAGATGAAGTATATCTGCACCTCGATCTGAGAGGCGTCTGACCTGAGGCGTTGACCACAGCAAAAAAGGGCGTGCCGCGGCACGCCCTTCGTCATTTCCCCTGAACGGGATGTGGCGGGATCAGTTCACCTGCCGGGCCTCGATCTGCGGGGCCGAGGCGATCTCGATCCGGCGGGGCTTCAGCGCCTCGGGCATTTCGCGCACGAGGTCGATATGCAGCATCCCGTCGGCATGGGTCGCGCCGGTCACGCGCACATGGTCGGCAAGGTGGAACCGGCGCTCGAACGCGCGGGTCGCGATGCCGCGATGCAGGTAGACGCGGCCTTCATCCTCATCAGCCTTGCGGGCCGCGATGTGAAGCGCGTTTTCCTTGACCTCGACCGTCAGTTCATCTGCGGTAAAGCCTGCGACGGCGAGCGAGATGCGATAGGCGTTCTCGTCCGTCTTTTCGATGTTGTAGGGCGGATAGGTGGGTTGCGTGACCTCGGTCGACAGAACCCGGTCCATAAGGTCGGCAACACGGTCGAACCCGACGGTTGCACGGTAAAGCGGCGACAGATCAAAGCTGCGCATGGTCATCCTCCTGAAGAAGCGATGTATGTTATGCCCTCCCGCATGGGACGGGCCGAACCCCGGACCCTGTTGGCGCCCGGGATGATCCTCAGGTGGGAAGCGTGGGCAGGCCTGTCAAGGGTTCAACCCGGGGGTTCATTTCAGGGGTTCAGTGCGCGCGGTTTGGGTCCGCCCGCGGCCCAGTCCAGCAATTCGACCGTATGCACGACCGGCGTGGCGGTGCCCTGCCCGATCTGCATCATGCAGCCGATATTGCCCGCGGCGATGATGTCGGGATGCCGGGCCTCCAGCGTCTGCACCTTGCGGTCGCGCAACTGGGCCGAAATCGCGGGCTGCAGCAGGTTGTAGGTGCCGGCCGAGCCGCAGCAGAGATGGCTGTCCGCGGGCTCTGCCACGTCAAACCCCGCGCGGGTCAGCAGGTCCTTGGGCGTTCCGCGCACCCGCTGGCCATGCTGGAGGGAACAGGCCGCATGATAGGCCACCCGCAGCCCCTTGGGCGCTCCTTCCGGCAGGCCGAGTTCCGCCACGATCTCGGTCACGTCGCGCGCCATCGCGGCAACCTCGGCGGCCTCGGCGGCAAGCGGGTCATTGCGGAACATATGGCCGTAATCCTTGACCGTGGTGCCGCAGCCGGATGTGTTGATGACAACCCTGTCCACACCTGCATCGCTCCAGGCCCGGATATTCGCGGCGGCGAAACCATGCGCCTCATCCCGGCGCCCCATGTGATGGGTCAGCGCGCCGCAGCACCCCTGCCCCTTTGCCACCACCACCTCGCATCCCAGCCGCCGCAGCAGGCGGATCGTCGCATCGTTGATATCGGTGTTGAGCGCGCGTTGCGCACAGCCGGTCAAGAGCGCGACGCGCATCCGCGCGGTGCCCTTGGCGGCAAAGACCTGCGGATCGTCGTTGCGGCTGACCGGCGGCACCCGGCGCGGCGCCATCGCGATCATCGCCCGCAGTCTCGCATCGGGGATCAGCCGGGCAAGAGGCCGCGCGACCCGCGCGCCCGCGAGCGCAAGGCGAAAGCGCATCGGATAGGGCAGCACCCGCGCCAGCAGCCAGCGGAGCGCCCGGTCGTGCCACGGCCGGCGATAGGTCGCCTCGATATGTTCGCGCGCGTGATCGACAAGGTGCATGTAATGCACGCCGGAGGGACAGGTCGTCATGCAGGACAGGCAGGACAGGCAACGGTCGATATGCTTGACGGTCTTTTCATCGGCCGGACGCCCGGATTCCAGCATGTCCTTGATCAGATAGATGCGGCCGCGGGGGCTGTCCAGCTCATCCCCCAGCACCTGATAGGTGGGACAGGTCGCGGTGCAAAATCCGCAATGGACACAGGCGCGCAGGATCTCGTTCGAGCGGGCGATGGCCGGGTCGCGCAACTGTTCGGGCGTAAAGGTCGTCTGCATGTCAGGCCCCCATCAGCCCGGGATTGAGAATGCCGCGCGGGTCGAACTGCCGCCGCAGCCCAGCTGCAAGCGCCGCGACCGGCGCGGATTCCGGATGAAAGGCGCCCAGGGCGGCGCGCGTCTCTTCATCGGCACGGATCAGGGTGGCGTGACCCTGAAAACCGCCCAGAAGCCCCCGCAGGTCGGTGCCCGCCGGAACGAGCGCCCAGATCAGCGCCCCGCCCCAGTCGAGAACGACTTCACCCGGGATGCGCGCGGCAAGGGCCGGCGCATCGGTCGCCTTGGAGGAGATGCGCCAGACATCGCCCGCTCGGCCCGCGAAATCGGTCACGTCGCGCAGGCCAGGCCAGGGGTCCGCCCCCTGCCAGAGCGACAGCGGCAGTTCCGCCGCCAGCCGTTCCACGCGATAGGCGACCGAGGCCGCGAACCCCTCCAGCCGCAGAAAGACCCGGCCCGCCCGCCAGCCCGCGCCCGTGACCTCATAGGGTGTACGCAGGGCGGCGGCCATGAGCGGCACCGCCTCGGCCAGCGGAAGATCGGCGGCCAGCGTCGCCTGTGCCTCGGGGGCGGGCAGGACCTTGAACGAAAGCTCGGTCAGAACCCCAAGTGTGCCGTGGCTGCCGGCCATCAGCTTGACCAGATCATAGCCGGTCACGTTCTTCATCACCCGGCCGCCATTCCGGATCACATCGCCACGCCCGTCGACAAAGCGGACGCCGATCAGGCTGTCGCGGCAGGCACCCGCCTGCAACCGGCGCGGGCCCGAGACATTGGCGGCGACGATCCCGCCGATCGTCGGCTCACCCTGGGTGCCAAGAAGCGCGCGGTGATCCATCGGTTCGAAGGGCAGGCGCTGCCCCTCGGCGGCAAGGGCAGCCTCGACCTCGGCCACGGGCGTACCGGCACGCACCACAAGCGTGAGCGCGCCGGGTTCGTAAAGCGTGATGCCGCGCAACCCGACCGTCAGCGGCGCGCCCTGAACGGGATTGCCGATGGGCCGCGTGCCGCCGCCCCGGATGCGCAGGGGCACGATGGCACGGCGGATCGCGGCCGCCAGATCCTCTTCGGTGCGGACGATCATGCGGCGCGGCGCCCCTCGGTCACGGCAAGGGGGAAAACCTTGGCGGGATTCAACAGCCATCGAGGGTCAAAGACATCCTTGACACGCAACTGCGCCTCAAGGTCCTCGGGGCCGAACTGCACGGTCATCAGGTCGCGTTTCTCGACACCCACGCCGTGTTCGCCGGTCAGGCAGCCGCCGACCTCGACGCAAAGGCGCAGGATCGCGGCGCCGAACGCCTCGCACCGTTCCAGATCGCCGGGCTTGTTGGCGTCGAACAGGATCAGCGGGTGCATGTTGCCATCCCCGGCGTGAAAGACATTGGCGACCCCAAGGCCGTATTCCCGCGAAAGCTCGCCGATGCGGCGCAGCACATGGGGCAGGCTGGAAACCGGGATCGTCCCGTCAAGACACATGTAATCGCCCATCTGCCCCATTGCGCCAAAGGCCGATTTGCGGCCCAGCCAGATGCGGGCGCTTTCGTCGGCGCTGCGGCTCTGCCGGATTTCTATCGGGTCATGGCGCTGCGCGATTTCCGTGACGCGGGCAAGCTGGTCGTCGATCTCGGCAGGGCTGCCCTCAACCTCGACGATCAGCAGCGCCTCGCAATCGGGATAACCGGCCCTGGCGAAATCCTCGCAGGCGCGGATGCAGGGGCGATCCATGAACTCGATCGCGACCGGCAGGATCCCCGCGCGGATGATGTCGCCGACGCATTCGCCCGCGACCTCGTTCGCACCAAAGGCAATGAGAACCGGACGCGCGCCCTCAGGTTTTGGCAGGATGCGCAAGACCGCCTCGGTCACGATGCCAAGCTGCCCCTCGGACCCGCAGATCACCCCCAGAAGGTCGAGCCCCGGCGCATCCATATAGGGCCCGCCCAGTTCGACCACCGTGCCATCCATCAGCACAACGGTCGCCCCCAGCAGGTTGTTGGTCGTCACCCCGTATTTCAGGCAATGGGCGCCCCCTGAATTCATCGCGATGTTCCCGGCGATCGCGCAGGCAAGCTGCGACGACGGGTCGGGCGCGTAAAAGAACCCGTCCGCCTCGACCGCTCCTGTCACCGCAAGATTCGTGCGCCCCGTCTGCACCCGCACGAAACGGTTGTCGTAATCGGTTTCCAGCACCGCCGTCATGCGCGCCACCCCAAGGATCACGCTGTCCGCGGTGGGCAGCGACCCGCCCGCAAGCGAGGTGCCCGCCCCACGCGGCACGACCGGCACGCCCTCTTCGTGGCAAATCCCGAGCAGCGCCGACACCTCGGCCGTGCTGCGCGGCAGGACAACCGCCAGCGGCGGGCAGCGATAGGCGGTCAAGGCGTCGCATTCATAGGCGCGCGTCTCGGTGGGGTCGGAAATGACCTCGCAGACCTGGCGCAGGCGCTCGGTGATCCGGTCCTTGCGGGCCAGGATGCGCGTATCGGGCTGGGGCATCTCCATCAGGTGGCCTTTCGCTGGATATGGTAAGATTTTATTACCAATTCTGGCGCATAACAAGCAGCTATCGTCAAAGGAAAAACTTTCCTGCATCCCGCCGCTGCGCTAGCCTTTCGCCATGATCCTGCCCGAGTATCTGCGCCTCTTTTCATATCTCGACCTGCTTGCCCTCGGCCTTCTGGTGGGCTCGAGCCTTGCCATCGGCTGGCGGATCGAGCGGGAGGATACCCCGAACCGTTCCGTCGCCGTGCTCATGTCGGCCTACCGCCGCGAATGGATGCGCCATTTCGTGACGCGCCAGCCACGGATATTCGATGCCAATATCATCGACAGCCTGCGGCAGGGCACAAGCTTTTTCGCATCGGCCTGCATGATCGCGATCGGGGGCGGCCTTGCGCTTGTGGGCAACAGCGAACGGCTGATGGGCCTCGCGCGGGACCTGACGCTGGAAACGGCGCATGCGGTGGTGCTGGAAATCAAGGTGATGGTCGTGATCCTGTTCATCGCCGGGGCCTTCCTGAACTTCGTCTGGGCGCACCGGCTGTTCGGCTATTGCGCCATCGTCATGGCGGCGGTCCCGAACGAACCGGACGACCCGGTGACCTATGCCCGCGCGGCACAGGCGGCCGAGATCAACATATCCGCCGCACGGAACTTCAATCGCGGGCTGCGCGGGGTCTATTTCGCATTGGGTGCGTTGCCATGGCTGGTGGGCGCGGTACCGCTGATCGTCTCGACGGCGCTGACGGTCTGGGTCCTGTGGCGGCGGGAATTCGCCTCCCGCTCGCGCGAGGTCATGCTTTCGCGCCTTCCGGGCGCCTGAGAAGCCGCAGGAACTCCACAGGGCAGGGTTGTCGCGCGCACAGTTTTCGGGCAGCGTCTGCGCGGGCGGGCAGCGGCCCGCGTAACTCAGAGGCGAGTGATGTCAAAAAGTTGCAAGTTGGGTTTGATCGGTCTGCTGGTTCTGGCACAGCCGGCGCTGGCACAGGTGGATACCTCGGGGCTGACACCCGTGGATGCCCCCGAAGAGACGTCGGAGGAGGCGGAAAACGGGTTCTGCGGCCAGCCGCTGGCGCTGACCGACACGGCGGCCGCAGCGCTGCAGCCGGGGTATGAGACGCAGACGGTCCCCCTGATCATGCAGCGCGGCGAACCGCGATATCTCGACTTCTCGGTGACCGGGGATGGGACGGAGGTTCAGATCCGGACCCGGGCGGAAGCCGACGGCGACACGATCCTTGCGCTTTACAACGCGGGCGGAGAGCGGATCGCCTTCGACGATGACAGCGGCGGCGGGCTGAACTCGCTTGTGCGGATGACGCTGGCGTCGGGCGACTACTGCGCGCAGGTCCGCCTGTTCGGCTCGCAACCGCCGGAACGCACCGATGTCACGCTTTTCGTCGAACCGGCGACGGGCGAGGTCCCTGCGGATGGGGGCAGTACGGATTATGTGGACCCGGGCGTCACCGCCACCGGGTCCGCCGCAATGTGCACCGACCCGACCGACCTTGGCGCGATGCCCGAAAACGGGCTTGTGCAGCAGGGCATTGCCCCCGCCGGTGGCACGGAATGGTTCAGCCTCTCGGTTCCGGCAGACCAAACGATCCGCATCGACGCCCGCAGCACGAGCATCGACACGGTTCTGACGGTCCGCGATTCCAGCGGCGCCCGGCACGAGAATGACGACTACGAAGGCACCGACAGCCGGCTTGTGCTCGAAAGCGGAACGGGCGAATTCTGCATCGGCGTCAATGCTTATGGCGGCGGCGAAGGTCCCTATCAGCTTGCCGTGGCGGTGGTCGATGAACAGATGATGCTGCGCGAGGCGGTTCAGTCGGGCGACATGCTGCCGCGCGACGGCGACGCGGTGGTCGAGGATCTGGGCACGATCGAGGCAAGCGCGCGCAGCAGCCGCCTGACCGGCGACCGGACGCTCTGGACGAAATTCCGGGTCACGGAACCAGGGCTGATCGTCGTGCAGGCCACGGCGATGAACGAGAGCTTTGACCTGCGTCTCTACAACGCCGACGGTCGCGTCCTGAGCCAGAACTGGGGCGATGGCATGACCGGCGCGCAGATCCTGAATGAACTGGTCCCCGGTGAATATTACATCGCCCAGATCGCACAAGCCCCCAGCACGGCGGCCAAGGTGCGGCAGGTCGTCGTGACGCGCTATCTGCGCGCCGGGCAGTAACGGCGAACGGAGGGGGCCGCCCTAGCGGCGGCCTTCTCTCAGCCAGGCGCCGACGATCAGGCCTGCGGCCAAAAGCAGGAACGCCCAGGCCGGCAGGATGGCCGCGACACTCACATCCGTCGTCACATAGGCGTCACGCGGGGTCAGGCCGATCCATCCGCGGCCCGTGGCGGGGCGTCCTTCGCGCACAAGGCGCAGATCGGGCAGCCCCTCTTCCAGCCGGTGAACGCCACCGCGCGAATCCTCGGCCAGCGGGGCAAGCGGCGCGCCCGTGGCGATGGTTTCCTCGAACTCGCGCGGCGCAGAGGGGCCGAGCGCCACCACAGCCTCATGTTCCCCGTCCGACAGCCGGTAGAGCCCGATCTCCGGCGCGTCCCAGACGGCAGAGAACCGCCCCGGCGAGATTTCCTGCAACGACAAGACCGTCTCGGACCCGTCCGGCGCCGTCACCGTGACGTCGGGCGCGCCCTCGTTCAGCGTGCGCCGGGTGATTGTCATCTGCTGCCCCTGCGCCGTGGCGATCAGCGCCTCTTCCTCCAGCTCGGGCTCTTTCATCATCCAGTGCGCGAGCCGCCGCAAAAGCTCCAGCTGCGGGCCGCCGCCCTCATATCCACGCCCCCAAAGCCATGCGTGGTCCGAGGCGAGCGTCGCGACACGCCCCTCGCCGGCGCGGTCCAGCAGCAACAGCGGCCGGCCGTCAGGCCCCGCCATCACGACCTGCCCTTCGGGCTGCACATCGACCAGACGGAACCAGCGCCCCCAAGGCGGGCCCTGATCCTCGGCCGCAGTGGTTGCACCTGCAAACTCCACCAGCCCCTCGGTCACGGGGTGGCGGGCGCCGGTATCGGTCACCTCGGGGTGAAATCCGCCCTCGAACACGCGCCCCGTGGGCACACCCGGCAGCACATCGGCAAGACCGGTGCGATAGATGCTGTCGGCAGATCCGTATTCCGGCCCGCCCGCCACCAGAAGCGCCCCGCCCCGCAGGACGTAATCGCGGATATTGTCGAAATAGGCCGCAGGCAGGATGCCCCGGCGGCGATAGCGGTCAAAGATGATGAGATCGAATTCCTCGATCTTCTCGACAAAAAGCTCTCGCGTCGGAAAGGCGATCAGCGACAGTTCCGAAACCGGCACGCCATCCTGCTTTTCGGGCGGCCGCAGGATCGTGAAATGCACGAGGTCGACGGCCGCATCCGCCTTGAGAAGATTGCGCCAGACCCGTTCGCCCGCATGGGGTTCCCCCGAGACCAGCAGCACCCGCAGCCGGTCGCGCACGCCGTTGATCTGCACCACCGCGGTGTTGTTCCGGTCGGTCAGCTCAGCCTCTTCGGTCGCGACCTGGAATTGCAGGATGTTGATGCCGCCCCGGTCGAGCGTCACGGGCAGGTTCAGATCCTCACCCACCGGGACGCGAAAGACCTGTTCCGCGCCGCCATCGACCGAGATCGTCAGTTGTGCCTGTCCCGCGACATCGGCGGGCACCGCCCCCTGATCCTCGACCCGCAGCGTCAGGGTGACAGGTTCGCCCAGTATGGCAAAGGCGGGCGCGTTGCGCACCACAAGGCGGCGGTCCCAGTCATCCGCCCGCCCCGTCAGGAGCACATGAAAAGGCGCCGGCATCTCTGGCGCAAGGTCCAGATCATGAACCTGCCCGTCGGTCAGCAGGATCGCCCCCGCGATGCGCGAACGCGGCTCATTGGCCAGCGCCTCGTTCAGGGCGGTCATGGCGCGTGTGCCGGTATTGCCCTCGCCGTCACCAAAGCGGACGACGCGCAGGTCCATGTTTTCCAGCGCGCCGATCCGGTCCGTCAGCGCCGACATGGCGTCCTCAAGTTGCGCCGGGCGGTCAGACAGATCCTGGCTTGCGCTTTCATCGACAACGAAGATCGCGATATCGGCAAGCTGCGTCCGGTCCTCGGACTGAAGCGAGGGGTTGCCGAGCGCCGCCAGAACCGCAAGCGCCGCGAGCCCGCGCAGCCACCACCCGGGCAGCCCGCGCCAGAGCGCCACCGCCACCATCACGCCAAGCGCCGCCGCCAGGGCCCAGATCACCGGCCACGGCACAAGCGGATCAAGTACCACACCGCCCATCATTGGCCCAGCCTTTCCAGAAGCGCAGGCACATGCACCTGATCGGATTTGTAGTTTCCGGTCAGGACGTGCATCACAAGGTTGATGCCAAAGCGATAGGCGATCTCGCGCTGGCGTTCGCCGGCAAAGCCACGGCCCACAGGCATCAGGGGCAGGCCGCGATCGTCGACCGCCCAGGCCGAGGCCCAGTCGTTGCCCCCGATCACCACCGGCGTCACCCCGTCATTGAGATTGCGGAACGGCATCCCCTCGACCGCCTCGGGGTCTGGCGGCGCGGCCTCGACCCACAGGCCACGGCCCATATGGCGCCCCGGGAAATCCTGAAGAAGGTAAAAGGTGCGGGTCAGCACATGATCTTCGGGCAGCGGTTCCAGCGGCGGAATATCGAGTGGCGCGGCAAGCGTCTGCAGATGCCGGCCCGCCGGCGTGCTGCCGCCGAACCCGGCCACATCCGCATCGCGCGTGTCAAAGAGGATCATGCCACCCGTGCGCAGATACTGGTTCAGCCGCGCATAGGCCGCATCCGACGGCACCGGCTGCCCCTCGGTCACGGGCCAGTAGAGGAAGGGGAAAAACGCGATGTCATCCTGTTCCAGATCGACACTCACCGGCGCCGCAGGCTCGACCGAGGTGCGTTCGAACAATCGTTGCGACAGGCCGCGCAGACCGGCCTCGGCCACGCGGTCCAGCTGCGCGTCGCCGGTCAGCACATGGGCAAGAACAAACGTGCGCGTGGCCTCCAGCGCGAATTCGTCATCGGCCATGGAACGGTCGGCGGTCAGTGTCGCAAAGGCGATGGCGGCGATCATCGCCACGGCGCCGCGCCGCATCCGGCCCGACAGGAACAGCGAGGCGATCAGATCCAGCACCAGAACCCCCGCCGCGAGCGCGAGGAGCATCCCCTTGAGGCCCGTCTCCTCCGCCTCGGTCAGCCCCTCGACCGGGATGCGCTGCGGCCATTGCGCGGGCATCAGCGTGGTGTCGGCCGCGGCCACGTTAAGCGCCATGTAGCGGTCGTCCGACGCATAGAGACCGGGCGGCAGGGCGGGGCCGATCTCGGGCTCGGCCATCGCCTCGCCGGGGATGCCGGGCATCTGGCCCGCATCAGAAAGCGTACCGAATGCGTCGAGAACCCGTTCCGGCACCCATGTCGTTCCGGCCAGATCGGCGGCATCTGCGCCGGCCGGCCGGGTCGAGACGGCCAGCCGTTCGAGCATCTGCACGAACAGCCCCGAAAGCGGGATCGTCGACCATTCCGCATTCGCCGTCACATGCATCAGGACCACCTGCCCCTGCCCCAGCGGCTTGCGCGTGACCAGGGGTGTGCCATCCGCCAGCGCGGCGATGGTCCGTTCCGCCAGATCCGGGTCGGGCTGGGCCACCACCTGCGCCGAGACGGTCACATCCTCGGGGACCGGGAGGCCATAAAAGGGCGAGGTTTCGGCAAAGGGCCGCAGCGCCTTCGGTTCCCCCCAGCTCATGGCGCCGCCGACCGCCCGGCCGCCTTCCCGCAGGCGAACCGGCATCAGGCGGTCCTCTTCGGCACGCGACACGTCACTGGCGGCCAGACGGGGTCCGGCAAAGCGCAGCAAGAGCCCGCCTTCCTCGACCCAATGGGCAAGGGCATCGCTGTCGGAAAGGCTCAACCGTGCCACATCCGCCAGAATGACGACGTCCGGCGCCGCCAGAAGCGCGTCGGACAGCCCCGCCTCGATCAGTTCCGCCGTGGGTTCAAGCGCCTGCCGCAGGTAATGCAGCGGCGACAGGAGTTCGAGCCCCTCGCGGTCCGCGGCGCCTGCGACCAGCGCCACCTTGCGGCGGCGCAAGCCGTCATCGGCCAGACTGACCGCAGCCGCAGACCGCTGCCCCGCGATCTGGAACCGCGTGATCCGGTTGCGCAACTCGGTCGGCAGGGAAAATGCGCCCTCGGCCCGGTCCGCGCCCGCCGGATAGCTCAACGGCACCTGCGCCAGTTCGCGTTCAATCCCGGCCGGGTCGAGCCCGTGGGCCACGACGGTGATTTCGGCCGGATCGGAGGCCGGGCTGCGCAGGGCGGTGACGCGGATTTCGCCCTCGTCAAAGACCGGGGGCAGCAGCGCATGGATCGGGCGCGGCGATTCAAAGACGCTGACCGGCCCCCGGGATTCCAGCGCCGACAAAAGGGGCGCGCGGGTCGCCCGGTCGAGCCCGTCCGAAAGCCAGTAGGTCTCAAACCCGCCGTCGAGCGCTCCGGCCCACTGCGCCAGCCTGTCCGGGTCGGGCTCCCAGGGGGCGGGCGACAAGCCCTGCAGGCGGCTGGCCCAGACTTCGGCCGACTGAAATTCCGGCGCGGCGGGGGACGGGTCGGTCAGCACCGCGACCGCAACCGGGCGCCCGCTGCGCCCGGCCTCGGCCAGAAGCCCCTGCACCCGGTCCTGCCGGGCCGGCCAGTCGCGCGCATCCGCCCATGTCCCGTCCATCAGGATCAGGAGCGGCCCGTCCCCGGTCCTGCCCTGTTGCGGGTTGAGCACCGGCCCGGCAAAGGCAAGGATCAGCGCCGCAACCGCAAGCATCCGCAGCGCCAGAAGCCACCAGGGCGTGCGGTCGGTCTGCACCTCGGCATCCCGGAGACCAAGCAGCAGCGCGACACCCGGAAAGCGCCGCCGCAGGGGCGCAGGCGGGACAGCGCGCAACAGGAACCAGAGCACCGGCAAGGCGATCAGCGCCGTCAGCAACAGCGGCGCGGTAAAGCCGATGGGGCCAAGCATCAGCATCAGCGGCCCCTTTCCAACGCGCGATAAAGCCAGAGAAGCGCGGCCTGCGCGGGCTCTCCCGTATGATGGGTGGAAAAGCGCCAGCCGACAGCCTGTGCCAGATCGGCAAGCTCCGCGCGGCGCTCGGCCAGGCGGGCCAGATAGGCGCGGCGCAGATCGCCCGCGCGCAGCGTCTCATGCCGCAGGCGGCCGGTCATGCTTTCGAAGATCGTGCGCCCCTCATAGGGGAACGCCTCTTCCACGGGGTCGAGCACCTGCACCAGAACGCCGCGCACCCCCCGGTCGGCCGCCGCCGCCAGCGCCCCGCGCACCGGCGCCGGATC
Source organism: Halodurantibacterium flavum (assembly GCF_042681825.1). NCBI lineage: Bacteria > Pseudomonadati > Pseudomonadota > Alphaproteobacteria > Rhodobacterales > Paracoccaceae > Halodurantibacterium > Halodurantibacterium flavum. The sequence goes on from NZ_JBHUGH010000003.1 coordinate 252,037, forward strand.
GCCCAGGAAATCCGACAGAAAGACCGCCCGCGACTGCGGCGGCAGCATGTCCGTCCCCGGCACGCCGTATTCGTCCGCGCCCTCGGCGATCAGGGCGGCCGCAAGCGGCATCGCCTGCGCCTGCCCCGCCCGGGCCGGCACGTTTGGCAAAAGGCCCACACGTTCGCCCCCGCGCAGCAACAGAAGCGCCAGCGCCAGCCCCAGACGCCGAGCCCGCGCACCCTTGTCCGGCCGCTGCGCATCACCGCTGAACGCCATGGACCGGCTGTCATCGACCCACAGGCTGACGGTCTGCGCCGCCTGCCATTCCTTTTCCCGGATGAAATGGGCGTCCGACCGGGCCGAACGCCGCCAGTCGATGCTGCGCGCCGGGTCGCCCGGCATGGCGGGCCGGTATTGCCAGAACTCGTCGCCCGTGCCCGCGCGGCGGCGCCCGTGTTCCCCAAGGATCAGCGTCGCCGCCAGATGTTCCGCATCCGCCAGAAGCGCCGGAAGCCCGGTCGCAAGCGCCTCTGCATCCCGCCTGAGCCGCGCAGGAAAGGGAACGGTCGCGTCGTTCACGCGGCGGCCCCGGTGCGTCCCAGCCCCCCGGCAACCTCTGCGATCACATCAGCCAGCGACAGGCCCCGCGCCCGGGCGGCAAAGCCGAGCGCCATCCGGTGCTGAAGGACCGGTTGCGCCATATCGGCCACATCGTCGACAGAGGGCGCAAGCCGCCCGTCCATCAGCGCCCGCGCCCGGACCATCAACATGAGCGCCTGCGCGGCCCGGGGCCCCGGCCCCCAGCTGACATGTTCAGTGACCAGCGGATGTGCCTCGGGCTCATCGGGGCGACAGGCGCGGACCAGATCGAGGATGCGTTCCACCACACCATCGCCCACCGGCATCCGCCGCAGCACCGTCTGCGCCGCAAGCAACTCGGCCGAGGTAAAGACGGCATGGGCGCGGTCATCCTCGGTGCCCGTCGTCGCCAGCAGGATCTCGCGTTCCGTCGCCCGGTCGGGATAGGCCACGTCGATCCGCACCAGAAACCGGTCGAGCTGCGCCTCAGGCAATGGATAGGTCCCTTCCTGTTCCAGCGGGTTCTGCGTCGCCAGAACGTGGAAAGGTGCACCCAGCGGGCGGTGCTGGCCGGCGATCGTCACCTCGCGTTCCTGCATCGCCTGCAGAAGGGCCGACTGGGTCCGGGGGCTGGCGCGGTTGATCTCGTCGGCCATCAGCAACTGGCAAAAGATCGGTCCCGGCAGAAAACGGAAGGCGCGGCTGCCATCGCCGGCGGTCTCCAGAACCTCGGACCCCAGGATGTCGGCGGGCATCAGGTCGGGCGTGAACTGGATGCGCTTGCCATCCAGCCCCATCACGGTCGAGAGCGTGTCGACAAGCCGCGTCTTGCCCAGTCCGGGCAACCCGATCAGCAGGGCATGCCCCCCCGAAAGCATCGCCCCCAGCGTCAGGTCCACGACCCGCGATTGCCCGATGAAGCGGCGGTTGATGCTTTGCCGTGCCTCTGCCAGCCGCTCGCCCAGGCGTTCGATCTCGGCGATCAGCATGGTTGGATCGGCCATGGCCACTCTCCCTCTCGGCGCTATATTCATGTTACGAAGACTATTGCATAGCGCGCCGGGGGCAGAAAGCACGTCGGGACAAATGATCGTGAAACCGGAAACGACCAATATCATCAGCGCTGCCCAAGCGGCAGGCAAAAAGGGCCTGCCGCCCGTGCATCTTTGGAACCCGCCGTTTTGCGGCGATCTGGACATGCGCATCGCCCGCGACGGCACCTGGTTCCACGAAGGCACCCCGATCGGCCGGCCCGAGATGGTGCGCCTGTTCTCGACCATCCTGCGCAAGGATGGCGACGCCTATTTCCTTGTCACCCCGGTCGAGAAGATGGGCATCACGGTCGAGGACGCGCCCTTTGTCGCCGTCGATTTCGAGGCCGAGGGGCAAGGCCGCGACCAGCGCCTGACCTTTGTGACCAATGTGGACGACCGCGCCACGGCGGGGCCGGAAAACCCCTTGCGGGTGGTGCGGGATGAGGGGGGCGAGCCCTCGCCCTATGTCCTGATCCGCGCAAATCTGGAGGCGCTGATCGACCGCAAGAGCTTTTACCGGCTGGTCGAGCTGGGTTGCCACGAGCGGCACGAAGACTGCGACTGGTTCGGCATCTGGTCGGGGGGCCAGTTCTTTCCGCTGGTGCCATCGCAAGAACTGGCCTGAAAAGAGGCGCTTTTATCTGGTCAGGCGGTTGGCTAAGCTGCGGCGTTCCTGCAGGTGCTGACCATGATCCCCCAGAAATACGCCCATATCCTTTTCGCCTTTTTCCTGTCCGGCATGATGTCGCTGATCATCACCGCCATCGCGACGCTGCGGACCAGCGGGTTGACCGACGGCTTTGTCGGCATCTGGCTCGGCGCCTGGGTGCCGGGCTGGGCAGTCGCCTTTCCGGCCGTGCTGGTCGTCGCACCGGTCACGCGGCGGATCGTGGCGGCACTGACGCGCTAATGCGCCTCGGCCCAGCTGTCGCCCTGGCCCGCATCCACAACCAGTGGCACCGACAGCCGCACCACCGGATCCGCCGCCTGTTCCATCACCTGCCGCACGGCGGCGATGGTGTCGTCGACGGCCGCTTCATCGACCTCGAACAGCAGTTCGTCATGGACCTGAAGCAGCATCCTTGCCGGCAGATGCGCGATGGCGTCCGGCATCCGGATCATCGCGCGGCGGATGATGTCGGCGGCGCTGCCCTGGATGGGCGCGTTGATCGCCGCGCGTCGGGCGAACCCAGCGGTGGGGCCCTTGGAATTGATCTCGGGCGTGTGGATCTTGCGGCCGAAGAGCGTGGTGACAAAGCCCTGTTCGCGCGCCTCTGACACGGTACGGTCCATGTAGTCGCGGATGCCGGGGAAGCGTTCGAAATAGGTGTCGATGAACCTCTGCGCCTGATCGCGCGGGATGCGCAGGTTGCGCGCGAGGCCAAAGCCCGAGATCCCGTAGATCACGCCGAAATTGATCGCCTTGGCCTGCCGCCGGATCGAGGGATCCATGCCTTCCAGGGGCACGTTGAACATCTCGGACGCGGTCATGGCGTGGATGTCGTGGCCCTGACGGAACGCCTCTCGCAGCGCAGGGATGTCGGCCATGTGCGCAAGGATCCGCAACTCGATCTGGCTGTAGTCCAGCGCGATGAGCTTTTTCCCCGGCTCCGCCACAAATGCGGTGCGGATGCGGCGGCCCTCCTCTGACCGGATCGGGATGTTCTGCAGGTTGGGATCGGTGGAGGCCAGCCGCCCGGTGTTCGCCCCCGCGATGGAATAGCAGGTATGAACCCGCCCCGTTTCCGGGTGGATATGGTCCTGCAGCGCGTCGGTATAGGTGCTTTTGAGCTTGGAAATCTGCCGCCAGTCCAGCACCCGCGCGGGAAGGTCGTGCCCCTCGGCGGCCAGATCCTCCAGCACGTCGGCGCCGGTGCCATAGGCGCCCGTCTTGCCCTTCTTGCCGCCCTGAAGGCTCATCTTGTCGAAAAGGATCTCGCCCAGTTGCTTGGGTGACCCGATGTTGAACCGCTCGCCGGCAAGCTCGTGGATCTCGGCCTCCAGCGCCGCCATCTTTTGTGCGAAGGCATTCGACATGCGCGACAGCACGTCGCGATCCACGCGGATGCCCGCGCGTTCCATCTCGGCCAGCACCGGCACGAGCGGGCGTTCCAACGTCTCATAGACCGTGGTAACGCGCACCTGATGCAACTGCGGCTTGAACAACTGCCACAGCCGCAGGGTCACGTCCGCATCTTCGGCCGCGTATTTCACCGCCTCGTCAATTGGCACCAGATCGAAGGTGATCGCCGATTTCCCGGACCCGAGCAACGACTTGATCGGGATGCAGCTATGCGACAGATACTGCTCGGCCAGCGTGTCCATGCCATGACCGTGCAGGCCCGAATGCATGGCATAGGACATCAGCATCGTGTCGTCGATCGGCGCCACGTCGATCCCGTAGCGGGACAGCATCTTGGCGTCATACTTCATGTTCTGCCCGATCTTGAGGATCGCGGGATCCTCCAGCACCGGTTTCAGCGCATCCAGAACCACCTGCATCGGCAACTGCCCCTCGGCCAGCGCCGCGCTGCCAAAGAGGTCGCCCGACCCGCTGCGGTGCCCCAAAGGGATATAGGCGGCCTTGCCCGGTTCGACCGCAAGGCAGATGCCGACCAGATCGGCGCGCATCTCGTCAAGGCCCGTCGTTTCGGTATCGAGCGCGACATATCCACGTTCACGGATCATGCCGATCCATTCGATCAGCACCGCCTCATCCCGGATGCAGGTATAGGCCGCGTGATCGAAGGGAAGCTGTTCCAGCGAGGGAACAGGCGCGGGCGCATCCCGCGCCTCGGCAACGGGCGTGGGGGCAGGAAGCGGCGCATCCACCCCCAGCTTTTCCGCCACGCGTTTCGTCAGGGTGCGGAACTCCATCAGGTTCAGGAACTCCGTCAGAACCTGCGGATCGGGCCGGCGGACCTCCAGCTCATCCAGCGTGATGGGGACCGGCATGTCGCAATGCAGTTCCACGAGCTTGCGCGAGATGCGGATCTGTTCCGCGTGGTCCTGCAACACCTGCCGGCGCTTGGGCTGCTTGATCTCGCCCGCCCGTTCCAGCAACGTTTCCAGATCGCCGTATTCGTTGATCAGAAGCGCGGCCGTCTTGATCCCGATGCCGGGCGCGCCGGGGATGTTGTCGACGCTGTCGCCGGCCAGCGCCTGCACGTCGACCACCTTTTCGGGATAGACGCCGAATTTCTCGAACACCTCTTCGCGGTCGATGCGCTTGTTCTTCATGGCGTCGAACATCTCGACCCCGTCACCGACCAGCTGCATCAGGTCCTTGTCCGACGAGATGATCGTGACCCGCCCGCCCGCGTCCCGCGCCTGGCAGGACAGGGTGGCGATGATGTCATCGGCCTCATAATCCTCGACCTCAAGACAGCAGATATTGAAGGCCCGCGTCGCGTCCCGGGTCAGTGGAAACTGCGGCCGCAGATCCTCGGGCGGTTCGGGGCGCTGCGCCTTGTAGAGCGGATAGAGCTCGTTCCGGAACGTCTTGGACGAATAGTCGAAGATCACGGCCGCATGGGTCGGCGCGTCAGGGCCGGAATTGCCCTCGACATACCGGAACAGCATGTTGCAGAACCCGGCCACCGCGCCCACCGGCAGCCCGTCGGACTTGCGCGTCAGCGGCGGCAGCGCATGATAGGCGCGAAAGATGAAGGCCGATCCGTCGATCAGATGCAGATGGCTGCCCTTGCCGAATGTCATGCGGGTTCCTCTTGCTCCGGTAACAGGGCAGCCGCCCCATGGTCAGAGCCGGACCGAAAAGGGGCACGCCGGCTATCGATCTCAGACAGCGGGTCGTCAGGCGGGCGGGTCGTCAGGCGGCGGGTTTGTCCGCCCCCGTCGCGGCGTCGGTGCCCGCCATGAAGGCCGCGTGCTTTTCCACTGCGTCCGCGTGGATGAAGCGCTTGTCGCAATAGCTGCAATCGACCCAGCCGATGTCATGGGGGATCGACATCCAGACGCGGGGATGACCCAGCGCGCCTTCGCCCCCGTCGCAGGCAACGCGGTAGGTGGAAACGACCTCGGTTTCCGGCGGGGCGAGGGGATTAGTTTCACGCAGCATCGGGCCTGTTCCTTGTCGCGGGCGGCAAAGCACCTTAAATCGCGGACATGATAACGAATGACGCGCCGCGGGCAAGGGCTGCCGGCGCCGCCGAGGGGAAGGAACCCGCCATGTCGTCTGAACCCAGATCCACCCTCGCCGCCAATGCCATCGAGATCGAGGGCCTGCGCAAGACCTATGCCCCGACGCGCACGACCGCGGGCCACGAGGCGCTCAAGGGCATCGACTTGAACATTCCGGCGGGCTCCATCTTTGGCCTTCTCGGGCCGAACGGCGCGGGCAAGTCGACGATGATCAACATCATGGCCGGGCTGGTGCGCAAAAGCGCAGGCAAGGTGCGCATCTGGGGCTTTGACCAGGATGTGAACCCGCGCCAGAGCCGGGCGGCGATCGGCGTGATGCCGCAGGAACTGAACATGGACCCGTTCTTTACCCCGCGTACCGCGCTTGAGGTTCAGGCGGGGCTTTACGGTGTGCCCGCAGCCCAGCGCCGCACCGAGGAAATCCTCGAGATCATCGGCCTTCTCGACAAGGCAGATGCCCATGCGCGCAGCCTGTCGGGCGGGATGAAGCGGCGCCTGCTGCTGGGCAAGGCACTGGTGCATCACCCGCAGATCCTCGTGCTCGACGAACCCACGGCGGGGGTCGATATCGAACTGCGGCAGATGCTGTGGCAGAACGTGCGCAAGCTGAACGAGCGGGGGATGACGATCATCCTCACCACGCATTACCTCGAAGAGGCCGAGGCGATGTGCGACGAGATCGCGATCATCAACCACGGCGAGGTCATCGTCCGCGACCGGACCGAGGCGCTGGTCGCCCGGATGGACGGCAAGACGCTGGTGATCGTGCCCGACGGGCAGGCCCCCAGCCATATCGCTCTGCCCGCAGGGGTCGCGCTTGACCGCCGCCGCGACGGGACGCTCGCCTTCAGCTACAACCGCCGGGAGACCTCGGCCAATGCGGTGCTGGACGCGGTACGGGCGGCGGGGATCACGATCCGCGACGTTGCCACCGAAGAACCGCATCTGGAGGATGTCTTCGTCGCGCTGACGACCAGCCGCCCCGCATCTGGCGAGGCGGCCTAGCGCCCCTAGGGGCATCCTAGACGGGCATCACCATGCGGCCCAGCGGCCGGCCGGCAAGGATGTGCACATGGAGATGCGGCACCTCCTGCATCCCATGCCCTCCGCTGTTCGAGATCAGGCGATAGCCCGTGCCCTCCGCCCCCGGCTCCAACCCCAGCTTTTCGCAGACGGCCCGGACCGCGCGGGTGAAATCGACGATCTCGGCCTCGGTCGCGGCCTGGGCAAAGTGGTCATAGGTCACGTATTTCCCCTTGGGGATCACCAGAACATGCACCGGCGCCTGCGGTGCTATATCCTCGAAGGCAAGGCTGTGCTCGGTCTCAAGCACGGTCCGGTTCGGGATCTCCCCGCGCAGGATGCGGGCAAAGATGTTCTGGTCGTCGTAGCTGTAGGCCATGGGGTCCTCTTCAGGCTTCTTTTCGGAAACGATCGGCAAGGGACGCGGCCACGGTCGGCTCTGCATCCAGAAAGGCGCCGAGCGTCAGGGCGACATCCAGCGGCCGATCCGCGGGTGTCAGCACCAGCATGTCGGGGGCGACGGCGGCTATCTCGGCCTCCCGGTCCTGCCGGGCGCGGTCGAGAACGGGCAGCAGCTCTGCCGCAGCCGCATCATCCGTGGCCAAAAGCCCCTGCCGCGTGGCATCCGCAAGCGCATCCACGCCGCCCGACAGCCGCAGGATACGCACCCGCCAGCCGTGATCCGCCAGATCGCGCAGCAGCCAGACCATGTCGGGGGTGACGCAGAAGATCAGGCGTTCCCCGCCCGCGACCTCAAACAGGACCCGGAGGAAGGCGTTGACGTGCCGTCCCCGCTTATCCACCGTCGTCTCCAAACCCCCCAGATCGGGCAGCGGGCAATCGGGGTCAGACCAGACATAACCAAAGGCCGGGACGCCCGCGACCGCCCCCGCATCCGCCGCAAGGCGCGCGGCGCGCGGCTGGTCCTCGGCCACGATCACCAAGAGCTCCGCCCCCCGGGGCGGCCCCGCGCCCTCATCCCAGATGCGGCGGCCATGACGGCGGCCGACCCGGCCACGCCCCGTCAGAAAGCCGTGAAGCGCGTGGCCATCGCCGCGCGCGGGGGCCTGATGGGTTTCCGCCAGATAAAGCGCTGCGAGCTTTTCCTTCAGCCCCCGCGCCTCCGGCGAGATCTTGCGGGCGAAAAGGTGATCCTGCGCCATCAGCAGGTCCAGGTGATCGTCGTGAAATACCGCCGGGATGCCGTAGTCCGAAAAGATCAGGAAGGTCAGCGTCCTGCAGCGGATCTGGCTGCGCGGAATGAGATGGGGCACGAGCGTCTGGAAAAACGTCTCATCCGGTATCCATGTGCGGCGGAAGAACCTGGGAATGTCGGGCCGGCTGCGACAGAATGCCAGAACTTTCTCGACCGTCGTCCGGCGCAGGCACCACCACTGCGACCCGATCATGAAGCGCAGCCCGTCCGGCAACCGCCGCGCAAGTCCGAGTTTGCGCTGCAATTCTATCGCGCCGTAGAACAGGGCCTTCTGCCCCCGTTCATTGAAGAAGTGGCGGTAGATCAGACGTTCATCCCGCAGGCCGACCTTGATCCAGGTCGAGGTGAAGAAATCGTAGTTCTCGATGAAATCCGCATCGTTCCGGGACAGAAACTCATGGATGACCCGCGCGGGCTTGATCGGCAGGCAATCGCCCGACAGCATGAAGGCGTGACTTGCCTTGGGGAAAGCCGCAAGCGCCGTTTCCAGCGCGTTCAGCGTCGCCTGCACCAGCGACCATTCGCCCCAGGCACAACGCACGCGCCGCCGCACGATCGCGACATTCGGGTCCCCGCCCAGTTCCTGCTGCAGCCGCGCGAAATCCTGCCGCCGCGCCTTGGCGTCCATGTGAATCGCGATATAGTCCCCCGCCGCCGTGACACGCCGGGCCTGCGCGATCACCGCATCCGGGTTCTTGTGGCAAAGAAGTATGAACGCGATCCTGGCCATTGGACACCGGCTAACCACAGGTTCCCCCGGTTTAGAGGCTCGGCGCACCGGTTGCAAAGGCGGAAATGGTCTGGTCTTTTGCGGCCTCGGCAGAAAGCGGCGCAGGAAGGGGGCAAACCCATGGACACAGCCAAGTCATTCCCCTCGGTCTGGGTGACCCCGAGCGGCAGCCTCGCCTATGGCGTCATCCCGAAATGCGGCTGTTCGACCATCAAGCAGATCATGCATTACGCCGACCACGGCAGCTTCTACGTCGGCGAGCGGATCAGCGAGGGCTTCCATACCTGGGCCGATGAAGAAAGCCGCCCCGCCATCGTCACGGCAGCCGAAGGCGGCGCGATCCGGTTTACCTGCGTGCGCAACCCCTATCGCCGGCTGCTCTCGGCCTTCTTCGACAAGATCTCCACACGCGGCGAGAACGGCAAATTCTACCGCCAGAGGCAGATGCGCGACGATCTGCGCGCCTATGGTATCCGGCGCGAGCAAGGGCAGAACCCCGACGCCCAGATCCGGAACTTCCGGCGCTTCGTCCTTTTTGCCCGCGATGCGAAAAGGTTCAAATCGCCCTCTCCCCCGGATCTGCACTGGGCGGCCATATCGGGATATGTGCAGCGCTATGTGCGCGGCGGCGGGCGCTATGACGCGATATTCCCGCTCGAACGGCTGAATGAGGGGATGCAGAAGGTGCTCGACCAGGCGCAGACGCCCTACAAGGTCGATCTAGGGTCGGTTCCGCGCTTTAACGAAAGCGCCGAGAACGGCCCGAAACGCGCGCATCCGGTCGAGGCCTATTTCGACGATCTCACGATCCAGATCATGATGGATGCCTATGGGCGCGACTTTGATCTCTTCGGCTATGACGCCACCAACCCCGCGCGCGAGGCGCCGGTGCGCGAGCCGGACCTCGACCGTATTCACGCCACGCTTTTGGCCTAGCCGCCGGGCGCCGGGCATTCCGCGGCAGCGGCGCGGCGGGATGGCCCGCGGGGCCTGACCGCCGCGCCCCGCCCGCCGCGCGCGCCCTAATGGGTCAGATCACGCCATGCTGGCGAAAGAGGGCGCGCAGATCGGCCTCGGGTCGCGCGCCAAGATGGCTGATGACCTCGGAGGCGGCGATGCAGCCCATCCGCCCGCAGGCCGGCAGGTCGTGACCATTCGCAAGCCCCCAGAGAAACGCGCCCGCAAAAAGATCGCCCGCCCCGGTCGCATCGACGATCCGGGTCGGAATGGCCGGGACGTGCCAACGTTCCCCGCCGGCCAGAACATGCGCACCCTTCTCGGATTCCGTGCAGGCCACCATCGCGGTATCCGCCGCCGCCATGGTCAGGGCGGTGTCGAAATCCTCCACCTCATAAAGCGACAGGATCTCGGCGCGGTTCGCAAAGAGAAGGTCAACGTCATCCCGGATCATCCGGCGAAAGGCCGCGCGGTGCCGGTCCACGCAGAACGGGTCCGACAGCGTGAGCGAGACGCGGCCGCCCGCCCCCTTGCAGGCCAGAATGGCCTTTTCAAACGCCGCATGGCTTTCGGGCCCGTCGAAACGGTACCCTTCCAGATAGATCCATTCCGCATCCGCCATCTGCGATTCGAAGATGTCGGACGACGAAAGAAACTCGGTGACGCCCAGATAGGTGTTCATCGACCGCTCTCCGTCGGGGGTCACGATCACCAGGCAGCGGCCGGTTTCCTGCATCGCATCGGCCGGGGCAAGGGGCGTGTCGTAATCCGCCCCCTGCGCGCGCAGGTCATGGGCAAAGATCGCGCCAAGCTGGTCGTCCTTGACCTTGCCGACATAGGCTGTGCGCCCGCCGAGCTGCGCGAAACCGGCGATCGAGTTGGCCGCGGACCCGCCGCTGATTTCCCGCGCCGGGCCGATGCGGGAATAAAGGTCCACCGCCCGCTCCATGTCGATCAGTTGCATGATGCCCTTTTGCACGCCGGCCTCGGCCAGAAAGGCGTCGTCCGCCCGCGCCAGCACGTCGACCATGGCATTGCCGATGCCGACCAGCTGATACTTCTTCATATGGTCTTTTCCTCAAAAAGGCAGAGATCGCGGATCAGGCAGACCCCGCATTTCGGTTTGCGCGCCACGCAGACATAGCGGCCGTGCAGGATCATCCAGTGATGGGCGTGTTGCTGAAACTCGGCGGGGATGTGATCCTCGATGGCGCGTTCCACCGCATCGACATCCTTGCCGGGGCAGATACCGCTGCGGTTCCCCAGCCGGAAGATATGCGTATCGACCGCCTGCGCCGGCATCCGGAACCACATGTTCAGAACCACATTGGCCGTCTTGCGCCCGACACCCGGCAACGATTGCAGTGCGGCCCGGCTCGACGGGACCTCGCCCCCGTAATCGTCGACCAGAATGCGGCTCAGCCGGATGACGTTCTTTGCCTTGTTGCGAAAAAGGCCGATCGTCTTGATATGTTCGATCAGCCCCTCTTCGCCCAGATCGAGCATCTTTTGCGGCGTATCCGCAATCTGGAACAGGGCGCGGGTCGCGCGGTTCACGCCGGCATCGGTGGCCTGCGCGCTCAGCGCGACCGCGACCAGAAGGGTATAGGCATTCAGATGCTCCAGCTCTCCCTTCGGCTCGGCCTCGGCCTCGCGAAAGCGGCTGAAGATCTCGTGGATCGCATGATAATCGAGCTGGCGCACCATGTCCCGCCTATGCCGCCAAAGCCGCCCGCAGGCAAGCCCGGCCGCAGAACAAGGTTTGCGAAAGCGCAATTTTCGGGTCGCGGCACCCCCCCGAACCGCCTAACCTTGGCGCAAGGAGAGACCCCGATGCCCGAAGATCACGCCTATCACTATGCCATCATCGGACGCGCCCTGCGGATCATCGAGACCGAGGGGCCGCTTTCGCTCGAAGACCTCTCGGCTCGCCTGCAGATGAGCCCCGCGCATTTCCAGCGTACCTTCAGCCGCTGGGTCGGCGTATCGCCCAAGCGGTATCAGCAGTATCTGGCGCTGGACCATGCGCGCAGCCTGCTGGCCAACCGTTTCACCACGCTGGAAACGGCGCTGGCGACCGGGTTGTCGGGGGGCGGGCGACTGCATGACCTCTTTCTGCGATGGGAAGCAATGAGCCCCGGCGACTATGCCCGCGCGGGGGACGGGCTCGACATCCGCTGGGGACTTTTCCCCTCGCCCTTCGGCGAGGTGCTGGCGATGGCCACGGACCGGGGCATCTGCGGCCTTGCCTTCACCGCCGAGGTCGGGGCGGACGCAGCCTTTGCCGACCTTGCCGCAAGGTGGCCCGCCGCGCGCTATACCAACGCCCCTGAAGCGATCCGCCCCTGGGCCGAGGGCGCCTTTGGCGAGGGCGGGCAGACACCCCTGCACCTGATCGGCGCGCCTTTCCAGATCAAGGTCTGGGAGGCGCTGATGAACATCCCCTCGGGCCATGTGACGACCTATTCGGCGCTTGCCGCCGCTGTGGGTCACCCCAGGGCCGTGCGCGCGGTCGGAACGGCGGTCGGCCGCAATCCGGTCAGCTGGCTGATCCCCTGTCACAGGGCGCTGCGCAAGTCCGGCGCGTTGGGGGGCTATCACTGGGGCTTGCCGGTCAAGCGCGCCATGCTGGCCTGGGAAGCCGCCCGCCACGACGCTCGCGCAGACGCCCAAGCAGAGGCCGGTATTGAAACAACTCTCGCCGCAAGTTGATGAAGATGCAGGTTCCCGCGCACACCTGCGACCTATCCGCCCAGCGGAACCGGTGATATAGCTGCCGCGTTGTCCGCCAGAACGGATATTTTCATTGAGAGGTTAAGACCGATGCATATGCGGTTTCCCCTTGCTGTCGTGGCTGTGAGCGCCCTTGCCCTCGGGGCTTGCGCGCCCACCCCCGGCGTCTACGATCCCTATACCGGCCAGCCGGTGAACGAAAACCAGCGCGCGACCACCGGCGCGCTGACCGGCGCTGCGATCGGCGCGGCCATCGGCGGCAGCCAGCGTGGCGGGAACCGCCTGGGTCAAGCGGCCGTCGGCGGCGTCATCGGCGCGGCCCTCGGCGGTGCAATTGGTGCAAGCCTTGACCGTCAGGCCGCCGAACTGCGCAACTCCGTCGGCAACAATGTCGATGTGCGCAACACCGGCAGCGAACTTGTCGTGACCATGCCGCAGGACATTCTGTTCGCGACGGACAGCGCCACCTTGCGCCCCGATCTACAGGCCGACCTGCGCGCCATCGCGAACAACCTGCTGAGCTATCCGAACAGCACGATCCAGATCGTCGGACACACGGACAGCACCGGCACCGCCGCCTATAACCAGAACCTGTCCGAGCGCCGGGCGAATTCGGTCGCGCAGGTGCTGCGGAACTCGGGCGTGCCGTCGAACCGGATCATTGCCTATGGTCGCGGTCAGGATCAGCCCGTGGCGAGCAACGCGACCGCAGAGGGCCGCGCCCAGAACCGCCGGGTGGAGATCATCATCCGTCCGACGTCCTGACGCAGCTCCCACGGGAATATGAAAGGCCGGGCCCCTGCCCGGCCTTTTTTCATTGAGCAGGCGCCGCCCCGCGCCTATGACAGGGGCAAAGTCAGGTCGGCCATGCCCTTTGAAAAGATCCAGTCCGAAAAGCTCTCGCACGCCGTGACCCGCCAGATCGAGGAACTGATCCTGCGCGGCCTCCTGCGTCCAGGAGAGCGCCTGCCGGGAGAGCGGGAGCTTGCCGAACGCCTGGGAGTGTCACGCCCGTCGCTGCGCGAGGCACTGGCCGACCTGACCGCGCGGGGGCTTCTGGTGGTGCGGGCGGGGTCCGGCATCTATGTCGCGGACATCCTCGGTTCGGCCTTCGCGCCGCCGCTGGTCGCGATCCTCTCCTCGCATGAAGGGGCGGTCGATGACTACATCGCCTTTCGCCGCGATATCGAGGGTCTATCGGCGGAACGGGCGGCGCGTCTTGGGTCGGATACGGATCTCGCCGTCGTCGATACGATCTTTCGCAGGATGCAGGCTGCCCATGCCAGCCGGGAACCGGCGCTGGAGGCGCAGCTCGACGCGGAATTCCACCTGTCGATCATCGAGGCAAGCCACAATGTCATCATGCTGCACATGATGCGGTCGATGTATGACCTGCTGCGCGAAGGCGTGTTCTACAACCGCCAGACGATGTTCCGCAGCCGCACGACCCGCAGCATGTTGCTGGACCAGCATCAGGCGATCAACGCCGCCTTGCAGGCCCGTGACGCCGCCCGCGCGCGGGCGGCGGTGGAGACGCATCTGGATTACGTCGCGCAGGCCATCGGCGAAATCCGGCGGACCGAGGCGAATGACGCGATCGCCCGGCGCCGCCTGCAGCACGAACAGTCCCGCGGTAAATGAAAAACCCGGGCGGTGGCCCGGGTTCGTCGTTCTCGTAAAGGCATGTGGCTCAGTGCAGCCGCGTCTCGACCTGACGGATCGAGTCGTCGATCAGGCGGCTCGCATCCTCGGCGGAAAGCTTGCGCGCGATCACGTCACCCGCGACGGCAACGGCGACATTCACCGCCTCGTTGCGCACGGCGGCGACCGCAGCAGCCTCGGCCGAGGCGATCTGGTCCTCGGCGGCCTGAAGGCGCCGCGCGATCGACACGCGCAGGTCTTCCTTGGCCTGTTCGGCCGCCCGCAGCGCTTCATCCCGCGCGTTGGTCACGATCCGCGCCGCCTGTTCCTGCACCTCTTTCTGCTTGCGCTCATAGGATGCGAGGATGGTCTGCGCCTCTTCCCGCAGGGCACGGGCCTCAGCCAGATCGTTGCGGATCGTCACGGCGCGGTTGTCGAGCAGACCCAGCACCTTTTGCGGCACCTTGAAATAGGCCAGAACCGCAAGAAAGGCGATGAAGCCCAGCAGCACCACGAAGTCGGTGTTGTAAAGCGAGAAGAACGGACCTTCCGCGGCCATCGCGGGCGTGCCCGCAAGCACCAGAAGAAGCGAGAGCTTTTTCATCGTTCTACCCTTTCACCCGGGCGGCCACGCCTTCGGCGATCATTTCGGCATCCGGGGCGACGCCCATGGCCGAGACGATTTCCTGCGCGACGTCACGGGCCACCTCGCTCACGCTTGCCATGGCAGAGGCGCGGATTTCGGCGATCCGTTTCTCGGATTCGGCGGCGCGTGCCGCGATTTCCGCATCGGCCCGCGCGGTCGCTGCATCCAGATCAGCCTGAATCTCGGCCCGGGCGGTCGCCACTATACGCCCAGCCTCGGCTCGTGCCTCGGCAAGCGCCTGATTATAGGCAGCCTCTGCCTCGGTCGCCTTCAGCTTCAGTTCTTCCGCGGCGGCCAGATCGTTGGCGATGGTGCCCCGGCGTTCCGCCAGAACCGCCCCGATCCGCGGCAGGCCGATGCGCGTCAGGATGAAGTAGATCGCGACAAGCGTGACCAGAACCCAGAAGATCTGGTTCGGAAAGGTCGAGACGTCGAGCTGCGGAATCCCGCCCGGTTCGCTCGAATAGGTCTCATGCTCCATGTCGTCCTCCTGGAACCCGAAAATCGACCGGACGGGCCAACGCGGCCCGCCCGTCCTAAGAAGGGATCGTCAGGATCAGACGGCGAACATCAGCAGCAGGGCGATCAGGAACGAGAAGATGCCCAGAGCTTCGGCGAATGCGATGCCGACAAAGAGGTTCGCGGTCTGGCTCGGGGCCGCCGCCGGATTGCGGAGCGCGCCAGCAAGGAAGCTGCTGGCGATGTTGCCCACACCGATACCAGCGCCTGCAAGCCCGAAGGCGGCAAGACCGGCGCCGATGTATCTGCCCATATTTGCGAGTTCGCCTTCCATGTCGTGCTCCTATTGGTTGGAATGGCTTCTTTAAGACCTGACCGGATCAGTGATGCGAATGCAGCGCGTCGCGCAGATAGACGCAGGTCAGGATGGTGAAAACGTAGGCCTGAACCACTGCCACCAGCAGTTCGAGCGCATAGATGGCGGTGATCGCAAAGATCGGAACGACCGAGGCGATGCCCAGCGCGCCTGCAAACCCGGCAAAGACCTTGATGACGGCGTGGCCGGCCATCAGGTTGCCGCCAAGACGAATGGAATGGCTGACGGGGCGGACGAAGTAGGACACGACCTCGATCACAGCGAGGATCGGCCGGATCGCCAGCGGCGCCGACGTGACCCAGAACATGCCGAGGAACCCGATGCCCTGATTGACGAACCCGAGGATCGTCACGCCGAAGAACACGAGCAACGCCAGCGTCGCCGTCACCGCGATATGCGAGGTCGAGGTGAAGCTGAGCGGCACGAGCCCGAGAACGTTCGCGAAGAGGATGAACAGGAAGAGCGTCATCACATAGGGGAAATACTTGACCCCCTCCTTGCCGGTCACGTCCTCGACCATCGAGTAGACGAAGCCATAGATCATCTCGGCCACGGACTGGCTGCGGGTCGGGACGATGGCGCGGCGGCGCGTGCCCAGAACCATCAGCGCGGTCACGGCGAGAACGGCGAAAAAGAGCCACAGCGTCATGTTCGTCGGCGTGTACCAGTGCACCTGGCCATCCCCGAAGAGAGGCCTGATGATGAACTGGTCCATCGGATGGATCGCAAAGCCTTCCGCCGCCATGCTATTTCCCTTCGTCCCTCGCGGATCGCTGATCCGCTTCGCTCTTTTCCTGCATCTCGCGCGCGGATTGAAGCATCACCTTCACCCCGGCCACGAGACCGATCACCACGAAGAGCACCAGAAACAGCGGCCGCGTTCCGAAAAGCGCATCCAGTCCCATCCCGATGCCCAGGCCGATCACGAGACCGGCCACAAGCTCTATCACCATCCGCCAGGCAATCTCGCCCTGCGAAAAGCCCCTGGAGGTTTCGCCGCGCTTCGGCTCCGCCGCGGCGCGGGCTTTGGCGATCCTGTCGGACAGCGCGCGCAGACGCTCATCATCCGGATCAGGTGCCATCTGTCCCCCAAGATCAGTCGCCGGGAACCTAGAAAGATGCACCCGCCGAGTCAAGCAACGATATGCAGCCGCAGAAATAACGCAATCTTCTGATTTTCCTTGATAAAATTGCAGGCGCCCGTGATGGGCCCGCCCTGCGGACCCAAAAGCCGCACCCCGTCATATTCAACCCTTCGGTTGACCTATTGACGCAATCGGATCAATGCTCTGGCGATGACACCCACACTCGACATGGTTTTTGCGGCGATTGCCGACCCGACGCGGCGGGCGATCCTGGCCATGCTGCTGGAAGACGACATGGCCGTCACGGATGTGGCGGAACCCTTTGCCATGTCGCTTGCCGCCGTGTCCAAGCATCTGGGCGTCCTGGCCGATGCGGGGCTTATCAGCCAGGAAAAGCGCGGGCGGGTAAAGTGGTGCAAGCTGGAGCCCGACGCGCTGCGCGAGGCGAGCGTCTGGATGCAGGGCTTCGGTCAGTTCGAGCCTGTGCATCTCGACGCGTTCGAGCGGTTTCTGGCGGCAGAGCTTTATGCAGACCCTCAGGGAGACGGGGCTCCGGATGATGGGACTCAGGATGACGCGCTTCAGGATGATGGGGGCGGGGCCGGTGTCTGACCCTCTTCGTTCTTGAGCAGGATGACCAGCGCCAGCACCGACAGGCCCACCCCCGGCAGGACAAGCGCCGGCGGCACGCCATTGCCCATCGCAACCTCCCACAGGATGACGAAGCTCGGAACCAGATACGTATAGGCCATCACCTTGGCCGAGGGCAGCCGCATCGCCGCGTATTGCAGCAGGAAAAACGTGATCGCGCTGGCGACGACCGCCACATAGACAAGGGTGACCCAGACGATCGGGGGCAGCGACATCCAGTCGGTCGCCATCACGTCGCCCCAGCTCCACACCAGCAGGATGACAAAGCCGCCCGTCATCACCCCGAAGGTCGAAACGACCGACGGCTCCCCCCGGTTCAGCAGGCGCAGGAGCGGCGTGAACAGGGCGTGGGTCGCGCAGCCGATGAAATAGATGGCCTCCCCCCGCCCCACGTGGAAATTCATCAAGAGGGCCACATCCCCGCGAAAGATCACCCAGAGCGCGCCGCCCGCCCCCACCGCAAGCCCCAGCGCCATGCGCGGCGTCAGGACCTGACGCAGCAGCAGATAGCCGAAGCCCGCCGTCATGATCGGGGTGAGCGTGAAGACAGCGCTGGTGGATACCGGCGTGGCGGTTTTCAGCCCCTCGAACATCAGCACGAAATAGGCGGCAAAGAGCGCCCCCAGCAGCAGGAAGCGCCAGGGCGCGCGGAACTGTTCACGGCGCAGCCCCGGCCCTGCCCAGGAAAACAGCCCCAGAAGGATCGCCGCTATGGCAAAGCGGGCTGTGCTGATCGCGGTCGGCGAAATCTCGTTCGCGGCAAGCGCGCCGAGGCTGAACGACCCGGCGACACCTGCCGCAAAGCCGAGCATCGCCAGATGCCCCCGCGCCGCCTCTGACATGGCGCGGGGCGGGGCGGCGGTCAGATGTTCTCCCATGACCTTGCGGCCTCCTTCAACGCGGCAAGACAGGCCTGCACCTTGGTCGTGCGGTGCAGGTCCACATGCGTGACCAGCCAGAGTTGCGCCGACCAACCTGGCCGGGGCGGCAGTATCTGAACGAGATCCGGCTTTTGCGCGGCAAGATAAACGGGCATGAAACCTATCCCCGCCCCGGCCAGCACGGCCTCATGCATCGCAAGTATGTCGCTGCTGCGATACGTGACGCGTTCCGGCGGAACCGTGTCGCGCAGCCAGCGCAGGAAGGGCGGGCGCAGGGCGTCGGCATCGTCGCCGATGAAATCATGATCTGCCACCAGCGCGGCTTCATCAGCGGGCAGACCCTGCCGCGCGACATAAGCAGACGAAGCGTAAAGCGCGTGGCGCAGGGTGACAAGCGGCTGAATGACGTTGTCGGGCTGTTCCGGCGGGTTCCCGGCCCGGATCGCAACATGCGCCTCGCCGTATTCGAGGCGGAACAGGCGGTCGCCGGCCAGAAACCGGATCGCGATGCCCGGATGCCGGTCCCGGAACTGAACCAGCGTAGGCGTCAGCAGCGAGCGGAGTTCCGGCACCGACGTCACGATCACCTCGCCGCGCACCTCGGATCCGCCGCCGCGAATGCGGCCCGAAAGCTGGGCGAACTGATCCTCGGTCGCCTGGGCCACGCGCATCAGGTCGAGCCCCGCCTCGGTCGCGGTGTAGCCTCGCGGGTGGCGCTGAAAGAGCTTGGTTCCCAGACGCTTTTCCAACGCATCGATGTGGCGGATCACCGTGGCATGATGCACACCCAGTACATCGGCTGCCCCCGACACCGTGCCAAGTCTGGCCGCATGATAGGCTGTGCGGATCTCGTCCCAGGTTTCCAAGCGGTTCCTTCCTGTCCCTGACCCTGTTCTCTGTCCCATGACGGCGCTGAGCCCAGGGGACAGGGCCGCGCACGAGAAGCTCACGAAATGATCATGAAAACGTTAGTGAACGCAATCCGGAAAACCGGCGTTGTCCCGACGAGCAAGCCAACGATGGCTTGCAGCACTGACCAGACCAGAAGCGATACGCCCGATCGGGCTGTTTCGTAAAAAGGAAAGGAAAGACCATGTTGAACAAGACCCTTATTGCCGCCGGTATCGTTGCTTTTGCCGCTCCGGCTTTCGCGCAGAACTACGTCGCCGACTCGACCTCCGATCAGGTCGCGGACCAGCAAGTGTTCGAGGAAGCAGGCGTCGTGCCGCAAACCTCCGTTCCGGCAGAACCCCGCGTTGAGGCCCCCGCCCGCGCGATTGCAGCGAGCCCGCTGCTGGCCTCTGGCGAAGCGATCTTCGATTGGGGATCGCATATTGATACGGCCGATGACCGTGGCATCGTGACCCCCGGCAAGATCCAGCTCGCAGCTCCGTTGGGCCTCGACCCGGCAGAGTTCACCACGGCCGAGCTGGTTGACCTGTCGGCTCGGAACCTCGACGGCGTTTAAAGTCCTCTGACAGAACCTTGGGCCCCGGCATCTGCCGGGGCCTTTTTCTTTGCGATGCGCCCCTCGGCGCCCTTGTGCGCTTGACTCGGCGCCCTTCCCCGCGTAAGGCCACCCCCGTATCCGGAGGTTCGCCAGCCTTCCGGTCCCTGACCTTTACAGGGATCGCCACCCGTCAGCGAGGTTTCGCCCGCGGGTGACATTGGCGTTTGGGCCGTTTCCCCTTATCTGGGGAAACATCATGAGGCAAAGGGTCAAGGAGGACCGCGCATGTTCGAGAACCTGTCCGAACGCCTGTCAGGCGTATTCGACCGGCTGACCAAGCAGGGCGCGCTGTCCGACGACGACGTGGCCACCGCCCTGCGTGAGGTCCGCGTCGCGCTGCTGGAGGCGGATGTCTCGCTCCCCGTGGCGCGGGATTTCGTCAAGGCCGTGCAGGCCAAGGCGACCGGTCAGGCCGTGACACGTTCCGTCACGCCGGGCCAGCAGGTCGTCAAGATCGTGCATGACGAACTTGTGGCTGTGCTTCGCGGCGCTGACGACCCCGGCGCGCTCAAGATCGACAATGCCCCGGCGCCGATCCTCATGGTCGGACTTCAGGGCTCGGGCAAGACGACCACGACGGCGAAACTCGCCAGACGGCTCAAGGACAAGAACGGCAAGCGGGTGCTCATGGCCTCGCTTGACACGAACCGTCCGGCCGCGATGGAACAGCTTGCGATCCTGGGCCGTCAGATCGGCGTCGATACCCTGCCGATCGTCAAGGGTGAGACCGCCGTGCAGATCGCCCGCCGGGCGAAGACGCACGCGAGCCTTGGCGGCTATGACGTCTACATGCTCGACACCGCCGGTCGTCTGCATATCGACGAAGTCCTGATGGATGAGGTTCAGGCCGTCCGCGATGTCGCAAACCCGCGCGAAACGCTGCTGGTGGTCGACGGCCTGACCGGTCAGGACGCGGTCAATGTGGCGTCGGAATTCGACGGCAAGGTCGGCATCACCGGCGTCGTTCTGACCCGGATGGACGGGGACGGGCGCGGCGGCGCAGCGCTGTCGATGCGCGCGATCACCGGCAAGCCGATCCGCTTCATCGGCCTTGGCGAAAAGATGGACGCGATCGAGCCGTTCGAGGCGGAACGGATCGCCGGCCGCATCCTCGGCATGGGCGATATTGTCGCGCTGGTGGAAAAGGCGCAGGAAACGCTGGAGGCCGAACAGGCCGAGCGGATGATGAAGCGGTTCCAGAAGGGTCAGTTCAACATGAACGACCTGAAGATGCAGCTGGAACAGATGCTGCGCATGGGCGGCCTTGAAAGCATCATGGGCATGATGCCGGGCATGGGCAAGATGTCGAAGCAGGCCGCCGATGCGGGCTTTGACGACTCCGTCCTGCGGCGGCAGATCGCACTCATCAACTCGATGACGAAAAAGGAACGCGCCAACCCCGACCTTCTGCAGGCGAGCCGCAAAAAGCGGATCGCCGCCGGCGCGGGGCTGGAGGTCTCGGAACTCAACCGTCTTTTGAAGATGCACCGGCAGATGGCCGATGCGATGAAGAAGATGGGAAAGATGGGCAAGAAGGGGATGCTGAAGGGCGCCATCGCGCAGATGTTCGGCAAGGGCGGCGTGCCCAAGGAACTGGCGGGGATGGACCCCGCGCAACTGGCGGCCCAGATGCCGGGCCAGTTGCCGCCGGGCCTGTCAGGTCTGGGCGGCGGGCTTCCGCCGGGGCTTTCGGGGCTGGGGGCGCGCAAGAAATGACCATGCGTCGGCACAAAGCCGGAGCGCCCGCATCTCAGCGTGCATCCTGGGGGCGCAGATGACGATTCTGACCACCGAACGCCTTGTGCTGCGACAACCCGCTGCTGCCGATCTGGAACCCTTCATCGCCTATCTCGGATCGGACCGCATGACCTGGCTTGGCGGCCCGATGGACCGGGCCGAGGCATGGAAGATGGTCGCCGCCGTTATGGGGCACTGGACCATCCACGGCTTTGGCCTTTTCATGCTTGAAACGCGAGAGGGCCGGCTTCTTGGCACGGTCGGACCGCAGTTTCCCGAAGGATGGCCGGAACCGGAGCTTGCCTGGCACATCTTTTCCGCCAGCGACGAAGGCAAGGGCTATGCCGCAGAGGCCGCCCTCGCCGCCCGGCGCCACGCGTTCGACGCCCTCGGCTGGCCGACCGCGGTCAGCTATATCCATCAGGACAACGCACGCTCCGCGGCCCTTGCGCGGCGTCTGGGCGCGATTGCAGACCCCAAGGCCCCGGCCTTCGCACCCGGCTTTGTCACCTGGCGCCACCTGAACGACGGAGGTCCGGCATGACCGAGACGATGGCGGAACGCGCGCAGGCGCTTTTGCAGGGACATCGCGAAAGCATCGACCGTCTGGACGCGATCCTTGTCTACACCCTTGCCGAGCGGTTCAAGCACACGCAGGCGGTGGGTCGGCTCAAGGCGGAACATGACCTGCCGCCCTCGGACCCCGCGCGCGAGGCGCGCCAGATCGAGCGTCTGGAATGGCTTTCGAATGAGGCCGATCTGGACCCCGAATTCGCCCGTAAATTCCTGAACTTCATCATCTCCGAAGTCATCAGGCACCACGAGAAACTTCAGAAATAGGCGGTGTATCCGCCTTCAGGCCAAACCCAAGGAGACTTATCATGGCTATGAAAATCCGTCTTGCCCGCGGCGGCTCCAAAAAGCGCCCGTTCTATGCGATCGTCGCATCGGACTCGCGCATGCCCCGTGACGGCCGCTTTCTTGAAAAGCTGGGCACCTATAACCCGCTGCTGGCCAAGGACAGCGAAGACCGCGTGAAGATGGACATGGAGCGGGTGCAGTTCTGGCTCGACAAGGGCGCACAGCCGACCGACCGCGTCGCACGTTTTCTGGAATCGGCCGGCGCCCTGCCCAAGACCGAGCGC
Source organism: Halodurantibacterium flavum (assembly GCF_042681825.1). Taxonomy (NCBI): domain Bacteria; kingdom Pseudomonadati; phylum Pseudomonadota; class Alphaproteobacteria; order Rhodobacterales; family Paracoccaceae; genus Halodurantibacterium; species Halodurantibacterium flavum. Next base: position 274,583 of record NZ_JBHUGH010000003.1, read on the forward strand.
AAGAACCTGAAGAAGGCCGAGCCGGGCAAGAAGGCCCAGCAGCGCGCCAAGGAAAAGGCCGACAAGGCCGCCGCAGCCGCCGAGGCTTCGGAATAATCCCATTGATCGCGGGCGCGCAAATCGCCCGCGATCCGGCTTTCGGGGGTGCAGGTGGCACAGGAACGGGTCTGCGTCGGCGCCATCGCAGGCGCCTTTGGCGTCAGGGGTGAGGTGCGGCTGAAAAGCTTTTGCGCCGAGCCCGGGGCGATTGCCGATTATGCGCCGCTCTGGTCCGAGGACGGGACACGCAGCTTTGGCCTGCGGATCATCCGCGCGATCCCCGGCGGCTTTGCCGCGCGCCTGACAGGCATCGGCACCAAGGAAGAGGCCGACGCCCTGCGGGGCCTCCAGCTTTATGCCGACCGCGACCGCCTGCCTTCGCTGCCCGACGACGAATTCTATCACGCCGATCTGGTGGGGCTGGCCGTATTCGATACGGGCGGTGCGGAAATCGGCCGCGTGCGCGCGATCCACAATCACGGCGCGGGCGATATCCTTGAGATCTTTGCCCCCGGCCGCCGTCACGCGCTGCTTTTACCCTTTACCCGGGCCGTCGTGCCTACGGTCGATCTTGCTGCCGGGCGGATCATCGCGGACCCGCCGGATGAATCCCCCGGGGATGCCGATGACTGACGCGCCAAAGTCCCACGGACGCCTGTCGATCTCGGCCTCGATCAAGCCGCGGGAACTGATGACCGATACGCCCCGGATCAAGGGCGCTTGGACCGCCAGGATCATCACGCTTTTTCCCGAGGCATTTCCCGGAACGCTCGACCTCTCGCTGACCGGCAAGGCGCGGGAACTTGGGCTATGGGCGCTGGAAACCATCGACCTGCGTCCGTTCGGGATCGGGCGGCACAAGAATGTCGATGACACGCCCGCAGGCGGTGGGGCGGGGATGGTGCTGCGTCCGGACGTGGTGGGGGCGGCCCTGGCCGAAGCCGCGACAGGAACCCCCGCCGACCGCACGCGCTGGCCGGTGATCTACCTTTCGCCCCGGGGGCGCCGGTTCGACCAGTCGATGGCGCGGCGCTGGTCGCAGGCCGAGGGGATGACCCTTTTGTGCGGCCGGTTCGAGGGCGTGGACGAACGCGTTCTGGATCATTTCGGCGTGGAAGAGGTGAGCCTTGGCGATTTCGTCCTGACCGGCGGTGAGATCGCCGCTCAGGCCTTGATCGACGCAACCGTTCGCCTTATACCCCGCGTACTCGGGAATCAGGCCTCGACCGAGGAGGAGTCATTCTCCGACGGTCTGCTTGAACACCCGCAATACACCAAGCCCGCCGAGTGGGAGGGCCGAGCGATACCGGAAATTCTCCTTTCCGGGCATCACGGCAAGATAGACGCCTGGCGGCGGGCAATGGCCGAAAGGCTGACCAAGGAAAGACGACCTGATCTCTGGCGGGCATATTGCGCAAGGCGCGGCATGGACCCGATGGACGACCAAGAGCTCTGAGGACGCGCAAACCAGCGGGAACACCCGCGCAACGCAAAGGATATCGCGATGAACCTGATCGCGCAGCTTGAAGCCGAGCAGATCGCAGAGCTCGGCAAGACCATCCCGGATTTCAAGGCCGGCGACACGATCCGCGTCGGCTACAAAGTGACCGAGGGCACCCGGACCCGCGTGCAGAACTACGAAGGCGTCTGCATCGCGCGCAAGGGCGGCGGCATCGCAGCCTCGTTCACCGTGCGCAAGATTTCGTTCGGTGAGGGTGTGGAGCGTGTGTTCCCCCTCTACTCGACGAACATCGACTCGATCGAGGTCGTGCGCCGTGGCCGTGTGCGCCGCGCGAAACTCTACTACCTCCGCGATCGTCGCGGCAAATCGGCCCGTATCGCCGAGGTCACCAACTACAAACCCAAAGCCGAAGCCTGAGGAGCGGGAAGATGAAAAAAGACATTCACCCCGATTACCACGTCATCGACGTAAAAATGACCGACGGCACCGTGGTCCAGATGAAATCCACCTGGGGCAAGGAAGGCGACCAGATGGCGCTGGATATCGACCCCTCCGTGCACCCCGCATGGACCGGCGGTTCGGCCAAGCTGATGGATGCCGGCGGTCGCGTGTCGAAGTTCAAGAACAAATACGCTGGTCTGGGCTTCTGATACCGTCAAATGTGCGCTTCCCCTCCGGGAACACACAACATATAGTGAGGGCGCGTCGGGTCACCGGCGCGCCTTTTCTTTTTGGGCCGGGGTTTGGCGTGGCGCATATCATCGTTGTGGGAAACGAAAAGGGCGGGTCGGGCAAGTCCACCACCTGTATGCATGTGGCCACGGCCCTTGTGCGGTCTGGCTTTCGCGTCGGCGCCATCGACCTCGACCTGCGGCAGCGCAGCTTTGGCCGCTATATCGAGAACCGTACCGCATTTATCGAGCGCGAGGGCAAGGCGCTCCCCCTGCCCGACTACCGGACGCTGCCAGATATCGACGCCGGCGAACTCGCCCCCGGGCAGAATGCCTTTGACCACCGGCTTTCGGCCGTGGTCGAGGAACTCACGCCGGTTTCCGATTTCATCCTGATCGACTGTCCCGGCTCGCATACGCGGCTCAGCCAGGTCGCGCATACGATGGCCGACACGCTGATCACACCGCTGAACGACAGTTTCGTGGACTTCGACCTGCTGGCGCGCATCGACGCCGAAACGGGCAAGGTCAAGGGACCGTCGATCTATTCAGAGATGGTCTGGAGCGCGCGGCAGATGCGGGCGCAGGCGGGGCTGAAGCCGATCGACTGGATCGTCCTGCGCAACCGTCTCGGCGCGCAGCAGATGCACAACAAGAAAAAGGTCGGCAAGGCGCTTGATGAACTGTCGCGCCGGATCGGGTTCCGGGTCGCGGCGGGCTTTACCGAGCGCGTCATCTTCCGAGAGCTTTTCCCCCGCGGCCTGACCCTTCTCGACCTCAAGGATATCGGGATCGAGACGCTCAACCTCTCGAACATCGCCGCCCGGCAAGAGGTGCGCGACCTGATGGGGGAACTTGCGCTGCCCGGCGTCAGGATCGAATTCTAGGCGCCCTTGCGATGCAGTGGCGGCGAAATCTTGCCGCAGCGCAGCACGGGCTTGAACTGGCCCGCTTTTCGGCGCAACCCTAGGCGCACAGATCGACCGGTCGCGTGACGTGGGGGTTCATGATGCGAAAGACGATTCTGCTTACGGGTGGTGCCGGCTATATCGGTTCGCACACCTATGTGGCGCTGTGCGAGGCAGGTTATGACGTGGTCATCCTCGACAATTTCTCCAACGCCCGCGACGATGTGCCGGACCGGCTGGAACTTATCACGGGGCGTCCTGTGACCTTCTTCAAGGGCGATCTGCTTGACCCCGCCGTTCTCGACGCCGTCTTCACAGAACACCGGATCGACGCGGTCGTGCATTTCGCGGCGAAAAAGGCGGTGGGGGAGTCGACCCAGATCCCGCTCGATTACATCGAGGTGAATTGCTCGGGCCTCGTCGCGCTCTTGAAGCGGATGCGCGCCGCGGGCTGCTTCCGCCTGGTCTTTTCTTCTTCGGCGACGGTGTATGGTGAGCCGCGCATCACGCCGATCCCCGAGGAACTGGAACGCGAATACAAAAGCCCCTATGCCTATACCAAGCTGATGGGCGAGCAGATCCTGGAACAGGTCGGCGCCGCGGACCCGCGCTGGTCCTTCGGTGTGCTACGCTATTTCAATCCGGTCGGCGCCCATAGCAGCGGCCTGATCGGCGAGGACCCGAACGGCATCCCGAACAACCTGATGCCCTATATCGCCAAGGTCGCGACGGGCGAGCTTCCGGCGCTCAACGTCTTCGGCAACGACTATGATACGCCCGATGGCACCGGGTTGCGCGATTACATCCATGTCGAGGATCTGGCCCGCGCGCATGTCCTTTCGCTTTCGGCGCTGCTAGAGGAACGGGGACATGTGGTGAATGTCGGCACCGGTCAGGCCTATTCGGTGCTCGACATGCTGCGCGCCTATGAAAAGGCCTGCGGCAAGACCCTGCCCCATGTCTTTGCACCGCGCAGGCCCGGCGACGTGCCCATCCTGCTGGCCCGCGTGGACCGCGCGGCCGAAGTCCTGGGGTTCCGCGCCGAACATGGGCTGGAGGCGATGTGCGCCTCCAGCTGGGCCTGGGTGTCGCGGATGCGGAACAGCGCCGCCGCCTGACCTCAGGTCAGGACGAGCGCGTGGATACCGCCTGCCGTGGTGCCGGTCGTCCGTACGCGGCGAACCCCTACGGGCAGGATCGAGAAATCCGCGACCGCAACCTGCCGGGTCTGCCCCTTGGCGGTGACAACCGAGAGGGTGCCGCCCGTCTCGACATAGAGCGCGACGGCCGTCACCGGCATGTCGTTGCTGTTATGAGTGGAAACCGGAACGATGTCATAGGCAGGCCCGGCAAGCGGCAGGGTGCGGTTCGCAAAGGGGTTCATGGCCATTCTCCTTGGTTCTGAGGGCGGAGCGGCGACCATAGACCGGGCAAGGCTAATGGCGCGTAATGGCACCGTTCGCAGGTCCCGGCGCACACGCAACAGCACGTCAAAAGAAGAAGGCCGCGCGAAATGCACGGCCCCTTCCAGATTCCCGACGCCTCAGTGCCCGAGGATCTGGCTGAGGAACAGTTTCGTCCGTTCCGAGCGGGGGTCGAGAAAGAACTCTTCCGGCTCGTTCTGTTCGACCACCTGCCCCTGATCCATGAAGATGACCCGGTTCGCGACCTGCCGCGCAAAGCCCATCTCATGGGTCACGCAGAGCATCGTCATGCCCTCTTCGGCCAGCTGGATCATGGTGTCCAGCACCTCCTTGATCATCTCGGGGTCGAGGGCCGAGGTCGGTTCGTCGAACAGCATGATACGGGGCCGCATGCAGAGCGCCCGCGCGATCGCCACCCGCTGCTGCTGCCCGCCCGAAAGCTGGCCGGGATATTTCAGCGCCTGTTCCGGGATCTTGACCTTTTCGAGGAAATGCATGGCCGTTTCCTCGGCCTCTTTCTTCGGGATCTGGCGCACGTTGATCGGTGCCAGCGTGCAGTTTTCGAGGATGGTGAGATGCGGGAACAGGTTGAAGTGCTGGAAGACCATCCCGACCTCGGACCGCACCTTGTCGATGTTCTTGAGATCGCTGGTCAGTTCCGTACCGTCGACGATGATCTGGCCCGACTGGTGTTCCTCCAGCCGGTTGATGCAGCGGATCAGGGTCGATTTCCCCGATCCGGAGGGGCCGCAGATCACGATCCGCTCGCCCCGGTTGACGGTCATGTTGATGTCGCGCAGCACATGAAAGCTGCCGTACCACTTGTTCATCGCGCTGATCTGCACCGCGACTTCGGAAGAGACACGCATCGCCTGCCGGTTCACCGGACGATCGACAGTTGCTTCGGGAAGGGCGTCAATCATGGTGGCTCCTTAACGATGGTCGGTTTTCAGCCGCCGCTCCAGATGCTGGGAATAGCGCGACATGCCGAAGCAGAAGATGAAGAACAGAAGGCCGACAAAGATGAACAGCTCCCAGTAGATGCCATTCCAGTTGGTGTCGGCGCGGATGGCGTTCGTCAGGCCCAACGGGTCGAGCAGACCGATGAAGACCACCAGCGTCGTATCCTTGAAGAGCCCGATGAAAGTGTTGACGATCCCGGGGATGGAGATCTTGAGCGCCTGCGGCATGATGATGAGGCGCTGCGCCTTCCAGTAATCGAGCCCCAGCGCATCCGCCGCCTCGTACTGGCCACGCGGCAGCGCCGCGAGCCCGCCCCGGATCACCTCGGCGATATAGGCCGAGGCGAATAGCGTCACCATGATGATCACCCGCAGGATGATGTCAAAGCTCGTCCCGGGCGGCAGGAAGTAGTTGAGCAAGAGCGACGCCGTGAACAGGAGCGTGATCAGCGGCACCCCGCGGATGAACTCGATGAACCCGACGCAGAGCGTCTTGACCAGGAACATGTCCGACTTGCGCCCCAAGGCCAGGATGATGCCCAGCGGCAGCGAGAGCGAAATCCCCGACACCCCGATGACGATCGAGAGCATGAAGCCCCCGAAACGGTCGGACCGCGCCGCGGGAATACCCAGCGGAACGACCGAGTGCAGCCAGGCCGCCAACGGGCCCGCAACGATCATCCACCAGAGGATCGGCGCAAGGAACGTCGCCGTGGAGCCGATGATCGCGTTCACGCCCCGGGTCGCCACCCAGACGCCATAGCCCACGCCAAAGCCCGCCAGCACCATGATCGGGAACCAGATCGAGCCGCCCCACAAGAGCCAGTAGGCGACTGCAGGATAGGCCACCGAGAACCACAGGAGCTGTCGCGGCACCCTGGGGAAGAGCAGCGGCGCCAGCGCCACGAACATCAGGATCAGCGCGAGGTTCGGCCGCCAGTAAAAGGCCTGCGGATAGAACCCGTAGAGAAGTTGGCGCCAGCGGTCGGTAATGACCGCGAAACAGGCGCCCGGCGTTCCGTCAAGGATCTGGCGGCATTCGGCCAGGCTGCCCGCTCTCCAGACAGAGTTGAGAAACCATGGCCCCACATGAACCGCCAGCCAGGCAACAACATAAAGCGACAGGGCCGTGAGGATCGCGTTCAGCCAGCTTGAAAAGAGGTTCGCGCGCAGCCAGCGCACCGCCCCCCGCTCAGCCACTGGAGGCGGCTCCGGATCGAGCATGGTGTCGCGGACGAAGGGGACGGTTTCGGCATGTGTATCGCTCATCTCACCGCTCCTTCAGCCGGACGCGGCTGTTGTAGACGTTCATTGCGGCGGAAATCAGCAGGCTGATGATCAGATAGATCAGCATCATCAACAGCATCGCCTCCAGCTCTCGGCCCGTCTGGTTCAGCGTGATCCCCCCGAGGGTCGAACGCAGGTCCATGTAGCCGACCGCCAGCGCGAGCGAGGTGTTCTTGGTGATGTTGAGGTATTGCGAGATCATCGGCGGAATGATGACGCGCAGCGCCTGCGGCAGGATCACCTTGTTCATCGTGATGTTGGGGCGCAGCCCAAGCGCATAGGCGGCCTCGGTCTGGCCGCGCGATACGGCCATGATGCCCGCGCGGACGATCTCGGCGATGAAGGCGCCCGTGTAGATCGACAGCGCCAGCCACATTGCGATCAGCGAGTTCCGCATATGGATGCCGCCAACAAAGTTGAAGCCCGCAAGCTCCGGGTAGCCGAAGTGAAACCCGAGTGCCCAGAGCAGGACGATCAGCGGCAGAAACAGGACAAGAAGGCTCTTCCACCAGGTCACGGGGCGCTTGCCGGTCGCGTTCTGGATCGCATCCGCATTCCGGATCAGCCAGCGATGCCCCAGAAGCCCCGCGACGATCACCGCGACGATGGCGATCAGATCGATACTGACGAGAAAGAGGCCGAGGTCTATATTCCCGAGGCTGCGGTCGAACAGCGGCTCGGGCGCATAGACGCCGCGATTGGTGATGGCGATCGAATCGAACAGGATCATCGAGGCCGCGGGGTCGTCTCCGCGAAAGGCCGATGGCGCCGGCATGCTTTCCGACATGATCGCGCCGAAAACGAGAATCCAGAGCAGCGTCGGGATGTTGCGGAACGCCTCGACATAGACCGTCATCAGCCGTGCGACGACCCAATTCCCTGAAAGCCGCAGCACGCCGGCGATCACACCGATCACGGTCGCCAGCGCGCAGGACATCACGGCGAGCAGAAGCGTGTTCAAGAGCCCGACCAGCATCGCACGCCCATGGGTGCTGTTGCTGTCATAGGCGATCAGGCGCTGGTTGATATCGTATCCGGCGCGAACACCCAGAAAGCCGTAATTGAAGTCCTTGCCCAGGGCGCGCAGGTTGTTGATCGCGTTGTCGATCAGCCAGGCGGCGCCCGCCATCACGAGAAACAGAACCACCACCTGAATTGTAAGCGACCGGTAGCGCGTATCGTATATGAGCATACTGGGCCGAAAGACGGGCTTCGGCGTATCGGGGATGGTTGTCATCAGTGGCTCCCTGAGCCCAACGGGGGGTTTTGGTCCGGCCTCTCCGGGCCGATTGGTCGAGGGGAAAGCGAAGGGGCGCGCCGTGCTGGCGCGCCCCCTGTCTGTCAGATCACCGGAACGGCATCGCGTAGAGCAGACCGCCCTGGGTCCACTGCGCGTTCAGGCCGCGCGCAAGACCGATCGGGGTTGCTTCGCCGATGTTGGCAGCAAAGATCTCGCCATAGTTGCCGCCGGCTGCAATGGCGCGCTGCGCCCATTCGTTGTCGAGGCGGAACATCGGGCCGAGCTCACCCTCCAGACCCAGAAGACGGTTGATCTCCGGGTTGTCGGTGCCGCGGGCCAGTTCGTCGATGTTCTGCGAGGTGACGCCGTATTCCTCGGCCGCGACCAGCGCAAAAAGCGTCCACATCACGATATCGGACCATTCGTCATCGCCGTGGCGAACCAGCGGGCCAAGCGGTTCCTTGGAGATGACCTCGGGCAGGATGACGTGGCTGTCCGGATCGGCAAAGGTCGCGCGCGTCGAGGCAAGACCCGACACGTCGGTGGTGTAGGCGTCGCAGGCACCGGCCAGATACTGCTGCTGGCCTTCGGCGTTGGTTTCGACCGGCACCGGCTCATAGTTCATGTTGTTGGAGCGGAAGTAATCCGCGAGGTTGAGTTCGGTGGTGGTGCCCGTCTGAATGCAGATCGTCGCGCCATCGAGTTCACGGGCCGAGGACACGCCCAGGTCGCGGCTGACCATGAAGCCCTGACCATCGTAATAGTTCACGCCGGTGAAGGTGAAGCGCAGGTCGACATCGCGCGAGAAGGTCCAGGTGGTGTTCCGCGCCAGCAAATCGATCTCGCCCGACGACAGCGCGGTGAAGCGGGTTTGCCCGGTCGTGGGGACAAAGGTGACGGCCATCGGGTCATTCAGCACGGCTGCGGCGACAGCGCGGCATATGGCGACGTCAAAGCCCTGCCAGACACCGTTCGCATCCGGCGCGGAAAAGCCTGCAAGACCCGTCGACACGCCGCAGCTCAGCTCGCCCCGCGCGCGCACATCGTCGAGCGTCGCGGCCGAGGCAGCGCCCGCTGCGAGGGCTGCTGCGGCGACAGCGCCTGAAAAGACTATCTTCTTCATACTTACCTCTTCCTGATGTTTTTCACCGACGGGCGGCGGTTCATTCCGTCGGGTGATTGGTTCTATGATTGACCGTGAAGGATCAACCCCCACGCTACGTCAGCTTGCAGGAAAGCACATGAAAAGGTCAAGCACAGGGATTGATGCGCTGAAAAATTGCCCGCACGCGGCGCATCTGCTCAAATCCCGTGCGCTTGGCGAGCGAACGCCGGCCCACGGCCTGAACTTCGGTCAGAAGTCGCGCAGAAACCGGAGAAAGAGCGCGGCATCAAGAAACGCCTGCCGCCGGGCATTTGCCACTTCGGTGGCCTCTTCGTCCGCGCCCCACAGCTCTGCCTGCCAGTCCTCGTCGATGCGCGAAAGGTGCCAGGCCGCCTCGGGTTCTTCCCGCCGGTCGAGCACCGCCAGCGCGATCACGAGCGAGCCGGAAATCGCCACGAGGTCATGGAACGCCGCAAGTTCGAAGGGCGAAAGCGCCATGACACGATCCCGAAGCCTCGTCAGCGACGCCTCCGGCTGCGCGACATGGACGATTCCCGCAGTCTGCGCCAAGGGCGCGCCAGCCCCTGCAACCCACTCGAGAAGCGGGCCCCAGCCCGCCTCTTGACGCGCCACCAGTTCCTCTGGCCCCTCGGCCCGATAGCAGATCAGGTCGGTTGCGCCATAAGCGGCCAAAAGATCCGCCACCGCCTCGAATTGCGGCACAACCTTGTCGATGGCCGAGTTGGCGAGGCGGGTAAAGGGCATCGTCTCGGGCCTGATCTCACCGTCCTGCGCGTCCCATTCGGCGGCGATGACCAGGGCGAGCCGTTCCGAAGGCACCTCCAGCAAGGACTTGGCCGGGGTACGCAGCGGGCGTTCATCCAGCAGGATGCGAAAACCCGCATCGCTCGGCATGACCTGCGCCGCGGTCCAGAATCGCTTGCGTTTCCAGCCGCTCATGCCGCGCCCCGCAGCATGTCGTCGATGGCATCGGCAAGTTCGGCATAATCCCGCAGCAACAGGTCGGCGCCGGCGTCCTTCAGCAGATCCTCATTGTGATACCCCCAGGTGACGCCGATGGTCCGCAGCCCCGCCGCGCGCCCCATCTGCATGTCATAGGTCGTGTCGCCGATCATGATGCCGCGGTCCGCCGCCACCCCGGTTTCGCGCAGGCATGATTGCAGCATAGAGGGGTGTGGCTTGGACGGGTGATCGTCGGCGACCTGCCGCGTCACGAAATAGCCGTCCAGCGCATGGGCCGAGAGAAGCCCCGAGAGCCCCCGGCGGGACTTGCCGGTGGCGATGCCCAGCAGGTTGCCGTCCTGCCCATGCAGATGACGCAGCGCATCCAGCGCGCCCGGATAAAGCGCGGGCAAGGCCCCGCCCACCCGCGCCGTCATGAAGTGATGCTTGTAGCCCGCAACGACCGCCTCCACCCCGGCATCCGAGAGATGCGGCGCCAGCGTCCGGACCGCCACCGGCAGCGAAAGCCCCACGATCGACAGAATAGCCGCCCGTGGCGGCGGCGTTTCGGACGCGCCCTCGAACGCCGCGCCCATCGCCGCGACGATCTCATCCTGGCTGTCCACAAGCGTTCCGTCCACGTCAAAGACGATCAGGCGCAGGTCCATTCAAGCCTCTTCAAAAGGATCGGCCGGGACATCCTCGGCCCGCCAGTCGAGCGTTTTCCACGTCCGCTGCATGTGATCGGGCAGCGGTGCGGTGATCGTCAGCATCTCGCCGGTGAAGGGATGGCGAAAGCCGAGCGACCGCGCATGGAGATGCAGCTTGCGGCTGATCTCTCCGCCGAGCTGGGCACCCCAGCCGTCGCCCAGATTCTCCTGCCCTGACCCGCCGTATTTCCCGTCGCCGACGATCGGATGCCCGATCTCTGCCATATGGGCCCGCAACTGATGTGTCCGGCCTGTCACGGGCACCAGCGCCATCCAGGAGACCCGCCGACCGAGCGACGAAAGAACGGCGTAGTCTGTGGTGGCCCGCTTGGCCCCCTCGACATTCGGCACCTCGGCCGGGTGGATGCAGCGCATCTTTTCACCCTCGCCCTTGCCGCCGCCCGGCGCCTTGACCAGCCCGAACCGGACCGTGCCCATCTTTGGGTTCGGCACGCCCGCGACGGCAGCCCAGTAAATCTTGCGCGTGTTGCGGTGGCGAAACGCCTCGGACAAAAGACGGGCAGCGCGCGTCGTGCGGGCGAGGAGCAGGACGCCCGATGTGTCCTTGTCCAGGCGATGAACCAGCACTGGACGTTCGGCCAAACCGAACCGCAGCGCATCGGCAAGCCCGTCCACATGCCGGTTGCCAAGACCGCTTCCACCCTGCGACGGCAGCCCTGCGGGCTTGTTGATCGCGATGATATGTTCGTCGCGGTAAAGAACCGCCGCCTGCATCATCCGTGCGTCGGCATCCGCCACCTTTTCCCGGACAGGCGCCGCGGGCGCCTCTCCCTTCGGAAGCGGGGGCAAGCGCACGACCATGCCGGGGGCAAGCCGACTCGACGCCTTGACGCGCCCGCCATCGACCCGGATCTGACCCGTCCGGCACATCTTTTCCACGGCGCCTTGCGTGACCTGCGGGAACCTGCGCCGCAGCCAGCGGTCGAGACGCTGCTCGCCCTCGTCCGCGGCGACCGTCAATAGCTTTACACCGCTCATCGTCCGTCCTTCATTCGACTGGCGTCCCGTCTCTGGCAGCGGGGGGCCAGTGTCAACCTTTCTGGCGCTGCTCGCGCAGCTTGGCGAAATACTCGACGCGCTTTTTCAACTCCCGCTCATACCCGCGTTCGGGCGGCTGATAGAGAACCGGACGGCGGACCTTGTCGGGAAAATAGTTCTGCCCCGAAAACCCGTCCTCTGCGTCGTGGTCATAGGCATATCCCGCGCCATAGCCCTGCTCCTTCATCAGGCGGGTCGGCGCGTTGAGGATATGTTTCGGGGGTGGCTCGGACCCCGTCTGCCGCGCCAGCGCACGTGCCCCCTTGTAGGCGACGTATCCGGCATTCGACTTGGGCGCGAGCGCGAGATAGACGACCGCCTGCGCAAGCGCCAGTTCCCCCTCGGGGCTTCCCAGCCTCTCATAGGTCTCCCACCCATGGAGGCAGAGCGTCTGCGCCTGCGGGTCGGCCAGGCCAATATCCTCGATCGCCATGCGCACCAGCCTGCGGGCGAGATACCGGGGGTCTTCGCCCCCCTCCAGCATCCGGGCAAACCAGTAGAGCGCCGCGTCCGGGTCCGAGCCCCTGACCGATTTGTGCAGCGCCGAAATGAGGTTGTAATGCTCATCCCCGCTCTTGTCGTATTTGGCGGCTCTCCGCATCAAACGGGCCGAGAGGGTGCCGGCATCCGCAGGCGGCCCGGGCTTCCAGGCCATCACCTGCTCGATCAGGTTCAAAAGCGCGCGCCCGTCCCCGTCCGCCATTTCCAGAAGCGCATCCCGCGCGCCCGGCTCCAGCGGCAGGGCGCGGCCCAGTTCCTGTTCGGCGCGCTGCGCAAGGCGTTCCAGATCCGCAAGCGACAGCCGGTCGAGCACGATGACCTGCGCCCGCGACAGAAGCGCGGCATTGAGCTCGAAGGACGGATTCTCGGTGGTTGCGCCGACCAGCAGGATCGTCCCATCCTCCATATGCGGCAGAAACCCGTCCTGCTGCGCCTTGTTGAAGCGATGGATCTCATCCACGAACAAGAGCGTCCCTTGCCCGTTCCGGTGGCGCAGGCGCGCCGCCTCGAAGACCTTGCGAAGCTCCGGCACGCCGGTAAAGATCGCGCTGATCTGGACAAAGGCCAGCTTCGTCTCGGCAGCCAGCAGCCGCGCGATCGTCGTCTTGCCCACCCCCGGCGGCCCCCAGAGGATCAGGGAAGACAGGCTTTGCCCGGCCAGCATCGAACCTAGCGGGCCATCCGGCGACAGAACCTTTTCCTGCCCGATGACCTCGGCCAGTCGCGCAGGCCGCAGCCTGTCGGCAAGCGGGCGCGGACCTGCGGCGGCCGCGTCTGTCTGCTTGTCCTGCGGTGTCTGGTCAAAAAGGTCGGGCATGGGCTGAACTTAGTATCGGGGCCGCCGTGGGAAAAGCATCAAACGAAAAAGCCCGCCTTTCGGCGGGCTTTGCGCAGGGCCATGGGCCGGGATCACTCCTCGGCAAATTCCTCGGCGGCGACGCGGGCCTTGTCGCCTGCGCCCTTTGCGTTCAGGTCGCGGTCAACGAACTCGATGATCGCCATCGGAGCCATGTCGCCATAGCGGAACCCGGCCTTCAGCACCCGGACATAGCCGCCCTGACGATCCTTGTAGCGGGGCCCGAGGACCTCGAACAGCTTGGCGACATAAGCGTCCTGCTTGAGCTGCGAGGCCGCCTGACGGCGCGCATGCAGGTCGCCACGCTTGCCAAGCGTGATCAGCTTTTCGATGATCGGACGCAGTTCCTTCGCCTTGGGAAGTGTCGTCTTGATCTGTTCATGCTCGATGAGCGAGCCGGCCATGTTGGCGAACAGCGCCTTGCGATGTTCATGGGTCCGGTTGAGGCGGCGGTATCCGCGGGCGTGACGCATCTGAATTCTCCTTGCACGTCTGTTGCTTTGTCCGGTGGGCCTCGTCTCCGGCGCCACTCACCTTGGGGCAGATGCCCAGTCATTCCCCGGCAGCCCGGGCATTCCGGGGGCACCTGGGGCGCCCCCTGATCTTTCAGAACTGGTCTTCGTAGCGCTTGGCCAGGTCTTCGATGTTCTCCGGCGGCCAATCCTCGACATCCATGCCAAGGTGCAGGCCCATGCCGGACAGAACCTCCTTGATCTCGTTCAGCGACTTGCGGCCAAAGTTCGGGGTCCGCAGCATCTCTGCCTCGGTTTTCTGAATCAGATCGCCGATATAGACGATGTTGTCGTTCTTGAGGCAGTTCGCCGAACGCACCGAAAGCTCCAGCTCGTCGACCTTCTTGAGGAGGAGCGGGTTGAACTCCAGCCCGTCGTCGTCGGACTGGGCCGTCGCGCTTTCGGGTTCCTCGAAGTTGACGAAGACCTGCAGCTGATCCTGCAGGATGCGCGCGGCATAGGCCACGGCGTCATCCGGCGTGATCGAACCGTCGGTCTCGATCTTGAGCGTCAGCTTGTCGTAATCGAGCACCTGACCTTCACGGGTCGGCTGCACGTCATAGCTGACCTTGCGCACCGGCGAATAGATCGCATCGATCGGGATAAGACCGATGGGCGCATCCTCGGGGCGGTTCTTGTCGGCGGGGACATAGCCCTTGCCGGTGTTGACCGTAAGCTCGATGAAGAGCTCTGCACCCTCGTCCAGATGGCAGATCACGTGGTCCTTGTTCAGGACCTCAATGCCATTGCTTTCCGAAATGTCGCCCGCCGTCACGAGACCCGGGCCGCGCGCGGAAATCGACAGCCGCTTCGGCCCCTCGACTTCCATGCGGATCGCGACGCCCTTGAGGTTCAGGACGATGTCGGTCACGTCCTCGCGGACGCCTGCGATGCTCGAAAACTCGTGCAGGACGTTGTCGATCTGCACCGAGGTGATGGCGGCGCCCTGCAGCGACGACAGCAGCACACGACGGAGCGCATTGCCGAGTGTCAGACCAAAGCCGCGCTCCAGCGGCTCGGCGATGACGGTCGCGACGCGCGAAGGGTCGGCACCCGGCCGCACCATCAATTGCGTCGGCTTAATGAGTTCCTGCCAGTTTTTGTGGATCATGCCTGTCGCCTCCATACCTGTCCTTGGCCCATGTCCCAAGCCAAAGACGCCCGAGGATCAAATGACGTAACCGGGCCGCGCAAGGAACTCGCGCGGCCCGGCAGAATTTCGCAGACTCAGACCCGGCGACGTTTCGGCGGGCGGCAGCCGTTATGCGCGATCGGCGTCACATCGCGGATCGCCGTGATGTTGAAACCGGCGGCAGCCAGGGCGCGCAGTGCAGACTCGCGGCCCGAACCGGGGCCCTGCACCTCGACCTCAAGGGTCTTGACGCCATGTTCCTGCGCCTTGCGGCCTGCATCCTCGGCAGCCATCTGCGCCGCGTAGGGCGTCGATTTCCGCGAGCCCTTGAAGCCCATGGTGCCGGCCGACGACCAGGAGATCGCGTTGCCCTGCACGTCCGAAATCAGGATCTTGGTGTTGTTGAAGGACGAATTCACATGCGCCACACCTGCGGCGATGTTCTTGCGTTCCTTGCGCTTGATACGGGTTTTATCGCGTGCCATGTCTCAGCGCTCCCTTACTTCTTCTTGCCGGCGATCGGCTTCGCGGGGCCTTTGCGGGTCCGCGCGTTGGTGTGCGTACGCTGACCGCGCACAGGGAGGTTGCGACGATGGCGCAGCCCGCGGTAGGAACCGAGGTCCATCAGGCGCTTGATGTTCATCTGCACTTCGCGGCGCAGGTCGCCTTCGACGGTAAAGTTCGCGTCGATATGTTCACGGATCGAGAGAACCTCGGAATCCGAAAGCTCGTTCACGCGACGGGTTGCGTCGATGCCGACCGCTTCACAGATCTTGCGGGCCGAATCCGGTCCGATACCGTGGATATAGGTCAGGGCGATGGGGACGCGTTTCCCCGTCGGAATGTTTACGCCAGCAATACGTGCCACGCGGGCCTTCCTTTCGTTGCGGTTCCGTAGCGCCGGAACCTTTTTTCACAACGCGACCCAGGGACGAACCGAGGGGCGGGTTCTTTTATCAACAAGAAATCAGCCCCGGTTGATCCGGGTGATTCCAATTCGAGAGGGTCTGCTAGAGCGTTTTACCCACCGCGTCAAGGGCGGCGGGTAAAACGCGATCATGCATCCAGAATGGCCGCGACAGAGGCCGCCACGTCATCGACCGGGGCAAGCCCGTCGACGCCCCGCAAAAGCCCCTTGGCATAGTAGTAACCAAGAAGCGGCGAGGTCTTCTTGTAATACTCCATCAGGCGCTGGCGAAGGCTTTCCTCATTGTCATCGGCGCGGCGGCGCAGATCGGTCGAGCCACAGACATCGCAAACGCCCGGAACGCGCGTGGGCTTGGTCACGTCGTGATAAACCTCGCCGCAATTGCCGCAGGTAAAGCGCCCCGTGATCCGCGCGACCAGCGCCGCGTCATCCACGCGCATCTCGATCGCCGCATGAAGGTTCTGCCCCATCCGCGCCAAAAGCGCGTCGAGCGCATCCGCCTGCGCGAGCGTCCGGGGAAACCCGTCGAAGATAAAGCCGCCGGCTGTCTCTCCGGCCAGTTTCTCCTCGATCAGCCCGATGACGATCTCATCGGTGACAAGCTCACCCCGGTCCATCACCTCGGCGACGCGGCGGCCCATTTCGGTGCCGCTTGTCCGCGCCTCGCGCAGCATGTCCCCGGTCGAGAGCTGGACCATTCCGCGACCATCGACCAGACGCCGCGCCTGCGTGCCCTTGCCGGCCCCCGGTGGGCCAAGAAGAATGATGTTCATCGACGCGCCGGTGCCTTCCTGCCACCCCGTTTCTTGCCGCGCAGTTGCGACCGCTCCAGCAGGCCCTCATACTGATGGGCCAGAAGATGCGACTGCACCTGGTTGATCGTGTCCATCGTCACCGAGACGACGATCAGGACCGAGGTGCCGCCGAAATAGAACGGGACCGCAAGCTGGCTGCGCAGCACCTCGGGCAGCAGACAGACAAGCGCCAGATAGCCCGCCCCGACCACGAGGATACGGTTGACCACATAATCGAGGTATTCCTCGGTCCGCTTGCCGGGCCGGATGCCCGGGATGAAGCCGTTCTGGTTCTTCAGGTTCTCGGCCACGTCCTCGGTCTTGAAGGCGACGTTCGCGGTATAGAAATACGCGAAGAAGACGATCATCGCCGTGAAGAACAGCAGGTAGAGCGGCTGCCCCGGCCCGAAATAGGCCATGATCGTCGACATCACAGGCCCGGTCTGCGCACCCGAGAAGGTCGAGATCGTGGTCGGCAACAAAAGCAGCGACGACGCAAAGATCGCCGGGATAACGCCTGCGGGGTTGACCTTGATCGGCAGATGCGAGGACCCGCCGTCATAGACCTTCATCCCGACCTGACGGCGCGGATACTGGATATGGATCTTGCGCAGCGCCCGTTCCATGAAAACGACAAAGGCGATGGTCACGATCACCATGACGATCACGCCGATGATGACGGCCGGGCTGATCGCGCCGGACCGGCCCTGGCTGAAGAACTGCGCCAGCGCCGCAGGAATTTCCGCGATGATGCCGACAAAGATAATAAGGGAGATGCCGTTGCCGATGCCCCGCGCGGTGATCTGTTCGCCCAGCCACATCAGGAACATCGTCCCGCCGACCAGGGTGATCACCACCGAGACGCGGAAGAAAAGCCCCGGGTCATGGGCGAGGTCCCCCGCCTCAAGGCTGACCGCAAGCCCCCAGGCCTGAAAGAGCGCCAGGAACACCGTGCCGTAGCGCGTATACTGGTTGATCTTCTTGCGCCCGGCCTCGCCCTCTTTCTTGAGCTGCTGAAGCGAGGGAACCATGGCCGTCATCAGCTGCACGATGATCGAGGCCGAGATGTAGGGCATGATCCCCAGCGCGAAGATCCCCATCCGGCTGATCGCGCCCCCGGTGAACATGTTCAGCATCCCGCCGATCCCGGCGGCAGCCTCATCCATGAACTCGCGCAACGCGAGACCGTCGATACCCGGAACCGGAATATAGGTTCCGATCCGGTAGACGATCAGAAGTCCGAGCGTGAAGAAAATTCGGTGGCGCAGGTCGGTTGCCTTGGCGAAGGCGCCCCAACTCGTGTTCGCCGCCATTTGCTCTGCAGCAGATGCCATGCCCTGTCTCTTTCATGACAGCACCGCCGATCCGTCTTCCGGGTCGGCGGCGCAGGAAAACTCCGGTCCTGATGTAAGCGGGCTTGTCCCCGCCTACAACCGTTATTCGGCCGCCGCTTCGGCCTGTGCGGCCTTGACGGTCAGCGAACCGCCCGCCTTGGAGACCGCCTCGATGGCCGAGGCCGATGCACCCGAGACCTCAAGCTGCACTTTCGCAGACAGCTCACCCTTGGCAAGGATGCGGACCCCGTCCAGCTTGCGGCGCACGAGGCCCGAAGCAACCAGCGTATCCTCGGTGATGACCGAACCCGCGTCCAGCTTGCCGGCATCCACGAATTTCTGGATCAGGCCGAGGTTCACGACCGCCCAGGCCTTCCGGTTCGGCTTGTTGAAACCGCGCTTCGGCAGACGCTGATAGAGCGGCATCTGACCGCCCTCATAGGCGTTGATGGCAACGCCCGAGCGGGATTTCTGACCCTTTACGCCACGCCCGGCGGTCTTGCCCTTGCCCGAACCCGGGCCGCGGCCGACGCGCATACGTTTCTTGGTGGCGCCTTCGTTATCGCGAAGTTCATGAAGTTTCATGTCGCTTGCTCCTTCGCCGGAGAAGCCTGGGAAGCGACGCCCAGACCCACACGGCCTGTTGATGAAGAAAGGGCAGGATCACCCTGCCCCAGGAATCGAACGGCCCCTCGATACATCGAAGGGCCATCCGGGAAAAGCGTTATTCGCGCTCTTCGATGATCTGCACGAGGTGCGGGATCGAGTTCACCATGCCACGGATGGACGGCGTATCCTCAAGCTCGCGCGTGCGGTGCATCTTGTTGAGGCCAAGACCGATCAGCGTGCGGCGCTGAACGTCCGGGCGGCGGATCGGCGAACCGATCTGCTTGACGACGATGGTTTTTGCCATGTGTCCGGTTCCTTACGCTTCGACCGCTTCGGCTTCCGGCTTCTTCAGGATGTCAGCCACCTTCTTGCCGCGACGCTGCGCGACCTGGCGGGGGCTGCCTTCCTTCTTGAGACCGTCAATCGTTGCACGGATCATGTTGTAGGGGTTCTGGCTGCCGAGCGATTTCGCCACGACATCCTGAAGGCCCAGCATCTCGAACACGGCGCGCATCGGACCACCGGCAATGATACCGGTCCCCGGAACGGCCGTCCGCATGACCACTTTACCGGCGCCGTGACGGCCCTCGATATCGTGGTGCAGGGTGCGGCCGTCGCGCAGCGGCACGCGGATCATCTGGCGCTTGGCCTGCTCGGTCGCCTTGCGGATCGCCTCGGGCACCTCTTTCGCCTTGCCCTTGCCAAAGCCCACGCGGCCGCGCTGGTCGCCGACCACCACGAGCGCAGCAAAGCCGAAGCGTTTACCACCCTTCACGGTTTTCGACACGCGGTTGATCGCCACGAGACGATCGGCGAATTCCGGGGTTTCCTCGCGTTCGCGACGGTCCCGACGGTTTTCACGTTCTGCCATCTTCGTCTCCTTAGAACTTCAGCCCGCCTTCACGCGCAGCGTCGGCCAGAGCCTTCACCTTGCCATGAAAGAGGAAACCACCACGGTCGAAATAGCACTCTTCGACACCGGCTTTCTTCGCCCGCTCGGCGATCGCTGCACCGACTTTCGCAGCGGCTTCGACGTTGTTCTTGCCGACGACGCCGAGATCTTTTTCGAGCGTCGAGGCAGACGCGAGCGTCACACCGTTGATGTCGTCGATCAGCTGAACGCTGATGTTCTTGTTCGAGCGGTGGACCGACAGGCGCGCACGCCCGTTGGCCATCGACCGCAACTTGTTCCGGACGCGCAGGCGGCGCTTGAGGAACAGCTCTCTCTTGTTGTTCGCCATTGTCGCGCCCCTTACTTCTTCTTGCCTTCCTTGCGGAAGATGAACTCGCCCTTGTAGCGGATGCCCTTGCCCTTGTAGGGCTCCGGCGCACGCCACTCGCGGATGTTGGAGGCAACCTGCCCCACCACCTGCTGGTCGATACCTTCCACAACGATCTCGGTCTGCTTCGGCGTCGTCACCGTCACGCCCGCGGGAACCTCGAAGTTCACCTCGTGGCTGTAACCCAGCGACAGCTTCAGCACATTGCCCTGCATCGCGGCACGATAACCGACACCCTGGATCTCAAGCTCTTTCTTGAAACCTTCGGAAACGCCGGTCGCGAGGTTCGCAACCATGGTCCGGGTCATGCCCCATTGCGCGCGGGCGCGCTTGGAGCTGCCGCGGGGCGTCACGGTGATCGCGTTGCCGTCGAGCGCAAGCGTCACGTCGTCGGTCGCGGTAAAGCTCCGGCTCCCTTTCGGGCCCTTCACTTCGACGGTCTGGCCAGAGACGGAGGCCGAAACCCCCTTGGGCAGCTCGACCGGTTTTTTCCCAATACGAGACATACCACCCTCCTCAGAACACGGTGCAGAGCACTTCGCCGCCGACATTGGCGGAACGTGCTGCTGCATCCGACATGACGCCTTTCGGCGTGGAGACGATCGAGACGCCAAGACCGTTGCGGACGCTCGGGATGTCCTTGACGCTCATGTACACGCGGCGACCCGGCTTGGAGACCCGCTTGATTTCGCGGATGACCGGCGCGCCGTCGTAATACTTGAGGCTGATCTCCAGTTCGGCATGGCCGTTCTCGGAGGTCACGCGCTCATAGCCACGGATGTAGCCTTCGGCGCTCAGAACATCGAGCACCCAGGCGCGCAGCTTGCTGGCAGGCGAGCGGACCGTCGATTTTCCGCGCAGCTGAGCGTTGCGGATACGGGTCAGCATATCGCCGAGAGGATCGTTCATCATTGTGTCCCCTCCTTACCAGCTCGACTTCACCATGCCGGGGATCTGGCCGAACGAGGCCAGGTCGCGCAGCATGATCCGCGAGATCTTGAGTTTACGATAATAGGCGCGCGGACGGCCCGTCAGCTCGCACCGGTTGTGCAGGCGCGTGGGCGACGAGTTGCGCGGCAGTTCGGCAAGCTTCAGGCGCGCCTTGAAGCGCTCTTCCATCGACTTGGACTCGTCGGTCGCGATTTCCTTCAGCGCGGCACGCTTGGCGGCATACTGCTTGACCAGGCGCTGGCGCTTCAGCTCGCGTTCGACCATGGATTTCTTAGCCATATCTCTTATCTCCCGCGATCAGCTGTTGAACGGCATGTTGAAATGCTTCAACAGCGCCTTGGCTTCCGCGTCGGTCGCCGCGGTGGTGCAGATGATGATGTCCATGCCCCAGACCTCATCGACCTTGTCGAAGTTGATCTCGGGGAACACGATGTGCTCTTTCAGACCCATCGCATAGTTGCCACGGCCATCGAACGAGGTGCCCTTGACGCCGCGGAAGTCGCGGACGCGCGGCAGCGCGACGGTGATCAGGCGGTCGAGGAATTCATACATCCGGTCGCCGCGCAGCGTGACCTTGACGCCAAGCGGCATCTCTTCACGGACGCGGAAGCCGGCGATGGATTTCTTCGCCTTGGTGATCACGGCTTTCTGGCCGGCGATCGACGTCAGGTCTTCCTGGGCCGATTTCACCTTCTTGGTGTCCTTGACGGCCTCGCCGATCCCCATGTTCAGCACGATCTTGTCGAGCTTCGGGATCTGCATCACGTTCTTGTAGCCGAACTCTTCCTTGAGCGCGGCACGGATGCTGTCGGCGTAGACGGTCTTCAGACGCGGGGTGTAGTTTGCAGCGTCGAGCATCAGATCACGTCCCCCGTCGTCTTGGCAAAACGAACCTTCTTGTCGCCTTCCATGCGGAAGCCGACGCGGCTGGCCTTGCCGTTCTTGTCCACGATGGCCAGGTTCGACAGGTCGATCGGCATCGCCTTGGGAAGGCGGCCGCCCTGGCTGGTCTGGCTTTGCTTGGTGTGGCGGATCGAGATGTTCAGGCCATCGACGACGGCCTTGTTCTCTTTCGGGAGAACCGAAGTGATCTCGCCGGTCTTGCCCTTGTCCTTGCCGGTCAGGACGATGACCTTGTCACCCTTCTTGAGTTTCGCAGCCATCAGAGCACCTCCGGAGCCAGCGAAATGATTTTCATGAAGTTCTTCGCGCGGAGCTCACGCACAACGGGGCCGAAGATACGGGTACCGACCGGCTCGTTGTTGTTGTTGAGGATCACGGCGGCGTTCCGGTCGAACCGGATCGCGGTGCCGTCTTCGCGACGGACTTCCTTGGCGGTGCGAACGACGACGGCCTTGCGGACGTCCCCTTTCTTCACACGGCCACGCGGAATGGCTTCCTTCACCGACACCACGATGATGTCGCCCACAGAGGCGTAACGGCGATGGGAACCACCCAGAACCTTGATGCACTGCACCCGGCGAGCGCCGGAGTTGTCAGCGACATCCAGATTGGTCTGCATCTGGATCATTTGGTTTCTCCCGACCTTTGGGAACGAGTCCCAGGGTTTCGATAAGTCGCGGGTGTCAGACCGAAGCTTCGGTCACGACTTCCCAACGTTTCGTCTTCGAGACCGGCGCACATTCCTGGATACGGACGGTGTCGCCAACCTTGAACTGGTTGTTCTCATCGTGAGCCCGGTATTTCTTGGACTTACGGATGGTTTTCTTCAGCACCGGATGCGTGAAGCGGCGTTCGACCAGAACCGTGATGGTCTGCTCGTTCTTGTCGCTCGTGACGGTGCCTTGCAGGATGCGTTTGGGCATGTGCTGGCTCCTTACTTCGCCGCTTCGCGGGCTTTTTCGTTCAGAACGGTCATCACACGCGCAACGTCACGACGGACGGTGCGCATACGAGCCGTGTTCTCAAGCTGCGACGTAGCCTGCTGGAAACGCAGGTTGAACGCCTCTTTCTTGAGGGCCACCAGCTGATCGCGCAGCTGGTCGGGCGTCTTGTCTCTCAGTTCCTGGGCGTTCATCGCCTCATCCCCTTATCAGAAGTCGCCAGAAGGTCCGGCGCTTTTCCAACAAAAGCCGAACCCCCGCCTGACGCGGGGGTTCAGCCGAAATTCTTACCAGTCCTCGCGGACAACGACCCGGGTCTTGATCGGGAGCTTCATCGCGGCGAGGCGGAGCGCCTCTCTTGCCACAGACTCACCCACGCCGTCAATCTCAAACATGACGCGACCCGGCTTCACCTTGCAGGCCCAGAAATCAACCGAACCCTTACCTTTACCCATCCGGACCTCGGTGGGCTTGGAGGTTACCGGCGTATCCGGGAACACCCGGATCCAGACCCGGCCCTGACGCTTCATGTGCCGCGTCATGGCCCGGCGGGCGGCTTCGATCTGACGGGCGGTGATCCGCTCCGGTTCCGTAGCTTTCAGGCCGAAGGTTCCGAAGTTCAGGTCAAACCCGCCCTTCGCTTCCCCGTGGATGCGGCCCTTGTGCATCTTGCGGAACTTTGTGCGCTTTGGTTGCAGCATCGTTCTTCTCCTGTCTCAGGGCTCAGCGACGCTGCGGACGCGGGCCGGCGCTGTCCTGCGCCTCCGTGTGGCGACGATCGCGGGCCTGAGGATCGTGTTCCATGATCTCACCCTTGAAGATCCAGACCTTGACACCGATGATGCCATAGGGCGTGGACGCTTCCGAGGTCGCGTAGTCGATATCGGCGCGCAGCGTGTGCAGCGGAACGCGACCTTCGCGATACCACTCGGTCCGGGCGATCTCGGCGCCGCCAAGACGGCCACCCACGTTCACACGGATACCCAGGGCACCCATGCGCATCGCATTCTGAACCGCACGCTTCATGGCGCGGCGGAAGGAAACGCGGCGCTCCATCTGCTGCGCGATGCTTTCGGCGACCAACTGGGCGTCAACCTCGGGCTTGCGGACCTCGACGATGTTGAGGTGCAGTTCCGACTTGGTCATGTTGGCAAGTTTCTTGCGGAGCGTCTCGATATCCGCCCCTTTCTTGCCGATGATGACGCCGGGGCGCGCGGTGTGGATCGTGACGCGGCACTTCTTGTGCGGACGCTCGATGATCACACGGCTGACGCCGGCCTGCTTGCATTCCTCGTGGATGAACTCCCGCATCTTGATGTCCTCAAGAAGCAGGTTGCCGAACTCCTTGCTGTCGGCGAACCAACGGCTGTCCCAGGTGCGGTTGACCTGGAGACGCATACCGATCGGATTGACCTTCTGACCCATTATGCTTGCTCCTCGACCTGACGCACCTTGATGGTGAGTTCGGAAAACGGCTTCATGATCTTGCCGAACCGGCCACGGGCGCGCGGGCGACCGCGTTTCATCACCATGTTCTTGCCGACAAAGGCCTCGGCCACCACCAGCTCGTCAACGTCGAGCCCGTGGTTGTTCTCGGCATTGGCGATAGCCGACTGAAGGCATTTCTTCACGTCGATCGCGATACGCTTTTTCGAGAAGGTGAGGTCGGCCAGGGCCTTGTCCACCTTCTTGCCGCGGATCAGGCCGGCGACGAGGTTCAGCTTCTGCGGGGAGGTCCGAAGCATCTTGGCCTTGGCCATTGCTTCGTTCTCGGCCACGCGGCGAGGATTTTTCTCTTTACCCATGGCGCTTACTTCCGTTTCGCTTTCTTGTCGGCCGCGTGACCATAGTAGGTCCGCGTCGGCGAGTATTCACCGAACTTCTGGCCGATCATGTCCTCGGTCACCGCAACGGGGATGTGCTTTTGCCCGTTATAGACGCCGAACGTCAGGCCGACGAACTGCGGCAGGATCGTCGAGCGCCGCGACCAGATCTTGATGACGTCATTACGACCGGATTCGCGAGCCTTCTCCGCCTTTTTCAGGACGTAGGCATCAACGAAGGGGCCTTTCCAAACAGAACGTGCCATGTCTTAGCGACCCTTCTTCCGAGCGTGACGCGAACGGATGATAAGCTTGTCCGTTGCCTTGTTCCGGCGTGTCTTGTTGCCCTTGGTGCCTTTGCCCCAGGGCGTCACCGGATGACGGCCGCCCGAGGTCCGGCCTTCACCACCACCATGCGGGTGATCGATCGGGTTCATCGCAACACCGCGGACCGACGGGCGGATGCCCTTGTGACGGTTACGACCGGCCTTGCCGAGGTTCTGGTTCGAGTTGTCCGGGTTCGACACGGCACCGATGGTGGCCATGCATTCCTGACGGACCATACGCAGTTCGCCCGACGAGAGGCGGATCTGGGCATAGCCGCCGTCGCGACCCACGAACTGGGCGTAGGTGCCTGCGGCGCGGGCCAGCTGGCCACCCTTGCCGGCCTTCAGCTCGACGTTGTGAACGATCGTGCCGAGCGGCATGCCCGAGAACGGCATCGCGTTACCCGGTTTCACGTCGGTTTTGGCGCCGGCGATCACCGTGTCGCCCACGGCCAGACGCTGCGGGGCCAGGATATAGGCCTGCTCGCCGTCTTCGTACTTGATCAGCGCGATGAAGGCGGTGCGGTTGGGATCGTATTCGATACGCTCCACGGTCGCCGCGACGTCGAACTTCGTGCGCTTGAAGTCCACGATACGATACAGACGCTTTGCGCCACCGCCTTTGCGGCGCATCGTGATCCGTCCGGTGTTGTTCCGACCGCCGTTCTTCGTCAGACCCTCGGTGAGGGACTTGACCGGGCGACCTTTCCAAAGCTCCGAACGGTCGATCAGAACCAGCCCACGCTGGCCTGGCGTCGTCGGTTTATACGACTTGAGTGCCATGCTTTCTGTCTTCCGTTAGCCTTGGACCAATGGTCCAGTTGTCGTTCAGGTCATGCGACCCGTCCAAATGATCAACGGCCCCGGAGCCCGGGGCCGCAGATTCGCTGCCTTCTATCAAAGGCCCGTCGAGACGTCGATAGCGTTTCCGTCCTCGAGCGTCACATAGGCCTTCTTGACGTCCTTCCGCGTGCCGAGCCGGCCGCGGAACCGCTTGACCTTGCCCTTGGTGATGGTCGTGTTCACGGCCTTCACCTTGACACCAAAGAGCGCCTCGACGGCCTCCTTGATCTGCGGCTTGTTCGAGTCGATCGCAACCTCGAAGACGACCGCATTGGCGTCGGACGCCATGGTGGCCTTTTCGGTGATGATCGGCTTGCGGATCACGTCGTAATGTTCGGGTTTCGCGCTCATTTCAGGCGAGCCTCCAGAGCTTCGACAGCCGCCTTCGTGAGCACGAGCGTGTCACGCTTGAGGATGTCATACACGTTGGCACCCATCGACGGCAGCACATCGATCCCCTCGATGTTCCGCGCGGCCTTGGCGAAGTTCTCGTTCACCTCGGCACCGTCGATGATCAGGACGCGCTTCCAGCCCAGCTCCTTCGCCACCTTGGCCAGCACGGCCGTCTTGGCTTCGGCAAGCTCTGCCGCTTCCAGGACGATCAGGTTGCCGGCCGCAGCCTTGGCCGAAAGCGCGTGCTTCAGACCCAGCTTGCGGAACTTCTTGGTCAGGTCATGGGCGTGGCTGCGCGGGGTCGGACCCTTGTAGACACCACCGTGACGGAAGATCGGCGCGTTCTTGTCGCCGTGACGGGCGCCACCGGTGCCCTTCTGGCGATACATCTTCTTGGTCGAATAGCTGGTCTCGGACCGGCCCTTGACCTTGTGCGTTCCCTGCTGGGCTGCTGCACGCTGCCACCGCACCATACGGTGCAGAATGTCGGCGCGCGGCTCCAGGCCAAAGATCGCATCGTCAAGATCGATCGAGCCCGCCTTGCCGGCGTCCAGCTTGATCACATCAGCTTTCATTGTCGCCTCCTTCAGGCGCAGCGGCCTCGGCCTCGGCCTGCTCGATCGCGGCCTGTTCGGCCTCGAGCGCGGCGACGCGTGCGGCTTCTTCCTCGGCGGCGGCAGCGGCGGCAGCCTCTTCCGCAGCCTTGCGGGCAGCGTCAGCGGCCGATTTCAGGGCGGCCGGAAGAATGACGTTCTCCGGAACGGGCTTCTTGACCGCGTCCTTGATCGTCACCCAGCCACCCTTGGACCCCGGGACGGCGCCCTTGATCATGATCAGGCCGCGATCTGCGTCGGTCTTGACGACCTGCAGGTTCTGCGTGGTCACACGGGCAGCGCCCATGTGGCCGGCCATCTTCTTGCCCTTGAACACCTTGCCCGGGTCCTGGCACTGACCGGTCGAGCCGTGCGAACGGTGGCTGATCGACACACCGTGCGACGCCCGGAGGCCGCCGAAGTTGTGCCGCTTCATGGCACCGGCGAAACCCTTACCGATCGAGGTGCCCGCCACATCGACGAACTGGCCGGCGAAGTAGTGGTCAGCCGTGATCTCCTCACCGATGTTGATGAGGTTCTCGGGGCTCACCCGGAACTCGGCCAGCTTGCGCTTCGGCGCGACATTCGCCTTGGCGAAATGACCGCGCATCGGCGCCGTGGTCCGTTTGGCCTTGGCTTCGCCCGCACCAAGCTGGACGGCGGAATAGCCGTCACGCTCGGCGGTGCGCTGCGCGACCACCTGCAGGTTGTCCAGCTGAAGAACGGTCACCGGCACCTGCCGCCCGTCCTCCAGGAACAGCCGGGTCATCCCCAGCTTTTTTGCGATAACTCCAGAGCGCATCATCCTGGCTCCTTAAACTTTGATCTCGACGTCCACACCGGCGGCGAGGTCGAGCTTCATCAGCGCGTCCACGGTCTGCGGGGTGGGGTCGACGATGTCGAGAAGACGCTTGTGCGTGCGGATCTCCCACTGGTCGCGCGACTTCTTGTCGATGTGCGGACCACGGAGAACCGTGAACTTCTCGATCTTGTTCGGCAGCGGGATGGGCCCGCGTACCTGAGCACCGGTCCGTTTGGCCGTGTTCACGATTTCCTGCGTGCTGGCATCCAGAACGCGGTAATCGAAGGCCTTGAGCCGGATGCGGATGTTTTGACCTTGCATGTCCTTGCCCTCGGGCTGGGGGTGGCGGAGGGGCGGACCCCTCCGCCCCACCGATTACTCGATGATTTTCGAGACGACGCCGGCGCCGACGGTGCGGCCGCCTTCACGGATGGCGAAGCGGAGCTTCTCTTCCATGGCGATCGGGGCGATCAGCTCGACGTTGAACTTCAGGTTGTCGCCCGGCATCACCATCTCGGTGCCCTCGGGCAGCATCACCGTCCCGGTCACGTCCGTCGTCCGGAAGTAGAACTGCGGCCGGTAGTTCGCGAAGAACGGCGTGTGACGGCCGCCTTCCTCTTTCGTGAGGATGTAGGCCTCGGCCTCGAACTTCGTGTGCGGCTTCACCGAACCCGGCTTGCACAGAACCTGACCGCGCTCCACACCGTCACGGTCCACGCCGCGCAGCAGCGCGCCGATGTTGTCGCCGGCCTCTCCGCGGTCCAAGAGCTTGCGGAACATCTCGACGCCCGTGCAGACCGTCTTCTTGGTCGGACGGATGCCGACGATCTCAAGCTCGTCGCCCACGTTCACAGCGCCACGTTCCACACGGCCGGTCACAACCGTGCCGCGGCCCGAGATCGAGAACACGTCTTCGATCGGCATCAGGAACGGCATGTCCACGGCACGCTCCGGCGTCGGGATGTAGCTGTCCACCGCCGCGATCAGCTCGCGAATCGAGTTCTCGCCGA
This sequence comes from Halodurantibacterium flavum, assembly GCF_042681825.1. NCBI lineage: Bacteria > Pseudomonadati > Pseudomonadota > Alphaproteobacteria > Rhodobacterales > Paracoccaceae > Halodurantibacterium > Halodurantibacterium flavum. The sequence goes on from NZ_JBHUGH010000003.1 coordinate 302,944, forward strand.
TCTCCGGGTCACGCCCTTCCATCGCCGCCAGCGCCGAGCCCTTGATGATCGGGATGTCGTCGCCGGGGTAGTCGTAGGACGACAGAAGCTCGCGCACTTCCATCTCGACCAGCTCCAGAAGCTCCGGATCGTCCACCTGGTCGACCTTGTTCAGGTAGACGACCATGTAGGGAATGCCAACCTGACGGCCGAGCAGGATGTGCTCGCGCGTTTGCGGCATCGGCCCGTCGGCCGCGTTCACAACCAAGATCGCGCCGTCCATCTGCGCCGCACCCGTGATCATGTTCTTCACGTAGTCGGCGTGGCCGGGGCAGTCCACATGCGCATAGTGACGCGCCTCGGACTCATATTCCACATGCGCCGTCGAGATCGTGATCCCCCGCGCCTTCTCCTCCGGCGCGCCGTCGATCTGGTCGTAGGCCCGGAACTCACCGAAATACTTCGTGATCGCAGCCGTCAGCGTCGTCTTGCCGTGGTCAACGTGACCAATCGTGCCGATGTTGACGTGCGGCTTGTTACGTTCAAACTTTGCCTTTGCCATGATGGCCTCCTGTTACTCTGGATCGTAAGGGCCGCGGCCCTTACGCGTATTTCTTCTGAATCTCGTCCGAGATGTTCTGCGGAACCGCATCATAGTGGTCGAAGAGCATCGTGAAGTTCGCACGTCCCGACGACATCGACCGCAGCGTGTTGATGTAGCCGAACATGTTGGCCAGCGGCACGAAGCTGTTGATCACGACGGCATTGCCGCGCGCCTCTTGCCCCGTCACCTGACCGCGACGGCTGGTGAGGTCGCCGATGATGCCACCGGTATATTCCTCGGGCGTCACGACCTCGACCTTCATGATCGGCTCGAGAAGCTTTGCACCGGCCTTCTTGAGACCTTCGCGCATCGCCGCACGGGACGCGATTTCGAACGCGAGGACCGAGGAGTCGACGTCGTGGAAGGCACCGTCGATCAGCGCGACCTTGAAGTCGATCACCGGGAAGCCCGCCAGCGGACCCGAGTCCATGACGGACTTGATGCCCTTCTCGACACCCGGGATGTATTCCTTCGGAACCGCACCGCCGACGATCTTCGATTCGAACGAATAGCCTTCGCCCGGCTCGGTCGGGGTGATGACCATCTTCACGCGCGCGAACTGGCCGGTACCACCGGTCTGTTTCTTGTGCGTGTAGTCGATCTCGGCTTCGCGGCTGATCGTCTCGCGATAGGCCACCTGCGGCGCACCGATATTCGCCTCGACCTTGAACTCGCGCTTCATGCGGTCGACGAGAATGTCGAGGTGAAGCTCGCCCATGCCCTTCATGATGGTCTGGCCCGATTCCAGATCGGTCTCGACGCGGAAGGACGGGTCTTCGGCTGCCAGGCGCTGAAGGGCGAGGCCCATCTTTTCCTGGTCTGCTTTCGACTTCGGCTCCACGGCAATCTCGATCACCGGCTCGGGGAAGGTCATGGTTTCGAGAACCACAGGTTTCGCCGGATCGCAGAGCGTGTCACCAGTGGTGGTCTCTTTCAGACCGGCCAGCGCGATGATGTCGCCCGCGAACGCCTCTTCGATCTCTTCACGGTTGATCGCGTGCATCATCATCATACGACCGACGCGCTCACGCTTGCCTTTGGTCGCGTTGAGCATCTGGTCGCCCTTCTTGATCGCGCCCGAATAGATGCGCGTGAAGGTGAGCGAGCCCACGAAGGGGTCGTTCATGATCTTGAACGCGAGGCCAGAGAAGGGCTGCGCGTCATCGGCCGAACGCTCGATGTTGCGGGTCTCGGTCTCGTCGCCCGGCGCAAAGCCCATGTAGGCCGGCACGTCGAGCGGGCTCGGCAGATAGTCGATGACGGCGTTCAGAAGCGGCTGGACACCCTTGTTCTTGAAGGCCGAACCGGCAGCGATCGGAACGAAGGACAGCGACAGCGTGCCCTTGCGGATCAGCTTGCGCAGGGTGGCCTCGTCGGGCTCGGTGCCCTCCAGATAGGCCTCCATCGCGGCATCGTCCTGCTCGACCGCAGTCTCGATCAGATTCGAACGCCATTCGGCGGCCAGATCCTGCAGCTCGTCGCGGATGGGCTGACGGGTCCAGGAAGCGCCGAGATCCTCGCCCTTCCAGGTCCATTCTTCCATCTTGATCAGGTCGATGATGCCTTCCAGCTTGTCCTCGGCGCCGATCGGCAGGGCGATCGGCAGCGGGGTCGCGCCGGTGCGGTCCTTGATCATCTTCACGCAGTTGAAGAAGTCGGCACCGATCTTGTCCATCTTGTTGACGAACACGATCCGCGGAACCTTGTAGCGGTCGGCCTGACGCCAGACGGTCTCGGTCTGCGGCTCGACACCGGCGTTGGCGTCGAGAAGGCAGATCGCGCCATCGAGAACGGCAAGCGAACGCTCCACCTCGATCGTGAAGTCGACGTGGCCGGGGGTGTCGATGATGTTGAAGCGGAACTTCGTATCCGACGTGCCTTCGGCGGTCGGGTCTTCCTGACGCTGCCAGAAAGTCGTGGTCGCAGCCGAGGTGATGGTGATCCCCCGCTCCTGCTCCTGTTCCATCCAGTCCATCGTCGCGGCGCCGTCATGCACCTCGCCGATCTTGTGGCTTTTGCCGGTGTAGAACAGAATCCGCTCGGTCGTCGTGGTCTTACCCGCGTCGATGTGAGCCATGATCCCGAAGTTACGGTAGCGCTCGAGGGGATAATCGCGTGCCATTGGTCAGGTCCTCAGGCTAATTGTTACCAGCGGTAATGGCTGAACGCCTTGTTCGCGTCGGCCATCTTGTGGGTGTCTTCCCGCTTTTTCACGGCGGAACCGCGCGAGTTCACGGCGTCGAGCAGCTCGCCCGCAAGACGCTCTTCCATCGTGTTCTCGTTGCGCTTGCGCGCCGCGATGATGAGCCAGCGGATCGCGAGGGCCTCACGACGCTCGGGGCGCACTTCGACCGGAACCTGATAGGTGGCACCGCCGACGCGACGCGACCGGACCTCGACCGAGGGCTTCACATTGTCCAGCGCCTCGTGGAACACTTCGATCGGCGCACGCTTCAGCTTGCTCTCGACCCGCTCCATCGCGTTGTAGACGATGCTTTCGGCGGCCGACTTCTTGCCGTCGACCATCAGGTTGTTCATGAATTTCGTCAGAACCCGGTCGCCATACTTGGCGTCGGGAAGAATTTCGCGCTTTTCGGCGGCGTGACGACGGGACATCTACGTCTCTCCTTACTTCGGACGCTTCGCGCCGTATTTCGAGCGGCGCTGACGACGATCTTTGACGCCCTGGGTATCCAGCACACCGCGCAGGATGTGGTAACGGACACCCGGAAGGTCTTTTACCCGGCCGCCACGGATGAGGACCACAGAGTGCTCCTGCAGATTGTGCTTTTCGCCGGGGATATAGCTGATGACTTCGAAGCCATTGGTCAGACGGACCTTGGCAACCTTCCGCATGGCCGAGTTCGGCTTCTTCGGCGTCGTGGTGTAGACGCGCGTGCAGACGCCGCGTTTTTGCGGGCAGGATTCCAAGTGCTGCGACTTGGAGCGTTTAACTTTCGGCTGCCGCGGCTTGCGGATCAGCTGTTGGATAGTCGGCATTCCGGTTCCCCGTGTTGCAACCCGTTCATCTTCGGCGCACCGTGGCGCGCCAGTTTTTCGGATCTTTGCGTCATGCATGACCGCAAATACCAAAACCGCATTCGTTCCCTTCGCGGGAGCGACGCGGTGGAATCTCAGAGGATCGGGGCACAATGCGGCCCGGATCTTGACCACTAGTTCGTTTCAGAGCCCGGCGAAACGGCGTTACCCTTCCGCAGGTCGCCGCCGTATATGGGGAGTCGCGGGGGATGTCAACAGTTGCCGGGCCCAAAGCTATCGGCGGAGGACCAATTTACGTTCGCGATACAAGGTAAAGGCCCCGTCGCCATCACGATCGCCGCACCAGGAAGCGTCAGCCACTCCGGCCAGTCCCCAATGACCACGAATCCCCGCGTCAGCGACCAAAAAACGGCGTGACAAGCCCGACCGCCCCTGCGCCCGACAGTCATCGCCATGATGTATCATCCCGTGGACGGAAAATACCGAGGCGGCAAACCGGTTCTCGGACGCCCGGCCGCTGCAAGCCCAAAAGAAAACCCCCGGCGTCAGGCCGGGGGTCTCTGTCGTTTCTTGCAGGCGATCAGTCCTGCGCTTCGCTCGCCTCGGCGCCCGGTGCGGCAAGGGCCGCAGCCTCTGCCTCGGCACGCCGTGCTTCAAGCACCACATCGTCGCGTTCGGCCGCGATGCGGCGGATGCGCTTGGTCGCACCGCCCGTCCCCGCCGGGATCAGCCGGCCGACGATGACGTTCTCCTTCAGGCCGACCAGCTTGTCGCGCTTGCCCTGGACCGAAGCTTCCGTTAGCACCCGCGTCGTCTCCTGGAAGGATGCCGCCGAGATGAAGCTGCGGGTCTGCAGCGACGCCTTGGTGATACCCAGCAGGATCGGTTCGCCTGAAGCCGGACGCAGACCGTTCGCAATGGCCTTTTCGTTCATCTCGTCGAACTCGGCCTTGTCGACATGCTCGCCCTTCAGCAGCGTGGTTTCCCCGCTGTCGAGGATCTCCCACTTCTGGAGCATCTGGCGGACGATCACCTCGATGTGCTTGTCGTTGATCTTCACGCCCTGCAGGCGATAGACGTCCTGCACCTCGTCGATCAGGTAGTTGGCAAGCGCTTCGATCCCCATGATCCGCAGGATGTCATGCGGTGCCGGGTTGCCGTCCATGATGTAGTCGCCCTTCTGGACGAAGTCACCTTCCTGAACCGGAATGTGCTTGCCCTTGGGCACCATGTACTCGACCGGCTCCATCCCTTCGACCGTGGGCTCGATGGCGATGCGGCGCTTGTTCTTGTAGTCCTTGCCAAAGCGCACATAGCCGTCGAGTTCGGCGATGATCGCGTGATCCTTGGGACGACGGGCCTCGAACAGTTCCGCCACGCGGGGCAGACCCCCGGTGATGTCCTTGGTCTTGGCGCCTTCGCGCGGGATACGTGCCACCACGTCGCCGGCCTTGACCTCCTGGCCGTCCTCGACCGAAAGAATCGCGTCGACCGACATCGGATAGGTCACGGGCGCGCCCTGTTCGTTGCGAACCGGTTCGCCGCTTTCCGGGTCCATGATGATGATCTCGGGCTTCAGTTCGTTGCCCTTGGGCACCGAACGCCAGTCCGAGACGATCTTCTGGGTCATGCCCGTTGCCTCGTCGGTGTCCTCCCGGACCGAGAGGCCCGAGACGAGATCGACAAAGCGCGTGACGCCGGCCTTCTCCGCGATGATCGGCAGGGTATAGGGGTCCCATTCAAAGAGCTTGTCGCCCCGCTTGACCGCCACCGCTTCCTTGACGAACAGCTTCGCGCCATAGGTGAGCTTGTGGCTCGCGCGCTCCTGTCCGTTTTCGTCGATGATCGCGATCGACATGTTCCGGCCCGTCACGATCTGCTCGCCATTGGCGTTCACAAGGATGTTCGGGTTGCGGAACTCGATCGTGCCCGCCTGGCTTGCCTCAAGGAACGACTGCTGGCCACCCTGCGCGATGCCGCCGATGTGGAAGGTCCGCATCGTCAGCTGCGTGCCCGGCTCACCGATCGACTGGGCGGCGATGATGCCGACAGCCTCACCGATGTTGACCAGCGTGCCGCGTGCAAGGTCACGCCCGTAACAGGCGGCGCAGACGCCCTCTTCGGCCTCACAGGTCAGCGGGCTGCGGATCTTGACCGAAACGATGCCCGAGGTCTCGATGATATCGGCCTTGCGCTCGTCGATCAGTTCGTTCCGCTTGACCATGACCTCATCGGTGCCGGGACGGATGACGTCCTCGGCCGCGACACGGCCCAGCACGCGCTCACCCAGAGAGGCGACGACTTCACCATCATTTACCGCGGTCGAGGCGGTGATGAAGCGGTCGGTGCCACAGTCCTGAACCCGCACGATGCAGTCCTGCGCCACGTCGACCAGACGCCGGGTCAGGTAACCCGAGTTCGCCGTCTTGAGCGCCGTATCCGCCAGACCTTTCCGCGCGCCGTGGGTGGAGTTGAAGTACTCCAACACGGTCAGACCTTCCTTGAAGTTCGAGATGATCGGCGTCTCGATGATCTCGCCGGACGGTTTGGCCATCAGGCCGCGCATCCCGCCAAGCTGCTTCATCTGTGCCGGCGAACCCCGTGCACCGGAGTGCGACATCATGTAGACGCTGTTCGGCTCCATCTCGGCGCCGGCATCGTCGTGACGCACGGCCGAGATATCGGCCATCATCGCGTTCGCCACCGCATCCGAGCATTTCGACCAGGCGTCGACAACCTTGTTGTACTTTTCGCCCTGAGTGATCAGGCCGTCCATGTACTGCTGCTCGAATTCCTTCACCTGCTCGCGCGTCTCGTTGACGATCGACCATTTGGTGTCGGGGATCAGCATGTCGTCCTTGCCGAAGGAGATCCCGGCCTTGAACGCCTCACGGAAGCCCATGGTCATGATCTGGTCGCAGAAGATCACCGATTCCTTCTGGCCGCAGTAGCGGTAGACGGTGTCGATAACGTTCTGGACGTCCTTCTTCCGCAGCAGACGGTTGACCAGTTCGAAGGGCGCCTTTGCGTTGAGCGGCAAGAGCGCGCCCAGGCGAACCCGGCCCGGCGTGGTGTCGTAGCGCTTCCAGACCTCGTTCCCTTCGGCGTCGATCTGCTTGACGCGCGCCTTGATCCGGCTGTGCAGGTGCACGATGCCGGCGGCCAGCGCGTGTTCCACTTCGTCCACATTGGCGAATGCCATGCCTTCGCCCGGCATCCCCTTCCGCTCCATCGTGGTGTAGTAGAGACCCAGGATCATGTCCTGCGACGGAACGATGATCGGCGCGCCGTTGGCGGGCGACAGAACGTTGTTCGTCGACATCATCAGGACGCGCGCTTCCAGCTGCGCCTCAAGCGACAGCGGGACGTGCACGGCCATCTGGTCGCCGTCGAAGTCCGCGTTGAAGGCCGAACAGACCAGCGGGTGAAGCTGGATCGCCTTGCCCTCGATCAGCACCGGCTCGAACGCCTGGATGCCCAGACGGTGCAGCGTCGGCGCGCGGTTCAGCAGAACCGGATGCTCGCGGATCACCTCGTCCAGGATATCCCAGACCTCGGGGCGTTCCTTTTCGACCAGCTTCTTCGCCTGCTTGACGGTCGAGGACAGGCCCTTCGCTTCAAGCCGCGAATAGATGAACGGCTTGAAGAGCTCGAGTGCCATCTTCTTGGGCAGGCCGCACTGGTGCAGCTTCAGCTCCGGACCCGTCACGATGACCGAACGGCCAGAGAAGTCGACCCGTTTCCCCAGAAGGTTCTGGCGGAACCGGCCCTGCTTGCCCTTCAGCATGTCCGACAGCGACTTCAGCGGGCGCTTGTTGGTGCCCGTGATGACCCGGCCGCGACGGCCGTTGTCGAACAGTGCGTCAACCGCTTCCTGCAGCATCCGCTTTTCGTTGCGCACGATGATGTCCGGCGCCCGAAGCTCGATCAGGCGCTTCAGACGGTTGTTCCGGTTGATCACCCGGCGGTAGAGGTCGTTGAGATCCGACGTGGCGAACCGGCCGCCGTCCAGCGGGACCAGCGGGCGCAGTTCCGGCGGGATCACCGGAAGCACGGTCAGGATCATCCATTCCGGGCGGTTGCCGGATTCCAGGAAGTTCTCGACGATCTTCAGCCGTTTGATGATCTTCTTGGGCTTCAACTCGCCGGTGGCTTCCTTCAGCTCTTCGCGCAGCCGCAGGGCTTCGGCCTCAAGGTCGATCGCCGACAGCATCTCGCGGATCGCTTCCGCGCCGATGTTGGCGGTAAAGGCGTCGGCGCCGTACTGGTCCTGCGCGTCAAGGAACTCTTCCTCGGTCATCAGCTGACCGTAGGTAAGGTCCGTCAGGCCCGGCTCGATCACGACGTAGTTCTCGAAGTAGAGAATCCGTTCCAGATCGCGCAGCGTGATGTCGAGCATCAGGCTGATCCGGCTCGGCAGCGACTTCAGGAACCAGATGTGGGCAACGGGCGCGGCCAGTTCGATATGGCCCATACGCTCGCGCCGCACCTTCTGGAGCGTCACTTCCACGCCGCATTTCTCGCAGACGACGCCGCGGTACTTCATGCGCTTGTATTTGCCGCACAGGCATTCGTAATCCTTGATCGGACCAAAAATGCGCGCGCAGAACAGGCCGTCACGTTCCGGCTTGAACGTGCGGTAGTTGATGGTTTCCGGCTTCTTGATCTCGCCGAAGGACCACGACAGGATCCGTTCGGGCGAGGCCAGCGAAATCTTGATCTCGTCAAACTGCTTGGGCTGCGCCAGCGGGTTGAACGGATTGGTGGTAAGTTCCTGGTTCATCTTGCGTCCTTCACATCAGGGGGTGGGAGGAGGGCGAAGCCGCCCTCACTCATCCTCCGCATCCAGGAGTTCCATGTTGAGGCCCAGGCCACGGACCTCTTTGACCAGCACGTTGAAGCTCTCGGGGACACCGGCCTCGAAGTTGTCCTCGCCCTTGACGATGGACTCGTAGACCTTTGTCCGGCCCGCCACGTCGTCCGACTTGACGGTGAGCATTTCCTGCAGCGTGTAGGCCGCGCCATAGGCTTCGAGTGCCCAGACCTCCATCTCACCCAGACGCTGGCCACCGAACTGGGCCTTACCGCCAAGCGGCTGCTGGGTGACAAGGCTGTAGGGCCCGGTCGAGCGGGCGTGCAGCTTGTCGTCGACAAGGTGGTGCAGCTTGAGCATGTATTTCACCCCGACCGTCACCGGCCGTGCGAACTGCTCACCCGAACGCCCGTCAAAGACGATCGACTGGCCGCTCTGGTCGAAACCGGCCCGACGCAGCGCGTCGTTCACATCGGCCTCTTTCGCACCGTCAAAGACCGGCGTGGCGATGGGAACGCCCTTGCGGACCGCATTCGCGGCCTCAAGGAGGTCGGTTTCCTCCATCTCGCCGAACGCCTCGTCATAGACCTCGTCGCCATAGGCAAAGCGCATCTTGTCACGCACCGGGGTCAGGTCGCCCGAACGCCGGTATTCCTCCAGCGCCTCGTCGATCTGAAGGCCCAAACCGCGCGCGGCCCAGCCCATATGCGTTTCAAGAATCTGCCCGACGTTCATCCGCGACGGCACGCCCAGCGGGTTCAGAACCATGTCCACCGGGGTCCCGTCGGCAAGGAACGGCATGTCCTCCACCGGCACGACCTTGGAGATGACGCCCTTGTTCCCGTGACGCCCGGCCATCTTGTCGCCCGCCTGAAGCTTGCGCTTCACCGCGACGAAGACCTTGACCATCTTCATCACGCCCGGGGGCAGGTCATCGCCGCGACGAACCTTCTCGACCTTGTCCTCGAACCGGGCTTCAAGCGCACGCTTCTGGATGTCGAATTGCTGGTGCAGCGCCTCGACTTCCTGCGCGTCGGCCTCTTCGCCCAGGGCAAGCTGCCACCACTGGCCGCGGCTCAGCGTGGACAGCAGTTCCTCGGTGACCTCGGACCCGGCCTTGACGCCTTTCGGCCCCTTGACCGCCGTCTTGCCAAGGATCAGCGCCTTGAGACGCGCGTAGATGTTGCGCTCCAGGATCTCCAGCTCGTCATCGCGGTCGCGGGACAGGCGCTCGACCTCTTCACGCTCGATCTGCAGCGCACGTTCGTCCTTGTCGACGCCGTGACGGTTGAACACCCGCACCTCGACGATCGTGCCATAGGCACCCGGCGGCAGGCGCAGCGAGGTATCCCGCACGTCCGATGCCTTTTCGCCGAAGATGGCGCGCAGAAGCTTTTCTTCCGGCGTCATCGGGCTTTCGCCCTTGGGGGTGATCTTGCCGACAAGAATGTCGCCCGGCACCACTTCGGCACCGATATAGACGATCCCTGCCTCGTCGAGGTTGCGCAGGGCTTCCTCACCGACGTTCGGAATGTCGCGCGTGATTTCCTCTGGGCCGAGCTTGGTGTCACGGGCCGCGACTTCGTATTCATCGATATGGATCGAGGTGAACACGTCGTCCTTGAGGATGCGCTCCGAGATCAGGATCGAGTCCTCGTAGTTGTAGCCGTTCCACGGCATGAAGGCCACGACCACGTTTCGGCCAAGGGCCAGTTCGCCCATGTCGGTCGAGGGACCGTCGGCGATGACCTCGCCGCGCTTCACCGTGTCGCCGACCTTCACCAGCGGGCGCTGGTTGATGCAGGACGACTGGTTGGACCGCTTGAACTTGCGCAGACGATAGATGTCCACGCCCGGCTCACCCGCTTCCAGCATCTCGGTCGCGCGCACGACGATCCGGGTCGCATCGACCTGGTCGATGACGCCGGCCCGGCGTGCCATGATCGCGGCACCGGAATCACGCGCCACGACGCTTTCGATCCCCGTGCCCACGAAGGGCGCATCCGATTGCAGCAGCGGGACCGCCTGACGCTGCATGTTCGAGCCCATCAGCGCGCGGTTGGCGTCGTCGTTCTCAAGGAACGGGATGAGCGAGGCCGCCACCGAAACAAGCTGTTTCGGCGAGACGTCGATCAGGTCCACGGCCTCGGCCGGGTTCAGCGTGAACTCGCCCGCCATCCGGGTCGAGACGAATTCGTTGACGAACCGCCCTTCCTCGTCCAGCGCCGCGTTGGCCTGCGCCACGGTGTGACGCATTTCCTCGGTCGCCGAGATATAGACGACGTCGTCCGTCACCTTGCCTTCGACCACCTTGCGATACGGCGTCTCGATGAAGCCGTACTTGTTCACCCGCGCAAAGGTCGCGAGGCTGTTGATCAGACCGATGTTCTGACCTTCCGGCGTCTCGATCGGGCACATCCGGCCATAGTGGGTCGGGTGAACGTCGCGCACCTCAAAGCCCGCACGCTCCCGCGTCAGACCGCCCGGGCCAAGCGCCGAAAGGCGCCGCTTGTGCGTCACTTCCGACAGCGGGTTGGTCTGGTCCATGAACTGCGACAGCTGCGAGGAGCCGAAGAATTCGCGCACCGCGGCAGCCGCCGGTTTGGCGTTGATCAGGTCCTGCGGCATCACCGTGTCGATATCGACCGAGGACATGCGTTCCTTGATCGCACGCTCCATCCGCAGCAGACCGACGCGATACTGGTTCTCCATCAACTCGCCGACCGAACGCACCCGACGGTTGCCGAGGTGGTCGATATCGTCGATCTCGCCCTTGCCGTCGCGCAGCTCCACCAGCCCGCGGATACAGGCGATGATGTCCTCCTTGCGCAGCGTCCGCTGCGTATCGGGGGCATCGAGGTCCAGACGCATGTTCATCTTGACCCGGCCCACGGCCGAAAGGTCATAACGTTCGGCGTCGAAGAACAGCGTGTCGAAAAGCGCACCGGCCGCATCGACGGTCGGCGGCTCACCCGGGCGCATGACGCGGTAGATATCCATGAGCGCGGTTTCCCGGTTCATGTTCTTGTCCGCAGCCATGGTATTGCGCATGTAGGGGCCAACCTGCACGCCGTCGATGTCGAGCACCGGGAGCTCGGTGATGCCCTGGTCGAGCAGGGTCTTGAGCGTGCCGCCCGTCACCTCACCGTCGCGATCGGTGTCCCAGGTGAGCTCGTCGCCCGCCTCGACCCAGATCTCGCCGGTTTCCTCGTTGATGATGTCCTTCGCGACATAGCGCCCGACGATCTGGTCGAACGGCACCAGAAGCTCGGTCACCTGCCCTTCGTCGATCAGCTTCTTGACCATGCGCGGCGTCATCTTGTCGCCGGCCTTGCAGATCACCTCGCCGGTGGCGGCGTCGATCAGGTCATGCGTCGGACGGGTGCCGCGCACACGCTCCGGGAAGAAGCGCGTGACCCAGCCGCGGTTCTTTTCCAGACGATAGCTCACCGTCTCGTAATAGGCGTCCATGATCGCCTCCTGATCCATGCCAAGGGCATAGAGCAGGGTCGTCACCGGCAGCTTGCGGCGACGGTCGATGCGCGCGAACACGAGATCCTTGGCGTCGAATTCGAAATCGAGCCACGAACCGCGATAGGGAATGATCCGGCAGGTGAACAGAAGCTTGCCCGAGGAATGGGTCTTGCCCTTGTCGTGGTCGAAGAACACGCCGGGGCTGCGGTGCATCTGGGAAACGATCACCCGCTCGGTCCCGTTCACGATGAACGTGCCGTTCGACGTCATCAGGGGCATGTCGCCCATATAGACGTCCTGTTCCTTGATGTCCTTGACGGACTTGGCGCCGGTCACTTCGTCGACATCGAACACGATCAGGCGCAGCGTCACCTTCAGCGGCGCGGCATAGGTCATGTCGCGCTGCTGGCACTCATCCACGTCGTATTTGGGTTTTTCGAGCTCGTATTTCACGAACTCGAGCACCGCCGTCTCGTTGAAATCCTTGATCGGGAAAACGGACTGGAAAACGCCCTGAATCCCTTCGCCGTCCAGCGGCTTGTCGGCTTCGCCCGACTTCAGGAACAGGTCGTATGAGGATTTCTGAACCTCGATGAGGTTCGGCATTTCCAGCACTTCGCGGATTTTGCCATAATACCGGCGGATGCGCTTCTGGCCAACGTAGCTCTGAGCCATGCTCGTGGTCACCTTTCATCTTTTCGCGGGCCTGCGAGCCGTCGGGCCTCGGCCGCCGCCGCTTGCGAAACAGGGGGTCTCGGTTCCATTCCTGCCGCTCGTCCCACCGGGCGGCTCCCGAACCTCGACCTTCCCCTGGTAAAGGCTCCGTCGCGCGAAGCCCTCACCAGGACAGGTCTCTCAGACAGATTTGGCCGGGCCCGAAAAAACTCCGGGCCCAGCCTGTTCAGTGCGATCAGGGGCGGCGCCCCCGTCGATTACTTCAGTTCGACCTTGGCGCCGGCTGCTTCCAGCTTCGCCTTGATCTCTTCAGCTTCGGCTTTGCCCGCAGCTTCTTTCACCTTGCCGCCAGCTTCGACCAAGTCCTTGGCTTCTTTCAGGCCAAGACCGGTGATGCCGCGCACTTCCTTGATCACGTTGATCTTCTGTGCGCCCGCGTCGACGAGAACCACGTCGAACTCGGTTTTCTCTTCGGCAGCTTCAGCCGGGCCAGCAGCCGGGCCGGCCATCATCACGGCGCCGCCAGCAGCGGGTTCGATGCCGTATTCGTCTTTCAGGATGGTTTTCAGTTCCTGAGCCTGGAGAAGCGTGAGGTTCACGATCTCTTCGGCGAGTTTCTTAAGATCAGCCATTTTACCGTTTCCGTTCTTTCAGTTGTGTTCCAACATGCCGGGTTTCAACCCTACGCATGTCCGACAGTGCTCACGCGGCTTCACGCTCTTCCAAGGTGGAGAGGATGCCCGCGATGTTGGAAGCAGGCGCGCCAATGGCCCCGGCGATGTTCGAAGCAGGTGCCCCGATGCAGCCAACGATCGAAGCGATAAGCTCTTCACGCGACGGCATTGCGGCAACGGCCTTCACACCGGCCTGGTCCAGAGCCGTCTCACCCATCGCCCCGCCAAGGATCACGAACTTGTCGTTCGTCTTGGCATAGGCTTCCGCGACCTTCGCTGCTGCGACAGGGTCTTCGGAATAGGTGAGAACGGTCATGCCCGAAAGAAGGTCAGCAATGCTTGCGCAGGGCTTACCCTCAAGGGCGATCTTGGCGAGCTTGTTCTTGGCGACGCGAACGGACCCGCCCGCTTCACGCATACGCGCGCGCAGGTCCTGCATCTGAGCAACTGTCAGACCTTCGTAGTGTGCAACCACAACCACGCCAGAGCTTTCAAAGATCTGGCCGAGTTCCTCGACCATTTTCTCTTTCTGGGCTCTATCCACAGTATTACTCCAAGTTTGAGGGGAAATTCCCCCCGGCTCAAGTTGACCGGAAAGATTCCGGCCGTTCGGGTCCGTGAAGGGTCCCGAGGCCAAATCGCCCGAGGTAGTCCCCGGAATTCGTCTCGTTTCCCATCTCAGGCAGGATATTAAGGCCACGAAGGCCCCCCACCGTCTCGGACAGGACAGGGCGTTGCCGCCCCGTCATTCTGCCGGGGGGGTTACCCCGGCGGAATTCTCAGTTGCCGCTCGCCGAGGCGAGATCGACCGACACGCCCGGCCCCATCGTCGAGGACAGCGAGACCTTGCGCATATAGGCGCCCTTGGCCCCGGTCGGCTTGGCGCGCGACACGGCCTCGACGAATGCACGGACGTTCTCGGCCAGCTTGCCCTCGTCGAACGAGATCTTGCCGATACCGGCATGGATCACGCCGGCCTTCTCGACCTTGAACTGGACCTCACCGCCCTTGGCAGCCTCGACGGCGGCCTTGACGTCCATCGTCACCGTGCCGACCTTGGGGTTCGGCATCAGGTTGCGCGGCCCGAGGATCTTGCCGAGCCGGCCGACCAGCGGCATCATGTCCGGCGTCGCGATGCAACGGTCGAACTCGATCTTGCCCGACTGGATCGTCTCCATCAGGTCTTCGGCGCCGACGATATCCGCACCGGCTGCCTTGGCCTCTTCGGCCTTGGCGGCGCGGGCGAAAACCGCAACGCGCACGGTCTTGCCGGTGCCGTTCGGCAGGGTGACGACGCCACGCACCATCTGGTCGGCGTGACGCGGATCGACGCCGAGGTTCAGCGCGATTTCCAGCGTTTCGTCGAATTTGGCCGAGGCATTCGCCTTGATCAGCTTGACCGCATCTTCGACCGACAGGTTGTCCTTGCCGGCAAAAGCCTCACGCGCGGCGCGCGTCCGTTTTCCGAGCTTTGCCATGGCTTAACCTTTCACCTCGATACCCATCGACCGGGCCGAGCCCAGGATGATCTGCATCGCTGCCTCGATGTCGTTGGCGTTCAGGTCCTTCATCTTGGCCTGCGCGATCTCCTTGACCTGCGCAACCGTCACCGAACCCGCGACGTCGCGGCCCGGCTTCTTGGAGCCGGAGTTCAGCTTGGCGGCCTTTTTCAGGAAATGCGACGCGGGCGGCGTCTTGATTTCCATCGAGAAGGACTTGTCCTGATAGTAGGTAATGATCACCGGCGTCGGCGCACCCTGCTCCATGTCCTGCGTACGGGCGTTGAAGTCCTTGCAGAACTGCATGATGTTGATGCCGCGCTGACCCAGCGCGGGGCCGACCGGCGGGGATGGGTTGGCCTGCCCCGCCTTCACTTGCAGCTTGAGCTGCCCGATTACTTTCTTGGCCATCTGGCCTCTCCTTTGTCACCAGCCCCGTGGGCATATGGTTTAGTGGTCCGGCGCAAGGCCTCCCACGAGATACACGTCAGGCGCCCTTGGACACCTGCGTGAATTCCAGCTCGACCGGGGTCGCCCGGCCAAAGATCGACACGGTCACCTTGAGGCGGCTGTTGCCTTCGTCCACCTCTTCGACCATGCCGGCAAATCCCTCGAACGGGCCGTCCGTCACCTGCACCTGCTCACCGACTTCATAGCGGATCAGGTTGCGCGGCGCGGCCTCACCCTCTTCGACGCGGTTGAGGATCGCGTTCACCTCGGCATCGCGCATCGGCATCGGCTTGCCCTGCGGGCCCAGAAAACCGGTGACGCGGTTGATCGAGTTGATCAGGTGATAGCCGCGGTTCGTCATCTCCATCCGCACGAGCACATAGCCCGGCATGAAACGGCGCTCGCTCGTGACTTTCTTGCCGCGGCGCACCTCGATCACATCTTCGGTGGGAACGAGAACTTCCTCGATCTCATCCTCAAGACCGTTCTCTGCGACGGCTTGCTTGATCTGCTCGGCGACCTTCTTCTCGAAGTTGGAGAGGACGCTCACCGAATACCAACGCTTCGCCATCAGTCTTAACCCCACATCCCCGGCGATCGCGTCACCGTTCGTTCATCAATTTCTGCCAAGCTTGCGCCCGCACTGCCCGGAACAAAAAACAGCGCGCATACCGAATCGATGCACGCCGGTTCCGAAGGCAGGGCCTTGCCTTACATCCCCGCCCCCCCAAGCGCAAGACCGGATGCGCCGAAACGCGCCCGCGCCGCGCCGACCGGTTCAGCCGAAAAAGCCCAGCAGCGTCGTCAGGCCCGTCCTGATAAGGAAATCGACGGCAAAGAAGAACACGGCCGCAAGCGCCGCCATGATGAAGACCATCACGGTCGTCAGCGTCACCTCGCGGCGGTTCGGCCACACCACCTTCGCGACTTCGCTCCGCACCTGCTGGATGAACTGGAGTGGATTTGCCTTGGCCATGAATCTTTGTCCCATACTGGTTGGCGGTGCAGATATCGGGTTGCGTGGCGGTTTTCAAGCCGGGCCGGCATCAAGGCCGCAGAAGCGTGATCCCGGGCCGGCCCTCGAGACGGCGCAGATCCTCGGCATAGGCGAGGGCGCTTTGCGCCAGAAGCTCGGGTTCAAGGGGAGCATAGGCGGTCACGTCTCCGGATTTCGGGAACATCTCCCGTGCCTTGCGCGCGGCGCCGGGCGGAAACTGCCCCTCGGCGGCCCAGGCCGCAAGCTGTTCATGTGCCCGCGCGGAAAGGCCCTGATGCCGCGCCCCCTCCAGCGGCTTCATCCAGCGCGCCACGCCCTCGGTCACGGCAATACCCAGGATCTGGGGCAGCAGGCGCGGATAATCCTCCATCCGCCAGATCACCAGTTCCTCGACCCGGGGCAGCGCGAGAATCTCTTCGGCCACCTGCGACCAGCGCAGCGCAAGCGGGTCGGTCGCTTTCACATACTCGTCAAAGGGGATGAACGGTCCGGCAAAAAGCCGCTGCGAATAATTCGAGACCAGGTGCGTCGCGGGGTCCCGCACCGCCAGCAGCACCTTTGCCCGCGGAATGCCGAGCCGCCGCAGCAACCGTCCGATGCGTTGTGCGCCATCGGGATAAAGACGGACGGGCGCGACCCGCCGAAGGCTGTAGGTGCCGCCAAGCAGATTTTCGTCCGAGACGAACACCTGCTTGTGACCCTTGCAGAGCCGGCGGAAGCCGGTTCGCATTCGCAATGCCCGCAGAAAGGGCAGCAGTCCGGGATCGCGGGCAACGGGCTCAAGGTCGATGATCTGGCCGCGCAGCATATGCGGCCCGAGAAACGTCACGTCCTGCCGTCGCAGGCGCCATCCCTGCGACCGGATCGTATGCTGCAGATGCGTGCTGGCCGTCTTGTGCGCGCCAACGTGAAGAACGATCTGCGGCGCGTTATGCGTCCCGGTTTCTGCGGAACTGGCAGGGGCAGGGGGACTCGAACCCACGACCCTCGGTTTTGGAGACCGATGCTCTACCAACTGAGCTATACCCCTTTGCCTGCCCGCGACCTACGGGTTTTGCCCGCCAAGATCAAGAGCGATTTGCGAGGCCTGAAACCGAATTTGTCCCTGACGGACATGCTTCAAAGGAAAGGGGCCGCCCGAAGGCAGCCCCCCTAAGTCGCGTCAATGTCCGCGATTACTCGATGATTTTCGAGACGACGCCGGCGCCGACGGTGCGGCCGCCTTCACGGATGGCGAAGCGGAGCTTCTCTTCCATGGCGATCGGGGCGATCAGCTCGACGTTGAACTTCAGGTTGTCGCCCGGCATCACCATCTCGGTGCCCTCGGGCAGCATCACCGTCCCGGTCACGTCCGTCGTCCGGAAGTAGAACTGCGGCCGGTAGTTCGCGAAGAACGGCGTGTGACGGCCGCCTTCCTCTTTCGTGAGGATGTAGGCCTCGGCCTCGAACTTCGTGTGCGGCTTCACCGAACCCGGCTTGCACAGAACCTGACCGCGCTCCACACCGTCACGGTCCACGCCGCGCAGCAGCGCGCCGATGTTGTCGCCGGCCTCTCCGCGGTCCAACAGCTTGCGGAACATCTCGACGCCCGTGCAGACCGTCTTCTTGGTCGGACGGATGCCGACGATCTCAAGCTCGTCGCCCACGTTCACAGCGCCACGTTCCACACGGCCGGTCACGACCGTGCCGCGGCCCGAGATCGAGAACACGTCTTCGATCGGCATCAGGAACGGCATGTCCACGGCGCGCTCCGGCGTCGGGATGTAGCTGTCCACCGCCGCGATCAGCTCGCGGATCGAGTTCTCGCCGATCTCCGGGTCACGCCCTTCCATCGCCGCCAGCGCCGAGCCCTTGATGATCGGGATGTCGTCGCCGGGGTAGTCGTAGGACGACAGAAGCTCGCGCACTTCCATCTCGACCAGTTCCAGAAGCTCCGGATCGTCCACCTGGTCGACCTTGTTCAGGTAGACGACCATGTAGGGAATGCCAACCTGACGGCCGAGCAGGATGTGCTCGCGCGTTTGCGGCATCGGCCCGTCGGCCGCGTTCACAACCAGGATCGCGCCGTCCATCTGCGCCGCACCCGTGATCATGTTCTTCACATAGTCGGCGTGGCCGGGGCAGTCCACATGCGCATAGTGACGCGCCTCGGACTCATATTCCACATGCGCCGTCGAGATCGTGATCCCCCGCGCCTTCTCCTCCGGCGCGCCGTCGATCTGGTCGTAGGCCCGGAACTCACCGAAATACTTCGTGATCGCAGCCGTCAGCGTCGTCTTGCCGTGGTCAACGTGACCAATCGTGCCGATGTTGACGTGCGGCTTGTTACGTTCAAACTTTGCCTTTGCCATATTCCGGGGCGCCCCATGGTTAAGGGGGTCCAGCAGGACCCGATGAAACATCGCGGGCGATGTATCCAGCCCATCCGGAAAAATCAAGAAGGGAAACGACCTCGGCACAAGATCGACGACTTGACGTCACATGGACCCGGCGGGGGCCCGGCGGGGGTCGGCAAGGGGTGGACGCGGCTGGATGCGATGGCCGGGCCATTTATATAGGGATCAAGGAGTCATGCCATGGACCAGACCGTTCCGAACCCGCCCCTGCCCGTTCAGGTCCCGCTTGCCCGGGAACCCTGGGGGATCTGGAAATCGTTCCGTGTCGCGCGGCGCAACCTGCTGGAACTGATCCCCGAACTTGCCTTGCGGCAGCCGATGGTTTCGGGGCGGATGGGCAAACGCTGGCACATGATCATGGATCCGGGCGCGAACCGCCGTGTGTTGCGCGACGCGGTGGACGACTATCCCAAATCGGATGTCACGAAGCTGATCCTGCGCCCCGCTATCGGCGAAAGCCTGTTCGTCGCGGAAGGCGCGCATTGGCGCTGGCAGCGCCGGACGGCCGCACCGGCCTTTGCGCTGCGCAATATCCAGAACCTCGGTCCCGTCATGACACTGGCCGCGGAACGGTCAGTGGACCGGCTGGCCGCGTCGGCGGGACGTGCCACGAATGTCTTTGACGAGATGGTGACAGCCACGTTCGAGGTGATCTCGGACGTGACCTTTTCCGGCGATGAGGGGTTCGACCGCAGCGCCGTCCATCACGCAATCGACAACTATATCGCCCAGACCGCGCGGGTGTCGCTGCTCGACATAATCGGCGCGCCGATGTGGGTGCCGCGCCCGGCGCGCGTTATGTCGAGCGGCGCCCTGCGAGAGATGAAACGCGTGGCCGACGGTGCGATCGAGGCGCGCCGAAAAACCGGCGCGAGGCCGGTTCCCGACCTGCTCGACCTGCTGCTGGAAGGTGAGGACCCGCAGACGCAACGACGCATGACCACGGCCGAGCTTCGCGACAACCTTCTGACCTTCATCGTCGCCGGGCATGAGACGACGGCCCTGACCCTTGCCTGGGCTCTCTATCTCTGTGCCTTCGATCAGACGGTTCAGGACCGCGCCCGGGCCGAGGCGCAGGCGGTGCTGGGCGACCGGCCCGCCACCGCGGCGGATCTCCCTTCGCTGCCCTATATCCGCCAGATCGTCGACGAAACCCTGCGGCTCTATCCTTCGGCCGCATTCCTGGCCCGCACGGCGCAAAAGCCCGACCGGCTGTGCGGGCGGGAGGTGCGCGCGGGCGACACGATCATGCTGCCTATCTACGCGCTGCACCGCAACCATCTGCTCTGGCCCGACCCGCATCGCTTTGACCCGAACCGGTTCGCCGACCCGAGGGCCATCGACCGCTTTGCCTATCTTCCCTTCGGCGACGGCCCACGCGTCTGTATCGGCGCATCCTTTGCCCTGCAGGAAGCCGTGATCATCCTTGCCACGCTGCTCGCGCGGTTGCGCTTTGCCCCGGTGCCGGGCAAGGAACCGCGGCCTGTGCTGATCCTTACGCTGCGGCCCGAGGGCGGCGTCTGGCTGCGCGTCGACCCCGTCTAGCGAAGGGTCCCGCCGGCCCGTCCAGCGAAGCGCGCACCTGACTGACGCGGCCTAGTTGAAGCGGTTGTCGCGCGGAAAGCCCCGGGGCGCCATCCGGCCCGAGGTCGCCCGCTTGCCCAACCACTCCGCCAGATCGGATTCCGTCCGCGTGCGCCCGGCGGGGTCTTTCCACGACAGCCCCGCCGCAAGGGCAAAGGTCGTAAGGTCCGACAACCCGCCATCCTTGTATTTCTGAAGGCGGACCCCCTTGCCACGGGCCATTTCCGGCAACTCGTCCAGAGGGAAGACCAGAACCTTGCGGTTTTCGCCTACCACCGCGACGTGATCGCCGGAAACGACGCGGCAGACCTTTGCCCGCACGCCGTCCTTGACGTTCAGAACCTGCTTGCCGGCCCGGGTCTGCGCCAGAACCTCGTCCGCGGCCACGACAAAGCCGTCGCCGTCCGACGAGGCGACGATCAGCCTGCTGGCGGGACGATGCGCGAAAATCTCGACGATATCCGCGTCATTCGGCAGATCGACCATCAGCCGCAGCGGCTCCCCCATGCCGCGCCCGCCCGGAAGGTTGGCACCGAGGATGGTGTAGAACCGGCCATTCGTGCCGAAGATGACGATCTTGTCGGTCGTCTCGGCGTGGAAGACAAAGCGGCCTTCGTCCCCGTCCTTGAACTTCAGCTCCTGATCGAGCGCGATATGCCCCTTCATCGCCCTGATCCAGCCCATGCGGGAACAGACCACGGTGATGGGCTCCCGGTCGATCATCGCCTCCAGCGGCACGTCTTCGACCTGCGCGGCCTCGGCAAAGCGGCTGCGGCGGGCACCGCCCGGTGCCTCGCGGCCGAACTTTTCCGCCGTTTCGCGCAACTGCTCGGCGATCCGCGCCCATTGTACCGCTTCGCTGGACAAAAGCGTCTCCAGACCGGCGCGCTCGGCCTGCAGGTCGTCGCGCTCGCGCCGCAGCTCCATCTCTTCCAGCCGCCGCAAGGACCGCAGCCGCATGTTCAGGATCGCCTCGGCCTGAACATCCGTCAGGCTGAACTCGGCCATCATCACGGGCTTCGGCTCGTCCTCGGTGCGGATGATCTCGATCACCCGGTCGAGGTTGAGGAAGGCGATGATATAGCCTTCCAGAACTTCCAGCCGGTGGTCGATCTTTTCCAGCCTGTGCTGGCTGCGGCGGACCAGAACCTCGCGCCGGTGGTCAAGGAACGCCCGCAGCACCTCGCGCAAGCTGCAGACCTTGGGCGTCCGCCCGTCGATCAGCACGTTCATGTTGAGCGAGAACCGGGTTTCCAGATCGGAGTTGCGGAAGACCATGCCCATCAGAAGCTCGGGGTCCACCGTCCGCGACCGGGGTTCGAGGATCAGGCGGATATCCTCGGCGGATTCGTCGCGCACATCGGCCAGCACCGGGATCTTCTTGGTCTGGATCAGTTCCGCCAGCTTTTCGATCAGCTTGGATTTCTGCACCTGATAGGGGATCTCGGTGATCACGATCTGCCAGGTGCCGCGGCCCAGATCTTCGATCTCCCACCGGGCGCGCAGGCGAAAGGCGCCGCGGCCGGTGCGATAGGCCTCAAGGATATTCTCGCGCGGTTCGACGATGACGCCGCCGGTCGGGAAATCGGGGCCGGGCACCAGCGCGACCAGTTCATCGTCGGTCACATCCGGACGATCGACCATGAGCAGGCAGGCATCGACCAACTCGCCGATGTTATGCGGCGGTATGTTCGTGGCCATGCCCACGGCGATCCCGCTCGACCCGTTCGCCAGAAGGTTCGGGAAGGACGCCGGCAGCACCACGGGCTCTTCCAGTGTGCCGTCGTAATTGGCGCGGAAATCGACCGCGTTCTCCGCCAGCCCTTCCATCAGCGCCTCGGCGGCGGCGGTCAGGCGGGCCTCGGTATAGCGGGCGGCGGCGGGATTGTCGCCGTCGATATTGCCGAAATTGCCCTGCCCGTCGACCAGCGGGTAGCGGACGTTGAAGTCCTGCGCCAGCCGCGCCATGGCGTCATAGATCGCGGCGTCGCCATGCGGGTGGTAGTTCCCCATCACGTCGCCCGAGATCTTGGCCGATTTCCTGAACCCGCCCGTGGAGGAAAGCCGCAGTTCCCGCATCGCGTAAAGGATACGCCGGTGCACGGGTTTCAGCCCGTCGCGCGCATCCGGCAAGGCCCGGTGCATGATCGTCGACAGGGCGTATTGCAGATAACGCTCCCCCAATGCGCGGCGCAGGGGTTCCGAGAGCGAGGGTTCTTCCGGGGCGGAGTCGATGGTATCGGTCATCCTTCCCCTGTAAACGGGGCGACAAACCCGGTCCAGTGGCGAATGAGAACAGATGTCGCGGAAAACCATCCTGATCACCGGCTGTTCTTCCGGCATCGGCCATGCGGCGGCACATGCGCTGCAGGCGCGCGGCTGGCGCGTCTTTGCGACCTGCCGGCAGGAAACGGATGCCGCCCGCCTGCGCGCCGAAGGGTTGGAGAGCTTCGTGCTTGACTACGCCAGCGGATCCAGCATCGCTGAGGCTGTGGACGAAACCCTCTCGCGCAGCGGCGGCACGCTTGACGCGCTTTACAACAACGGCGCCTTCGCAATCCCCGGGGCGGTCGAGGATCTGCCGCGCGAGGCGCTGCGAGAGATCTTCGAGACCAATCTCTTTGGCTGGCACGATCTGACGCGGCGGGTGATCCCCGTCATGCGGGCGCAGGGACATGGGCGGATCGTCATGTGCTCGTCCGTGCTGGGCCTCGTGCCGTTGAAATGGCGCGGCGCCTATGTCGCCACGAAATTCGCGCTGGAGGGCCTGACCGACGTCTTGCGGCTGGAAATGCGCGACACGCCGATCCATGTCTCGCTGATCGAGCCGGGGCCGATCACCTCCCGGATCAGGATGAATTCGATTCCGCATTTCGAGCGCCATATCGACTGGCAGGCTTCCGCCCGGGCCGGACAATATCGCGAAAGCCTGCTGAAACGCCTTTACGCCGATCGTGACCCGGACCGGTTCGAGCTGCCCCCGGATGCGGTCACGCGCCGTCTGATCCACGCGATTGAGGCGCCGCGCCCGAAGCCGCGATATTATGTCACCACGCCGACGCATCTGATGGGGGGGCTGCGACGACTTCTCCCGACGCGCGCGCTCGACTGGCTGATTTCCAGGGGGTAAGGATCGTATCGGCGGCGCGGGACCCTAAATAGGGTCAAAGGAAGGAATCATCATGCTGCAGGACCCTCTCTTCATCGTCGGGATGCTTGCATCCCTTGTCGTGCTCGTGATCCTGCTCTTCGGGATCGGCACCTTTGCCCGGGGCGGAGAGTTCAACCGCCGCCATGCGAACCGCATCATGCGCTACCGGATCATCGCGCAGGCGGTCGCGATCGCGCTGGTCCTCGGCTTTGTCGCCCTGCGCCAGATGGGGGGCTGAGATGGTCGTCCTGAACCGCATCTACACCCGCACCGGCGATGCCGGCCAGACGGCGCTCGGCAATGGCGCGCGTGTGCCCAAACACGATCTGCGCGTCGATGCCTATGGCACCGTGGATGAAACGAACGCGACGGTGGGCCTTGCCCGGCTTCATGCCGATGGGCTGATCGACCAGCGGCTCGGGTTGATCCAGAACGATCTTTTCGATCTGGGCGCGGATCTCTGCCGACCGGACATGGACCGCGATGCCGAGGCCAAGTTTCCGCCGCTGCGCATGGCCGCCGCGCAGGTCACGCGGCTCGAAACCGAGATCGACGAGATGAACGCGGGCCTTGCCCCGTTGCGCAGCTTCGTACTGCCGGGCGGATCGGCCCTTGCCGCGCATCTCCATCTTTGCCGCACGGTCAGCCGCCGGGCGGAACGGCTGGTGGTGGAGCTCGCAAGCGCCGAGGACGTGAATCCGGATGCGATCCGCTATCTGAACCGGCTGTCGGACTGGTTCTTTGTGGCCAGCCGGATCGCGAATGACAGCGGCGCGGGCGATGTGCTTTGGGTGCCAGGGGCGAACCGCTAGGCGCGCCCCTTCAGAATGTCGCGGATCTCGGCCAGAAGCTCTTCCTGCGTCGGCCCCTTGGGAGAAACCGGCGGCGCGTCGGGTTCGGGCGCGCGCGGGTGCTGACGGGCGGCCGCCTCTTTCACCTTGTTCACGCCCTTGACCAGCAGAAAGACGACCCAGGCGATGATCAGAAAGTTGATGACCGCCGTGATGAACGCACCGTAGCGGAAGACCGCGACGCCCTCGGCCTCGGCCGCCGCAACGCTGGAAAATGACTCGCTCGAAAGCGCGATGAAGAGGTTCGAGAAATCGACGCCGCCGGTGAATATCCCGATGAGCGGGTTGATGAGATCCTGCACCAGCGAATTCACGATCGCCGTGAACGACGCCCCGATGATGATACCCACGGCAAGCTCGATAACATTGCCACGGGCGATGAAATCGCGGAATTCCTTCAACATGACGCGCCCCCTTTTTTCCTCTTTCTGATGCGGGCGGGCCAATCTGGCAAGGGCGGCCGTGCCAACGCGCGGGAAAGCGCATCATCCATGGGATTTTTTTATCGATGCGCGGGAACCGGAACGGACTTCGGGTGTTGTGGAGCAATGCGCGCGAAACTCGTCAGGGTCAAAGACGCGCAAGGCGGTACAGGCACAAACAAACTGGCCTCGGATCAATGCCGGGGCCGTTTTGCCCGTAGCTCCTGCCGCAAGGCAGACCGCGATGTAGAGGAGTGGCAGGCCGGGATTGATGCCGGCTCAGGTGAGATCTGGGTTTTTACGTCCTGACACGTTCCCAGTCCGTGCGTGTCCATCCACGCTGCTGCTCCCCCTCTTGCTGCCTGTTATAGCAGCGGATTCTGCGTCGTGGAACAATATCTTTGCGGAAAAATGACGACATATGGCGGGGGGATCCATCCGAAAGAATGGGGCCCGAACGGAAAAGGGCCGCGCCCCGCGCGACCCCGTTCATTTCCTGCCAGGACACCCTTATTGGTCGAGGAAGCTCCGCAGCTTGCGGCTTCGGCTCGGGTGCTTGAGCTTGCGCAGCGCCTTCGCCTCGATCTGCCGGATACGTTCGCGGGTGACGCTGAACTGCTGGCCGACCTCTTCCAGCGTGTGATCGGTGTTCATGCCGATGCCGAACCGCATCCGCAGGACACGCTCTTCCCGCGGCGTAAGGCTGGCAAGCACCCGCGTCGTCGTCTCCTTCAGGTTTTCCTGAATCGCCGAGTCGAGCGGCAGGATCGCGTTCTTGTCCTCGATGAAATCCCCGAGCTGGCTGTCTTCCTCGTCCCCGATCGGGGTTTCGAGGCTGATCGGCTCCTTGGCGATCTTCATCACCTTGCGGACCTTTTCCAGCGGCATCTGCAGCTTTTCGGCCAGCTCCTCGGGCGTCGGTTCGCGGCCGATTTCATGCAGCATCTGCCGCCCGGTGCGGACCAGCTTGTTGATCGTCTCGATCATGTGGACCGGGATACGGATCGTGCGCGCCTGATCCGCGATAGACCGGGTGATCGCCTGCCTGATCCACCAGGTCGCATAGGTCGAGAACTTGTAACCGCGCCGATACTCGAACTTGTCCACGGCCTTCATCAGGCCGATATTGCCTTCCTGGATCAGGTCCAGAAACTGCAGACCCCGGTTCGTGTATTTCTTGGCAATCGAGATTACCAGCCGCAGGTTCGCCTCGACCATTTCCTTCTTGGCCTGCCGCGCCTCTTTCTCGCCCTTCTGGACCTGATTGACGATGCGGCGGAACTCGCTGATATCGACACCGACATACTGGCCGACCTGCGCCATCTCGTTGCGCAGTTCCTCGACCTTGTCGCGGCTTTTCTCGATCAGCGTCTGCCAGCCACGGCCGGATTTCTGCGCCATCCGGTCCAGCCAGACGGGGTCAAGCTCATAGCCCTGATATTCGTCGATGAATTCGCGGCGGTTGATGCGGGCCTGATCGGCCAGCTTCACCATGCCGCTGTTGATCGACATGATCTTGCGGTTGATCCCGTAAAGCTGGTCGATCAGCGCCTCGATCCGGTTGTTGTGCAGGTGAAGCGAGTTCACCAGCTCTACGATTTCCGACCGCAGCTTCTGATAGGCGGCCTCATCCACGACGGAAAAGCTGCCGACCTCGTTCAGGGTCGCCGACATCCGCTGGTCCTGCATCTCGGCCAGTGAGGAATAGTCGCGCGCGATCCTGTCCAGCGTCTCGAGCACACGCGGCTTGAGCGCGGTTTCCATCGCCGCCAGCGACATGTTCGACTGGTCGTCGTCCTCATCCTCTTCGTCGCCGCGCGACAGCGGGTTGCCATCCGCGTCAAGCTCGGGCTCCGACGACTTGCGGGACTGCGAGGCGCCCGCGTCGAGCCCGTCCACGACGGGTTCGTCCATATCGTCGTCGTCGTCCATCGAGCGGCCAAAGGTCGCCTCCAGGTCGATCACGTCGCGCAGAAGGATATCCTCGCTCAGCAGCTCGTCGCGCCAGATCGTGATCGCCTGAAAGGTCAGCGGGCTTTCGCAAAGCCCTGCGATCATCGTGTTCCGGCCCGCCTCGATCCGCTTGGCGATGGCGATCTCGCCCTCGCGCGACAAAAGCTCGACCGAGCCCATTTCGCGCAGGTACATCCGCACCGGGTCATCGGTCCGATCCAGCGTCTCGGATTGCGTGGTCGCAACAGCGATCTCGCGCGAGCCGGAGGTCTCGACCACGGCGCCGCCCGTTTCGCCTTCCTCGGCCTCTTCGTCCTCGATCACGTTGATGCCCATTTCCGAGAGCATCGACATCACATCCTCGATCTGCTCCGACGACACCTGATCGGGCGGCAGAACCTGATTGAGCTGATCATAGGTGATGTAGCCCCTCTCCCGGGCATCCGCGATCATCTTCTTGACGGCCGTCTGGCTCATATCAAGTGTGATCTCGGTTTCCTGGTCTTCAGGTTTGCCGTCATCGGTATCTTTGGCAGCCATGGATGCTCCTTCGGAAGGGACAGAATCCGAATCGTTTCCCGTGTTTAGCGACTCATTAGCGCGAATCACAGATGCGGAAACCCCTCAGCGGGTTTTCTTTACCCAGATCTGCCCATCGATCAGGCTTTGAAGGTGGCGCGAAAGGGCCGCGCGATCTTCTCCCAGATCGGTTGCGTCGTTAAGGGCAGATCGTTCCGCGCAATGCCGGGCCTGGGCCGCCTGCGACAGGCGCCAGGTCAGGCCCTCGTCTGCAAGTCCGTCCATATCCTCGACAGCGTCGCTGATCTCGCGCTGTGCGCCGCGCCGTGCCTCCAGTTTCGCGAACTCTTCGGCGACGCACATGCGGGCCAGATCGGTATCGCCGGTGTTGCGGACGGGCGGTGCGATCTGCACATGGCCGAGCGCCATCAGTTTTTCAAGGGCGGGGCCCGCATCCTCCCGGATTTTTTGCCGCGCTTTTGCCGGATCCGTTACCGGCCCGAGCGACAGGAGCGTGTGCCGCAGCGCCTCATGATCGGGGTCGTGCAGCTCCACCAGCTCCAGCGGGCCCTCGAATTGCGCGACAAGCTGCGGGTGAACGCACAGCGTCGCGAGGACGATCGCCTCGCGCAGCATATCCTCCACCTGCGCGCCCTGCGCTGCCGCCAGAAGCGAGCTCCGCGTGCTGGCCAGCGGCAGCGCGGGTGCGATCCAGCGCCGCCCGTTGAACCGGCTGCCCGGCGGAAATCCCTGCTCGGACCGCGCCGACTTGCGCCGGTTCCCGAACAGCTCCCACCGCAGGCGGTTGATCTCCTGGCCGTAATGCTCGCGGATGGAACGGTCGCGGATCTGGCCGATCACCTCCCGCAGCCTTTTGTCCAGCGCCGCCTTGCGTTCCGGGCTGTCGAATACCTGCCCTTCGGTCTCGCGCTGCCACAGAAGGCTGACCATCGGCTGCGCCTGATCCAGCAGCCGTTGCATCGCCCCCGGCCCCTGTGCGCGGATCAGATCGTCCGGATCCATATCCTGCGGCAGGATGCAGAAGCGGAGCGATTGCCCCGCCTCCAGCAGCGGCAACGCCAGATCAACCAGCCGCATCGCGGCCCGCAGCCCCGCCTTGTCGCCATCCAGCGTCACGACGGGTTCGGGCGCGATCCGCCACAACATGCGCAATTGATCCTCGGTGATCGCGGTGCCAAGCGGGGCGACCGCGCCCCCGAACCCGGCCTCGACCAGCGCGATCACATCCATATAGCCTTCCGCGACGATCAGCGGCTGGCCCTTGCCCGCCGCCTCGCGCGCGGGGCCGTGGTTGTAAAGGCTGCGGCCCTTGTCGAACAGCTCGGTCTCGGGGCTGTTAAGGTACTTGGCCCGCGCATTCGCATCCATCGCCCGTCCGCCAAGGCCGATGCAGCGGCCGCGCGCATCGCGAATGGGGTAGATGATGCGCCCCCGGAACCGATCAAAGGGCGCGCCGCCATCGTCGGGGCGCGCGGCAAGCCCAGCCTCCACGATCAGGTCTGCCGCGATACCCTTGCCGGTCAGATGATTGAACAGCCCCTGCCGGGCATCCGGCGCAAAGCCGATCTCGAACCGCGCCCGGGCATCCTCGCTCAGCCGCCGGCGGTCCAGATAGTCCCGCGCGGCCGATCCGGCGGCGGTTCCAAGCTGCAGCCGGTAATGGCGCACGGCCTGTTCCATCACCTCGGCCAGCTGGCTGCGGCGGTCGGCCTTTTCGGTGGCACGCGGGTCGCGGGCGGGCATCTGCATGCCGGCCTCGCGCGCCAAAAGCTCCACCGCCTCCATGAAGCCCATGTTCTCCGTCTCGCGCACGAAGGTCAGCGCGTCGCCCTTGGCGTGGCAGCCAAAGCAGTAATAGAACCCCTTGCGGTCATCGACGTGGAACGAGGCCGACTTTTCCTGATGGAACGGACATGGCGCCCACATGTCGCCCTTGCCCTGGTTCGACTTGCGCATGTCCCACATGACCTTGCGGCCGACGACCTGGGCAAGGCTCGTACGGTTGCGCAATTCATCAAGGAAGCCGGGCGGCAGACTCATGCCGCCAATATCCGCCCTGCGGACGCTGCTGTCCAGTCAAGCTCTCGGGCAACCTCTCGCGTCAGGGGTAGGCCGCGACCCGCGCCATCGCCGACAGGATCTCATGCACCGCCGTGCGGGCCATGGATCGCATGACGTAGAATTCCAGCCCCGCCTCGTCCCGCCGGACCACCGTCACCGACATATGGCCCAACAACGTCCGTGCCGCTTGGCCGGGGGCAAAGACCCCCACGCGCAGATCGACGGGCACCAGCCGTGCCAGAACGTCGACATGCGCGCCCCCTTCCAGACGAAAGCCGCGCCAGCCATCGGTCTGGTCCGTCACGGCTGCGGGCATGTCGCGCGGGGCGTCGGTGCCAATCAACATCGCGGCCTCGCGCCCCCACCAGACGATCCGTTCGCCCGCCCGCCCGCCCGGCCCCTCGATCACCCGGTTCGGCGCCGGAAAGCCGAGATCGCAGGACCGCAGCGCCAGATCCACCTCTTCGCGCCGCCCCTGATAGGGCGCGATCAGTGTCAGCCGGTCCTGCGGCAAAAGCGCCAGCCGGCAGCCGCCGATCGTTTCCGGCAACAGCGTCTCCAGCGGCTCGGACGGCAGAAGTTCAGCCACGGGCGCGCCCTCCTTCCGGGTCAAAGAATACAGGGGCCGTGACGTCGCAGATCACGTCGATCCCGCGCATATGGTCCACCAGCCGCACCTCTTGCCCGTGCCGCGCGCGCCCGTCCCGCAGGAAGGCCAGCGCCAGATGCGTCCCCAGTGTCGGCGAGAAACAGGCCGAGGTGACATAGCCCTGATCGTTTTCGCGCCCGACCGGATCGCCGGGGGTGAAAAGATGCGCCCCCGCAGTCAGCACGTCACCGGCCTGCCGCGCCCTGAGGCCGACGAGCTGTTCCCGATCCGGCCCGGTCAGACCGGGGCGCTGGCTGGCCGCCTTGCCGATACAGTCCTTGCGCGCGCTGACCATGCCCTGCAGCCCGACATCGAAGGCCGTCACCCGGCCATGGATTTCCGCATGGGTCAGGAACCCCTTTTCGATCCGCAGGACGTTCAGCGCCTCCATCCCGTAGGGGCCGCCGCCCAGCGTTTCCGCCCGCGCCACCAGATCGCGCCACAGCGCCGCGCCGAACCGCGCCGGCACCGCGATCTCATAGCCCTCCTCGCCCGAGAAAGAGATGCGGAAGAGCCGCCCCTCGACCCCCATGACCCGGACCGGCGCGCACCCCATGAAGGAAAGCGCGCCCATCGGATCGTCAAGCAAGGAGGAGACCAGCCGCCGCGCCAGCGGGCCTGCGACGGCGAACTGCGCCCAGTGGTCGGTGACCGAGGCGATCCGGACCTGCCAGTCGGGCCGCAGCGCCTGCAGCACGAAATCGAGATGGCGCATCACCTGCCCCGCCGCCGCCGTCGTCGTGGTCATCAGGTAATGATGCGGGCCAAGACGCGCCGTGGTGCCGTCATCCATCACATGCCCGTCCTCGCGCAGCATGAGGCCGTAGCGGACCCGCCCCTCGGGCAGGTTGGAGAAGGTATTTGTATATACGAAATCGAGGAAGGCCCCGGCATCCGGCCCCTGAATGTCGATCTTGCCAAGGGTCGAGACATCGCAGACGCCCACCGCCTGCCGGACCATCCGCACCTCCCGGTCGCAGGAGTCTCGCCAGGTCGACTCGCCGGGCTGCGGAAAATAGGACGGCCGATACCAGAGGCCCGCCTCGATCATTGGCGCGCCACGCGCCACCGTGGCCTCGTGCGAGGTCAGGAACCGTTCCGGCGCAAAGCCCTTGCCACGCGCCCCCGCGCCCAAGGCCGCGATCGACACCGGCGAATAGGGCGGGCGGAACGTGGTCGTGCCCGTCTCCGCGATATCGCGCCCCGTCGCGTCCGCCAGAACCGCAAGCGCCGCGACGTTGGAGCTTTTTCCCTGGTCCGGCGCCATGCCCTGCGTCGTGTAGCGTTTCATGTGCTCGACGCTGGCAAAGTTTTCCCGCGCGGCAAGGCGCACATCCTTGACCGTCACGTCATTTGCGAAATCGAGAAAGGCACGGCCCTTGCCCGGCACGGACCAGAGCGGGGCGATTGCGGTTTCTTCCTGCGGCACGTCAGGCACGGCAACCTCGGGCATCGGCCGGCCCAGCGCATCCAGCGCGCGTCCCGCCGCCCGCAGGCCGTCGGCCAGACATTCCGCCGTCGTTTGCGCCCCTGCCGCGGCCCCCGCTGGATGCAGGCCCGGAACAGCATCAGGCGCAGGCAGGAACGCTGCGCGCGCCGCATCCCAGACCGGCCGCGCCCCCAGATGGCAGGTCAGGTGCACCGACGGGTTCCACCCGCCCGAGACGGCAAGGCAATCCGCCTCGACAACTTCTTCGCGTCCGCCATGGCGGATCGTGATATGCGAAAGCCCGCGCCGGCCGCGCGTCGCCACGACCGCACCGCCCGGCCAGCGCCCGATGCCGTCGGGCCGCGCATCGACAACCGCCGTCACATCGACCCCCGCCGCGCGCAGATCGTCCGCCGTCCGCAGCCCGTCGGCATTGTTGGTAAAGACCGCGACCTTGCGCCCCGGTGCCACCCCCCAGCGATTGAGATAGGCCCGCACTGCCCCGGCCAGCATCACCCCCGGCCTGTCGTTGCCGGCAAAGGCCACGGGGCGTTCCAGCGCCCCGGCCGCCAGCACCGCCTGCCGCGCAACGATGCGCCAGAAACATTCCCGCGGGCGTTCCGGCACGGGCGCAAGATGCAGCCCCACACGTTCCAGCGCGCCATAGGTCCCGTGGTCATAGGCGCCGGTGACCGTGGTGCGCGGCATCAGCCGGACGTTGGGCATCGCGCCCAGTTCCGCCAGAACGCCCGCGACCCAGCCCGGCCCGTCGGTGCCGTCCAGCACCACACGCTCCGCCAGAAGGCGGCCGCCCATCCGCGCATCCTCGTCGCACAGGATCACGTCGGCCCCGGCCCGCCCGGCGGCCAGTGCGGCCATCAGACCGGCAGGCCCGGCGCCGATCACCAGGAGATCGCAAAAGGCAAAGGCCTTGTCGTAACAGCTTTCGTCATGCCGCCCCGACAGCCGCCCAAGGCCCGCGGCGCGCCGGATCACCGGCTCATAAAGCCGTTCCCAGAAGGCGCGCGGCCACATGAAGGTCTTGTAATAGAACCCCGCGCCCAGAAAGGGCGCAAAGGCATCGTTCACCGCCAGCAGGTCGAAACCCACCGAGGGCCAGCAGTTCTGGCTGCGCGCGGCAAGGCCGTCGTAAAGCTCTTGCACGGTGGCGCGGGTGTTGGGCGTGACCTGCCCGTCCTCCAGCATCTCGACCAGTGCGTTGGGTTCGGCGGACCCTGCGGTCAGGATGCCGCGCGGACGGTGATACTTGAAGCTGCGGCCGACGAGCCGGACGTCATTCGCCAAAAGCGCCGAGGCGAGCGTATCGCCGGCATAGCCGCCATAGGTCCTGCCGTTGAAGTCGAACCGCAGCGGCTGGCTGCGGTCGATCAGCCCGCGTCCCTCGAGCCTCATGCGACCTCTCCGCCATTGGCAAGGGCGGCGGCGGCCACCTCATGCGTCATGGTGTTGCGGGTGACGACCAGCCATGCGCCGCACCCCCCGTCGTGATACCACAGATCGCGGGTCTCGCCCGCCGGGTTGTCGCGGTTGTGCAGGTAATCGTCCCAGGCTTCGGGCGCATCCTCGGGCGGGCGGGCCAGATAGTCCGCGGCACCGTAATAGGTGAATTCGCGCCGGTCACGAAGGCCGCACAGGGGACAGGGAAGACGCATCGGAAACCCCTAATGCAGGTTGTGCTGACTGCCCGTGCCTTCTTCGTCCAGAAGATGGCCGGTGGCGAAACGATCGAGCCGGAAACGGCGCGCGACCTCATGCGGCTGGTCGGTCGCCATCAGATGCGCCATGCACCAGCCCGAGGCCGGCACGGCCTTGAAGCCGCCGTAGTTCCAGCCGCAGTTGAGATAGAGCCCCTCGATATGGGTGCGGTCGATGATCGGGCTGCCATCGGGCGTCATGTCCATGATCCCGCCCCAGCTGCGCAGCACCCGCGCCCGGCCGATCATCGGCATGAGCGTCATGCCCGCCTCCATCACATGCTCGACCATGGGCAGGTTCCCCCGCGCGGCGTAAGAGGCGTAGAAATCCAGATCGCCGCCGAAGACAAGGCCGCCCTTGTCCGACTGGCTGATATAGAAATGCCCCATGCCAAAGCTGATCACATGGTCGATGCAGGGCTTCAGCCCCTCGGTCACAAAGGCCTGCAGGACATGGCTTTCGACCGGCAGGCGCATTCCGGCCATTGCCGCGACCTGCCCCGACCGCCCGGCGGCGATCATCGCGACCTTGCCCGCGCGGATCGCGCCGCGCGTGGTCTGCACCCCGGTGACGCGGCCGTTTTCCACGTCGATGCCCGTGACCTCGCAGTTCTGGATCAGGTCCACCCCCAGCCGGTCCGCGCCGCGCGCGTAACCCCAGGCAACGGCATCGTGGCGCGCCGTTCCGCCCCGGGGATGGAACAGGCCGCCATAGATCGGAAACCGCGTCTGTTCGTAATCGAGATAGGGCAGCAGTTCGCGCACGCCCTCGCGGTCCAGCAGGATCGCATCATCACCCTGGTTGACCATCGCATTCCCGCGCCGGGCAAAGGCGTCGCGCTGCCCGTCCGAATGGAACAGGTTGATCAGCCCGCGCTGGCTGTGCATGACGTTGTAGTTGAGATCGCTTTCCAGGCCCTCCCACAGCTTCAGGGAGTGGCTGTAGAATTCGGAATTGCCCGGCAGGAAGTAGTTCGCGCGCACGATCGTCGTGTTGCGCCCCACATTGCCGCCGCCCAGATAGCCCTTTTCCAGCACCGCGATGTTGCGCAGCCCGTGGTTGCGGGCAAGATAATAAGCGGTCGAGAGCCCGTGCCCGCCCCCGCCGATGATGACGATGTCGTAATCGGGCCGGGGCGCCGGATCGCGCCAGGCGGGCGTCCAGCCGCGATTTCCCCTCAGCCCTTCGTATAGAACCCGCAGGCCCGAATAACGCATCGTCCATCCCCGTCCGGTCGACTGCAGTCAACCCTTTTGCGGGGCAGTTTTCAACGGCGCGTCGGGCAAACCTTGGCGGGCTGCGACAGAAAGTGTCGCAACCCGCCCATTCCGTCAGACGATTTCGACCATCTTGACCGCAAAGGTCAGGTCCTTGCCCGCCAGCGGGTGGTTCGCGTCCAGAACCACCGTCTCATCGCTGACCTCGGCCACGGTGACGGGCATCGTCTGCCCCTCGGGCAGGGTCAGTTGCAGCGTCGTGCCGATATCGAGCGGGATATCCGCCGGAACCTGATCGCGGGGCACCGACTGGCGTCCGTTAGGGTCGTGTGGTCCATAGGCCTCGGCCGCGGCGACCGTCACGGTCTTTTCCTGGCCGACGGCCATGCCGGGCAGGGCCGCGTCGAGCCCTGGTATGATCTGCCCCGACCCGACCGTGAATTCGAGCGGGTCGCGTCCTTCGGAACTGTCAAAGACGGACCCGTCCTGCAGCGTCCCTGTATAGTGAATGCGCACGGTGTCGCCGGTTTTCACCTCTGTCATCACCCGTGTCTCCTCTGGCTTGCATCTGCGTCGCACAGGCACCCGGGGGCTACCTGCTGGTGATGGGCCCCAGCCTAGCCCCCGGGACCGGAATGTCAAACCAGCCCCCCTTTCGCAGCCCCTGCGGCTGTGCCAGTCTGGCGCCGAAAGGAGGCCCGATGCCCCGGTTCACCACTCCTGACGGCACCGGCATCTGGTATGAGGATACCGGGCGCGGCCAGCCGGTTCTGGCGCTTGCGGGCCTGACCCGCACCACACGCGATTTCGACTATCTCTCGCCGCACCTTTCGGGCTGCCGGCTGATCCGGATGGACTGCCGGGGGCGCGGGCTGTCGGACTGGTCGGGCGCGGCAAGCTACACCGTCGCGCAAGAAGCCGCGGATACGCTTGCCCTGCTGGATCATCTGGGCATCGACCGCGCGGCGGTGATCGGGACCTCTCGCGGCGGGTTGATCGGAATGGTGCTGGCAGCGACAGCCCCGGGGCGGCTGTCGGGTCTCTGCCTCAACGATATCGGGCCGGATATCGCGCGCGACGGGCTGCTACGGATCGCCGATTACGTCGGCCGGCCGCCTGCCGCCCGCACCCATGCCGAGGCCGCCGCAATGCTCGCCCGGCAGGAAGGTTATGCGGATGTGCCCACGATCCGCTGGCAGGCCGAGGCGCGGATCCACTATCGCGCCACACCGCAGGGGTTGCAGATCACCTATGACCCGGCGCTGCGCGAGGCGTTTCTTGCGGGCATGACCACGCCGGCCCCCGATCTCTGGCCGCTGTTCGACGCCTGCGCGGGGCTGCCCCTCGCGCTGATCCGGGGCGCGAACAGCGATCTGTTGTTGCCCGGGACGGTCGCCGAAATGCGCCGCCGCCGCCCCGACATGCTGACGGCCGAGGTGCCCGGCCGCCCGCATATCCCCTTTCTCGACGAGGCCGAAAGCCTGTCCCTGATCCACCGTTTTCTGGAAAGCAGCCGATGACCGACCTTGCCCGAATCCGCGCCGCCGCCGACCGCCTTTCGGGCCATGCCCGT
Organism: Halodurantibacterium flavum; assembly: GCF_042681825.1. Lineage (NCBI taxonomy): Bacteria > Pseudomonadati > Pseudomonadota > Alphaproteobacteria > Rhodobacterales > Paracoccaceae > Halodurantibacterium > Halodurantibacterium flavum. The sequence continues at coordinate 338,651 of NZ_JBHUGH010000003.1, forward strand.
GTGACGCCGCTCTTGTCCTCGCCCTTCCTCGATGAAATCGCGGGACGGCGTGTTCTGGTCAAGCCGGAATGCCTGCAACATACCGGATCATTCAAGTTCCGGGGCGCCTGGGCGGCGCTGACCGCGCTGGACGATGCGACGCGGGCGCGCGGGGTGATCGCCTATTCGTCCGGCAACCATGCGCAGGGCGTGGCGCTGGCCGCTCGGATGCTGGGTGCACCGGCGGTCGTGGTGATGCCCGGAGATGCGCCGCGGCTCAAGATCGACAACACGCGCGCGCTTGGGGCCGAGGTGGTGCTTTACGACCGCGCGACCGAGGACCGGGATGCGATCGGCGCGGAAATCGCCGCGGCGCGGGGGCTGACGCTGATCCCGCCCTTCGACCATCCGGAGGTGATCGCCGGACAGGGCACTTCGGGGTTGGAGATCGCGGCGCAGGCCGCCGCGCTGGGCGTGACCCGCGCCGACGTGATCGTCTGCTGCGGCGGTGGTGGCTTTGCCAGCGGGATCGCGCTGGCGCTGGAAGGAACGGACCTGCGCGTCCGCACCGCCGAGCCGGAGGGGTTCGACGACATGGCGCGGTCGCTCGACGCAGGCGAGATCCGGCGCAACGCCACATTGACGGGGTCGGTCTGCGACGCGATCGTGACGCCCCAGCCCGGCCGCCTGACCTTCCCGGTCCTGCAACGTCTGGCGGGCCCCGGGCTGGTCGTCAGCGACGACGAGGCGCTTCATGCGGTGGCGCTGGCCTTTCAGCGGCTCAAGCTGGTCGTGGAACCGGGCGGCGCGGTCGCGCTGGCCGCAACGCTCTTCCGCGCGCCGGAGATCGAGGGCGACACCGTCATCTGCACCCTGTCGGGCGGGAATGTCGATGCGCCGATGTTCGAGACCGCGCTGAAGCGGTTCCTGTATACATTGTAGTTGACATTGCCAACTAACTGAAGCAATCTCGCACCGGAATCGGGAGGGATTCATGCGCACTCAGGTCTGTATCATCGGCGGCGGTCCGTCGGGTCTCTTGCTTGCCCAGCTTCTGCATATGAAGGGGGTGGAGACCGTGGTTCTGGAACGCCAGACACGGGATTACGTGCTTCAGCGCATCCGCGCGGGCGTGCTCGAATGGGGCTCGGTCGCGATGATGGAAGAGGCCGGCCTGGGCGAGCGGATGCACCGCGAGGGGTTCGTGCATACCGGCACCTATCTCTCGGCGCAGAACCGGGGCTTCCGGATCGACTTTGACGGGCTGATCGGCAAAAAGGTCATGGTCTACGGCCAGACCGAGGTGACGCGCGACCTTTATACCGCACGCGACGCGATGGGCGGCCTGATCGTGCACGAAGCGGCGGGCGTCCAGCCCCATGACCTGCAGACCGATGCCCCCTATGTGACCTATACCAGGGACGGGACGGAACATCGCATCGACTGCGATTTCGTGGTGGGCTGCGACGGCTTTCACGGCGTCAGCCGCAAATCCATCCCCGATACGGTGCTGCGGACCTATGAACGTGTCTATCCCTTCGGCTGGCTCGGCGTTCTGTCGGAAACGCCCCCTGTGGACCATGAACTGATCTATGCCAACCATGAACGGGGCTTCGCCCTCTGTTCCATGCGCAATGACCACCTGAGCCGCTATTACGTTCAGGCGCCGGTCGATGATCCGATCGAGAAATGGACCGATGACGCCTTCTGGGACGAGTTGCGCCGCCGCATCCCGGCCGAGGCCGCGGAACGGCTGATCACCGGGCCGTCCATCGAAAAGTCCATCGCGCCGCTGCGGTCCTTCGTGGCCGAACCGATGCGCTGGGGTCGGCTCTTTCTGGTGGGGGACGCCGCGCATATCGTGCCGCCGACCGGCGCCAAGGGGCTGAACCTTGCATTTTCCGACGTGCATTACCTGTCGCGTGCCCTGATCGCCCGGTTTATCGAGGGCGAGGATGAGGGGATCGACCGCTATTCGGAAACCGCGCTGGCCCGGGTCTGGAAGGCCACGCGGTTCAGCTGGTGGATGACGACGATGCTGCACCGGTTCCCGGATCAGACGGCGTTCGACCAGCGGATTCAGGAAACCGAGCTCGCCTATCTCGAATCCTCGGTTGCGGCGCAGACCGCGCTTGCGGAAAACTACGTCGGCCTGCCCTTCTGATCCCGCAGGCGGGAGGAGTTGACATGAATATCTCCGATCTGGGCGATGTCCGCCTGCACTGGCGCGAGGATGGCGCGGCGGATGGTGCGCCGGTCGTCTTTGCCAATTCGCTCGGCACCGACCTGCGCGTCTGGGACAAGGTCATTCCGCTCTTGCCACGGTCCCTGCGGCTGATCCGCTATGACAAGCGCGGCCACGGGCTGTCGGATTGCCCGCCGGGACCTTACGCGATGGGCGCCCTGGTGCGCGATGCGGAACGGCTGCTCGACAGCCTGGGCGTGCGCGATTGCGTTTTCGTCGGCCTTTCCATCGGCGGGATGATCGCGCAGGGGCTGGCCGTCAAGCGGCTGGATCAGGTGCGGGCGATGGTGCTGTCGAATACGGCGGCCAAGATCGGGACCGCGCAGATGTGGCATGACCGGATCGACGCGATCAATGCCGGCGGGCTGGAACCGATCGCCGATGGCGTGATGGAACGCTGGTTCGCGAAGCCCTTTCGCGCGACCGACGAACTGACAGCCTGGCGCAATATGCTGACCCGCACGCCTGCGGAGGGGTATACGGGCTGCTGCGCCGCCATCGCGGGCAGCGATTTCATCACGCCGACATCGGGCCTGACGCTGCCGACCCTTGCCATCGCCGGGTCCGAGGACGGTGCGACCCCGCCCGATCTGGTGCGGGAAACGGCCGAACTGATCCGGGGGGCGCGGTTTCATCTGATCCGGGGCGCGGGGCATATCCCTTGCGTGGAAAAGCCCGAGGAATACGCCGCAACCCTGACGCAATTCCTGAAGGAGATCGGCCATGTCTGACCAATCTGAAGCCCCGTCGCCGCGCCACGCGCAGGGCATGAAGACCCGGCGCCGCGTCCTGGGCGATGCCCATGTGGACCGGGCCGAGGCCGCCAAGACGCCCTTTGACGCGCCCTTTCAGGAAATGATCACCGAGGCCGCCTGGGCCCATGTCTGGTCGCGCGACACGATCCCGCTGCGGGAACGCTCGATGCTGACCATCGCGCTTTTGGCCGGGGTGGGGAATTTCGAGGAACTCGCCATGCATATCCGCGCCACCGCGAATACCGGGGCAAGCAAGGAAGATGTGCTCGAGGCGCTGATGCATGTCGCGATCTATGCGGGTGTGCCCAAGGCCAACCACGCCTTCAAGATCGCCAAGGAGACCTTCGCCGAGATGGAGAAAGCCAATGACTGAGCCAAGCCCCACAAGCGGCCCGCTGTTCCCGCGCGACCGGTTCTGGCACCCGCCGGCCTATACGCCCGGCTACAAGACCTCGATGACCCGCGCGCCGTCGCGCCCGCTGGTCGCCACCAACTCGACCCTGTCCGAAGAAACCGGCCCGGTCTTTGGCCATGACATGCTGGGCGAACAGGACAACAACCTGATCCTGAACTTTACCGGCCAGCCCGCGATTGGCGAACGGATCATCGTGCATGGCCGCGTGCTCGACCAGTCGGGCCGGCCTGTTCCGCATGTGCTGATCGAGATCTGGCAGGCCAATGCCGGCGGGCGCTATCGCCACAAGAAGGACGGTTACCTCGCGCCGCTCGACCCGAACTTCGGCGGCTGCGGACGCACCATCACCGACGAACACGGCCGGTATGAGTTCCTGACGGTCCGCCCCGGCGCCTACCCATGGCCCAACGGCGTGAACGACTGGCGCCCGATGCACATCCACTTTGGCATCTTCGGGTCGGGCTTTGGCCAGCGGCTGATCACCCAGATGTATTTCGAGGGCGACCCCCTGATCCCGCGCTGCCCTATCGTCCGCACCATCCCGAGCCAGGAGGCGATCGACAGCCTTGTCGCGCCGCTCGACATGAATGCGGGGCTGCCGATGGATGCACTTGCCTACAAGTTCGACATCGTGCTGCGCGGCCGCCGCCAGACGATGTTCGAGAACCGGATGGAAGGACTCTGAGATGGTGCAGAAACTCACCACCCTGATGGAAAGCCCCTCGCAAACGGCGGGGCCGTATGTCCATATCGGCTGCACGCCGAACTTCCTCGGGAATGAGGGGATCTATCCGGTCGATCTGGGCGTCTCGCCGATCCGCGAGGGTGCGCGGGGCGAGATCATCACCATCACCGGCCATGTGCGCGACGGGGCTGGCATGATCCTGCGCGACGCGATGATCGAAAGCTGGCAGGCCGATGCAGATGGGCTTTTCCCGTCGCCGAACGAGACGCGCGGCACGGCAGATCCGAACGTCACCGGCTGGTGCCGTTTTGCCGCGAATTTCGACAGCGGCGACTGGACGCTGCGCACGGTCAAGCCGGGCCGCGTGGCCCATGTCCAGGGGATGATGGCGCCGCATATCAGCCTCTGGATCGTGGCGCGGGGCATCAACATGGGCCTGCAGACCCGCATCTATTTCGAGGATGAGCCCGAGGCAAATGCCGGCTGCCCGATCCTGAACCGGATCGAGCATCGCGAACGGGTGCAGACGCTTCTGGCGAAAAAGACCGGAGAGGGCAGCTATCGCTTCGATATCGTGCTTCAGGGCGACGACGAGACGGTGTTCTTCGACCTTTGATGGCCCGGTTCCTGCTGATCCACGGGTCCTGCCACGGCGCCTGGTGCTGGCGCGATGTCCTGCCGCATCTGCATGCGGCGGGGCACCGGGCGCGGGCCATCGACCTGCCGTCCCATGGTGACGACCCGACGCCCGCCGGGGCGGTGACGCTGGACCTTTACGCCGATGTGATCCTTGCTGCCATCGACGCGGCCTGGGACGATGGCGCCGAGGACGGGCCGCTGGTGCTGGTCGGCCATTCGATGGCCGGCTATCCGGTCTCGCTTGCCGCCGAACGCGCCCCGGAAAAGATCGCGCGGCTCGTCTATCTCTGCGCCTATGTGCCGGCGCAGGGTCTGTCGCTGGCCGATATGCGCCGCGCAGGGCCGCGCCAGCCCCTGCTCGACGCGATCCAGCGGTCGGCAGACGGACTGACCTTTACCATCGACCCGGAAAAGGCGGTCGAGAAGTTCTATCACGACTGCCCCGAGATCGCGGGTTATGCCCTGCCCCGGCTCTGCCCGCAGCCGATCCTGCCGCAGGAAACGCCGCTCATGCTGACGGATGCCTATGGCAGCGTCGGGCGGCACTACATCCTTTGCACCGATGACCGCACGATCCCGCCGGAATACCAGTCCACGATGACCGGGGGCTGGCCGGAAGGGCGCGTTTCGACTATGGATAGTTCGCATTCGCCCTTCTTCTCTGCCCCGGCCGAACTGGCCGCGCGGCTTGTCAGGATCGCCGAGGGACCATGACGAAACCCTGCATCATCTGCGTGGCCATCACGGGATCGCTGCCGACCAAGGCCAACAATCCGGCCGTCCCGATCACCGTGGCCGAGCAGGTCGAGAGCACGCAGGAAGCCTTCGAGGCCGGCGCCACCATTGCCCATTGTCATGTGCGCAACGACGACCAGACGCCGTCGTCGGACCCGGAACGTTTCGCCCGGCTTCTGGAGGGTCTGCGCAAGCACTGCCCCGGCCTGATCGTCCAGTTTTCGACCGGCGGCCGGTCGGGGGCGGGCCATGCGCGTGGTGGAATGTTGTCGCTGCGGCCCGACATGGCCTCGCTCTCCGTGGGCTCGAACAACTTTCCCACGCGGGTTTATGAAAACCCGCCCGACCTGGTGGACTGGCTTGCCTCCGAAATGCTCGCCCATGAGGTGAAGCCGGAGATCGAGGCCTTTGACCTTTCGCATATCGTGCAGGCCACCCGGATGGCGGCCGACGGGCGGCTGAAGTCGCCGCTTTACGTCCAGTTCGTGATGGGTGTCAAAAACGCGATGCCTGCCGACCGGGAGATCTTCGATTACTACATCCAGACGCTGCGGCGGCTCGCCCCCGATGCGGAATGGTGCGGCGCCGGGATCGGGGCGAACCAGATCGTGCTGAACGAATGGTCCATCGCGGCGGGCGGGCATACCCGCACCGGGCTGGAGGATAACGTGCGCCTTGACCGCGAGACGCTCGCCCCGTCAAACGCGGCGCTGGTGCGGCGCGTGACCGAGCTTTGCGACCGCTACGACAGGGAAGTTGCCACTTGGCAAGAAGCGCGGGCGATCCTTGGGCTGGGGACGCCCTGATGGCGGCCTCGGCGCTCGATTCCGCGATTTATCGCGACCTTTTCCATGATGCGGACATCGCGCGGCTTTTCACCGACAGCGCCGAGGTCCGCGCGATGCTGCTGGTCGAGGGGGCGCTGGCCCGGGCGCAAGGGGCCGCGGGGCTGATCCCCGAAACCGCCGCGGCCTTCATCCACCGCGCCGCGATGGAGATGCAGATCGACCCGGCGGGCCTTGCCCCCGATACGGGCACCAATGCCGTGCCGGTGCCCGCGCTGGTCGCGGCCTTCCGCAAGGCGATGGAGGCGCCGGACCACGCGCAGTATCTGCATTGGGGCGCCACCAGCCAGGACATCATGGAAACCGCGTTGATGCTGCGCCTGCGGCAGGTGATCGCCTTGCAGGCCCAGCGGCTGGACCGGACTGTCGCCGCGCTGGCGACCCTGGCGGAGACCCATGCCGATCTGCCGATGGCCGCCCGCACCTACGGGCAGGTCGCGACGCCCACCAGTTTTGGCGCCGTCGTGGCCGGGTGGGGCGCGCCCCTGCTGCGCCATCGCGACCGCCTGCACGAGCTGCAACCCCGGCTGCTGACCGCGAGCCTGTCGGGCGCCGCCGGCACGCTGTCGGTCATGGGCGACCGGGGGCCTGCGGTGCGCGCCGCGATGGCAGAGGGGCTCGGGCTTGCCGATCCGGGCGAAAGCTGGCATCCGGCGCGCGACCGGCTGGCCGAATATGCGGGCTGGATGACGGGGCTGACCGCAAGCCTCGCCAAGATGGGCGAGGATCTGATCCTTCTGACACAGTCGGGTTTTGGTGAGGTGCAGCTTGGCGGCGGCGGGGCATCCTCGACCATGCCGCAGAAATCGAACCCGGTCGTTCCGTCGGTCCTGCTGGCGCTGGGACGGATGATGGTGGGGCTGAACGCGAACATGCAGGGCGCGGCGATCCACCGGCAGCAGCGCGACGGCGCGGCCTGGTTCGTCGAATGGCTGACCCTGCCGCAGATGTGCATGATCGCGGGCCGTGCGCTGTCGCTTGCCGCCGAACAGGCCGCGGCGCTGCGCCCCGTGCCCGACCGGATGATGGCGGGGGTCGACGACGGGCTGGGCCTGATCCATGCCGAGGCGCTGACCTTTGCCCTGACCGACCGGATGTCGCGCCCCGCGGCCGCGGCCGAGGTCAAGGCGCTCTGCAAGCAGGCGATGGCCGAGGGGCGCTCGCTCGTCGCACTTGCCGATGCGCGCTGGCCCGATGCCGGGTTTTCCGCACGCCTGACGCCCGCTGCGCAACTGGGTCGGGCCCCGGCAGAGGCGCGGGCCTTTGCGGCGCGGGCGCGGGCCGCCGGGATCGCATAATCGGGCAGAACGGGGCGCGACAAGGTCGCCGCCGGATTGCGGCGGATCTTGTCGCAAACGCGCGGTCGCGGCCGCGTGGGCCGCCGCATCCTGAGCGCAAAGCAAACCACCTGCGCATCCGGGACATCACCATGCAAACCATCCGCGCCGCCGTCTGCCACAGCTTCGGCGCCCCGCTGACGATCGAGGACGTCACGCTTGCCCCGCCCCGTCCCGGCGAGGTCGAGGTCACGCTGGAGGCCTGCGCGATCTGCCATTCCGACATTTCCTTTGCCGAGGGCGCATGGGGCGGCCATCTGCCCGCCGTCTATGGGCATGAGGCCGCGGGCCGCATAACCGCCCTGGGCGAGGGCGTGACGGGCTATGTGCAGGGGCAGGCCGTCCTCGTGACGCTGATCCGGGCCTGCGGGGGCTGCGCCTCCTGCTCGGGCGGGCAGCCGGTCTTTTGCGAAACGCCCTATGACCGCGTGCATGGCCCGCTGACGCTGGACGGGGCGCCCGTCGAACAGGGGATGGCCTGCGGCGCGTTTGCGGAAAAGGTCGTGGTGCATACCAGCCAGATCGCGCCGCTGGCCGAGGATATTCCGATGGATGCCGCAAGCCTTCTGTCCTGCGGCGTGATCACGGGGGTGGGCGCGGTGGTGAATACCGCAGGGGTCCGGCCCGGTCAGAATGTCGTGGTGATCGGCGCAGGCGGCGTGGGTCTCAACGCGATTCAGGGCGCGCGGATCGCCGGCGCCGCCCGGATCATCGCCGTGGACATGAGCGGCGAAAAGCTGGAGGCTGCGACCGAATTCGGCGCGACGGACGGTATTCTTGCGACCGAGGCGGAACCGTGGAACGCGGTCCGCGCCCTGACGGGCGGGCGTGGCGCCGATGCGGTCTTTGTCACGGTGGGTGCGATCCCCGCCTATGACAGCGCGCCACGCTATCTGGCGCCGGGCGGGCGCGTCGTGATGGTGGGGATGCCCCATTCAGGCGCCATGTCGCAATACGAACCCGTCATGCTCGCAGCACTCGGCCAGGGCATGATCGGATCCAAGATGGGCGATGTGGTGCTGCGCCGGGATATCCCGTGGATGGTCGATCTCTATCGTCAGGGGCGGCTGAAACTCGACGCGCTGATCTCGGGGCGTTACAGTCTGGACCAGATCAACGAGGCCATCGCGGATACCAGGGCAGGACGCGCGCGGCGCAACGTGATCATCTTCTGATGCGACCCGACGGAAGGTGAGTCAGCGGAAGGTGATCCTGCACCCCTTGCCGTTTCTGCGCGAGCCGATAGGTATGCGCGGGAAATGGGGGACCGATGGCCGGGCATGTGAACATCCTGAAACTCTGCGTGGGCGCGGAACGGGTCGAGGACCTGATCGACTGGCAGGCCACGCGCCGCGCCGAAACAGGCCGGACCCACTCGCTGCACATCACCCGCATGTGGCCCAAGCGCAGCGACGAGGTGCTGGCCGGCGGCTCGATCTATTGGGTCTTCAAGGGCGTGATCCTTGCCCGTCAGCGCATCATCGGGCTGGAAGAGATCGCGGGCAGCGACGGCATCCGCCGCTGCGGGTTGCAGCTTGACCCCGAGGTGGTGCGCACCGAGGCCGCGCCGCGCCGTCCGTTCCAGGGCTGGCGCTACCTTGACCCCGCCGACAGCCCGCGCGACCTTTCCCCCGGCCGCGCGCAAGAGGACGCACTGCCCCCCGCACTTTCGGCGGCGCTGGCCGAGATCGGCGTGCGCTAGGTCTCCGGCTCGAATCCCTGCGGCAGCGGCAGGCCAAGCCGTGCCAGCACCTCTTCCAGCGCGATCAGGGGCGCACCCTCCCACCCTGCCGCGCGCGAGGCGAAAAGCATCGCCTGCGACCGGTGGACGGGTGGCGCTTGCAGGATCTTCAGGTGGTTGGCGCGCAGCGTCTCGCCGGTCGAGGTGATATCGGCGATCGCCTCGGCGGTCAGGTTCTTGACCGTTCCTTCCGTCGCGCCCTGGCTGTCGACCAGCTGATAATCGGCGACGCCATTGTCGCGCAGGTAATCCCGCACCAGCCGGTGGTATTTCGTCGCGATCCGCAGGCGAAACCCGTGCCGCGCCCGGAAGGCCGCCGCGACCGCATCGAGATCGTCGAGCGTTTCGACATCCACCCAGGCCATCGGCACCGCGATGATCAGGTCGGCATGGCCAAAGCCCATCGGCGTCAGCTCCGCCACCTGATCGGGCCAGTCGGCCAGCTTTTCCCGGACGAGGTCGGACCCCGTCACGCCCAGATGGATACGCCCCGCCGCCAGTTCGCGCGGGATCTCGCCCGCCGAAAGCAGCACGAGTTCCACCCCTTCGACCCCCTCCACGGCGCCGGAATATTCCCGCTCGGACGCGGCGCGGCGCATCTCTATCCCGCGCGCGCCAAACCATTCGAAGGTCTTTTCCATCAGCCGCCCCTTGGACGGCACCCCGAGCTTGAGCATCACGCCCCCCTCAGAACGGCGGTGATCGCCGGGCGGATGATCCCGCCCACGGCCGGGATCGAACGCCCCTGCCCCAGGACCCGCGTCAGCGCGTCGTACCGCCCGCCGGTCGCCACGGGCGGCAGGTCGGGCCGGGTCTCGGCGTAAAAGCCAAAGACGAACCCGTCGTAATACTCAAGTGTCGTGCGGCCATAGCTTGCCTCGAAATCCAGCGCCGCGACATCGAGACCCCGCGCATCGAGCGCGGCAAGCCGCATCTCCATCCGCTCGACCGCAGGCGAAAGGCTCGGCATGTCCACTGCCAGGTCGCGCAACCGTTCCAGCGCCGCCGGAGATTTGTCGCGCAGGTTCAGAAGATCGTCCAGCAGATCGACCTCGCCCTGGGCAAGGGATGGGGTCGCGGCATCTTCCTGCAACTGCGCCACGCGGGCCGCGATTTCACCCGCGCCGCGCAGGCCGATGAAAGGCCCGGCCTGATCCAGCAGCGTCTCGACCGGAGCCGAGCCGATATGGGCCAGCATCCGCGCCCGCAGTTCCGGCACGGGCGCCCGCCCGCCGAAACGGTCCAGCAGTGCCCGGAACCGGCGCGGACGCCAGATATGGCGCATCAGCGCGGCCTTGCGCGGCGCCGAGGTCCGCAGCCCAGCCACGGCGGCGGTCAGGATGCCCATGTCGCCGGTCGCGGCGCGCAGACCCAAAGGCGCCAGCAGATCGGCAAAGAGCGCGAAGACCTCGGCATCCGCCGAAGAAGGTGCCGCGCGGTCAAAGACCTCATAGCCCACCTGCAAGAACTCCGCCGGGCGGGTGCCACGATGTTCCTGCTTGCGGAACACCTCGCCCAGGTAGCAATAGCGCGCGGGGTCGGCGCCCTCGGCCATATGCATCTGGACGACCGGCACGGTAAAATCGGGCCGCAGCATCATCTCTCCGCGCAGCGGGTCGTTCGTGACATAGGCCCGGCCCCGGATATCCTCGCCGTAAAGGTCAAGGAGTATCTCGGCCGGTTGCAGGATGTCGGCCTCGACCGGCTCGGCGCCCGCCTGACGGAAGGCCGCCAGAAATCCTTCGGCCTCGGCGCGGATGCGGGCCTTTTCAAGGCTCGCCTGAACGGGCGACATGGGACCTAGCCCTCCAGCAGGCGGCGGACGGCGGCCACCAGATCGGCGCGTGGCGCCTCGAACTGCGCGGGCTGCGATTTCCATTCCTCAAGGCTGGCCTCGGAGGCGATTCTGGCACCGAGGATCAGGTCCTTGATCTGCACGACGCCCCGCGCCGCCTCATCCCCGCCCTGAATGATGGCCACGGGCGAATTGCGTTTGTCCGCATATTTGAGCTGATTGCCGAAGTTCTTCGGGTTACCGAGATAGACCTCGGCCCGGATGCCGGCCGCGCGCAACTCGCCCACCATCGCCTGATAGTCGGCCATGCGGTCGCGGTCCATCACGGTCACGATAACGGGGCCGGACTCCTTCCTTTCGGTGCCGGCCTGTTTCCGCTTTTCACGCAGCGCTGCCAGCAGCCGGTCCACACCGATGCTGACGCCCGTCGCGGGCACCGCCTGCCCGGTGAACCGCTTGACCAGATCGTCATAGCGCCCGCCCCCGGCGACCGAGCCGAACTGGCGCGGGCGCCCCTTTTCGTCGAGGATCTCGAAGGTCAGTTCGGCCTCGAACACCGGCCCGGTGTAGTAGCCGAGGCCGCGGACGACGGAAGGGTCGATGTCCACCCGGTCCGGCCCGTATCCCTGCGCCGCAAGAAGCCCGGCGATCATCTCAAGCTCTTCCACGCCCTCAAGCCCTGTGGCAGAGCCCCCGACCAGTTCCCGCAACCGCGCCACCGTCCCCGCTCCGGTTGAGCGTTTTGCGGCCATGAAGCCCATCACGACCCCGGCCTGTTCGTCACCCAAACCCGCGCCCTTGGTGAAATCGCCGCTCTCATCCTTGCGGCCCGCGCCCAGCAGTGCGCGCACGCCGTCCTCGCCCAGCCGGTCCAGCTTGTCGATGGCCCGCAGGACGATGCCGCGCTCGGCAGCGAATTTCTCAGGGTCATTCGGATCGAGGATACCCGCAACCTCCATCACGCCGTTCAGAACCTTGCGGTTGTTGACCCGGATGATGTAGTCGCCGCGCGGGATGCCCACGGCCTCCAGCGTGTCGGCGAGCATGGCGCAGATCTCCGCATCCGCCGCGACCGAGGGCGCGCCGACCGTGTCGGCATCGCATTGATAGAACTGCCGGAATCGCCCCGGCCCCGGCTTCTCGTTCCGCCAGACCGGGCCCATCGCGTAGCGGCGATAAGGGCTGGGCAGGTCGTTGCGATACTGCGCCGCCACCCGCGCCAAGGGCGCGGTCAGGTCATAGCGCAGGGCGAGCCAGTCGCTGTCCTCTTGCCATGCAAAGACACCTTCGTTCGGGCGATCCACGTCGGGCAGGAATTTCCCCAGCGCCTCGACCGTTTCAACCGCACTCGTTTCCAGCGGATCGAAGCCGTAGAGATGATAGACCTCGGCGATCCGGTCCAGCATGGCCTTGCGTTCGGTCACGTCCGCGCCGAAATAGTCGCGAAAGCCCTTGGGCGTTTCCGCCTTCGGTCTGCGGGTGGATTTGTCCTTGGCCATCTGCCTGTCCTCGGCTGGGTTGGTTGCCGACCCCTTAGCGGATGGGGGCCAGAGGGGCAAGGCAGCGCCCGCAGGCAGACGCCCTGTCGCCAACGCCAAAAGCGAGGAAATGATGACCGAACGCCTGACCCAGACCGAAGAACAGATCGCGCACCTGACCCGCATGGTCGAGGACCTGTCCGATGTGGTGGCCGCGCAGGCGCAGGACCTGGAACGGCTGACCCGACGCGTGACCCTGCTGATGGAACGCGAGGCCGAGCGCGAGGCGACCGCCAGCGGCACCATCCCGCTGGCCGATCAGCGCCCGCCGCATTGGTAGCGGCCCCTGCACCTGCCCTTGCCGCCACCCTTGCCGCGCACCCTTGCTCCCGGGCCCATATCCTGACAGAGAGGGGCGAAAGCTCATCGACAGCGGCGGCCGGATGCCTGACCTGCGTCTCACGATCCTCGGCGTTCCGCTGAACGCGATCATCCTCACCTGTGCCATCGGCTGTCTTGGGGCGGTCATCGCCTCGGTGCTGCGGCTGCCGCTGCCGTTCCTGCTTGGCTCGATGCTGGCGGTGGCCGGGGTGGCGGCGGCGGGGATGCGCCCGCTGGGCATCGCGCCGGCGATGCCGCAACGGCTGCGTATGTGGCTGATACCCGTGGTCGGGGTGGCGATCGGCGGCACCTTCACGCCCGACCTGTTGCAGGGGATCGGACGCTGGTGGCCCTCGATTGTCGGGCTCGCGCTGTTTATCCCGCTGGTGCACTGGTGCGGATACCAGCTGTTCCTCCGGGCGGGCGGGTTGTCGCCGCAGACAGCGTTCTTTGCCGCGATCCCCGGCGGGCTGATCGAGGCCATCGCCATGGGCGAGGATGCCGGCGCCGATATCCAGATGCTGACGATGCTTCAGTTCCTGCGGCTGATCCTGTCCATCGTGCTGGTGCCGCTGATCTTCACCATCCTCACCGGGGCGGCGGTCGGCAGCGCTTCGGGTGTGCAGATCGACACCGGCGTGGCCGGGCTCGGGGCCTGGGACGTGGCTGTGCTGATGGCAAGCGGCATCATAGGCTTCGTGCTGGGCCAGCGGCTGCACCTCCCGGGCGGCGTGATCACCGGCCCGATCGTGGTAAGCGGGCTGGCGCATCTGGCGGGCCTCACGGCGGCGGTTCCGCCGGGCTGGATGATCGCCATCACGCAACTGGTGGTCGGCATCAGCCTCGGGGTGCGGTTTCTGGGCCTGCCGCGCGGCACGCTGGGCAAGGCATTCGGGCTGGCGCTGGCAAACTGCGCCCTCACGCTGGGCATCGGGTTCCTGTTCGCGCTGGCGCTGCACGGGGCGGTAGGTGAAAAGACCGGCACGGTCTTTCTGGCCTTTGCCCCCGGGGGCGTGGCCGAGATGTCACTGGTCGCGCTGTCGCTGCAGGTCAGCGTGATCTATGTCACAGCCCACCACGTCCTGCGCATCCTGCTGTCGGTACTGGTCGCGCAGATCTTTGCGGGACGGCTGCGCTAAAGCTCTTCGACCAGTGCGACGCCGCCCAGGGACTTGATCGCGCTTTTTATCTGCGGGTTGACAGGCAGCGGGTCGGGCAGCGTCACGTCGTATTCGCGGCCCGTGTCCCGATCCGCCACGCAAAAGGTGATCGTGCCACGGCTGCGCCCGGCTTCACCCGCCAGCCGCGTCAGCAGCGTCGCGACCGATCCCACGGCACCCTCATGTTCCAGATGGATGCGCAGGCCGGAGCCCCCGGCATCGGCGACCACACCGTCGATCGGCTGCGCGGCCCGGGCCAGCAGCTTGAGCGTGTCGCCCTCCATCGTCGCCTCGACCGTCAGGACGACATTCTGTCCGGGTTCGAGGTATTGGCGCGCGGCCTCCAGCGTGTCGGAAAAGACGGTGACCTCATATAGCCCGGTCGGGTCTGACAGCTGCACGAAGGCGAAGCGGTTGCCCCGCGCCGATTTCCGTTCCTGCCGCGCCGAGACCGAGCCCGCGATCTTGGCCACCAGCGGGCCGCCCTGCGCCTGTGCGGTGACCTCGGTCAGCGTCAGCACGCCCTTGCGCTTCAGGGGCGCGAGGTAATCGTCCAGCGGATGCCCCGAGAGATAGAAGCCCACCGCCTGATGTTCCTGTGCCAGACGTTCGACCGGCAACCAGTCGTCGCAATTCGGCAGGCGCGGTTCGGGCAGATCCTCGCCCGCCTCACCGAACAGCGACACCTGCGAGGAAACCCGCGCCTCATGCACCGCCGCGGAATAGGCGCAAAGCGCGTCCAGCCCCTCGAACACCCGGCGACGGTTCCGGTCGAGCACGTCGAACGCCCCCGCGCGGGCCATCATCTCCAACGGGCGTTTGCCGACACGTTTCAGATCGACCCGCCGCGCCAGATCAAAGAGCGTGACAAAGGGTTTCGCGCCCCGCCCCTCGACGATCAGGCGCATCGCATCGACACCGACGTTCTTGAGCGCGCCCAGCGCATAGACCACGCGCCCGTCCTTCACGCTGAACATCGCCTGCGAACGGTTGACGCAGGGCGGGATCGTCTCGATCCCCAGCCGGTCGACCTCGCGTTTATAGACGTTCAGCTTGTCGGTCAGGTGGATATCGCAGTTCATCACCGCGGCCATGAACTCCACCGGGTGATTGGCCTTCAGCCAGGCTGTCTGATAGCTCACCACCGCATAGGCGGCGGCGTGGGACTTGTTGAAGCCGTAGTTGGCGAATTTCTCCAGCAGGTCAAAGACCTCGGACGCCTTTTTCGCCTCCACCCCGTTGGCCTTGGCGCCGTTCACGAACTTGGGCCGTTCGGCGTCCATCGCCTCCTTGATCTTCTTCCCCATGGCGCGGCGCAGAAGGTCGGCGCCGCCAAGACTGTAGCCCGCCATGACCTGCGCGATCTGCATCACCTGTTCCTGATAGACGATGATGCCCTGCGTTTCCTCCAGGATATGGTCGATGAGCGGGTGCACGGATTCCCGTTCGCGCAAGCCGTTCTTGACCTCGCAATAGGTCGGGATGTTCTCCATCGGGCCAGGACGATACAGCGCCACAAGCGCCACGATATCCTCGATGCAGGTGGGCTTCATCCGCCGCAGCGCGTCCATCATGCCGGAGCTTTCGACCTGAAACACGGCCACGGTCCTGGCACTTGCGTAAAGGTCATAGGTCGGGGCGTCGTCCAGCGGGATCATCGAGATATCGACCTCGACCCCCCGCAGTTTCAGCAGATCGACCGCGTTCTGGATCACCGTCAGCGTCTTGAGGCCAAGGAAGTCGAACTTGACCAGCCCCGCGGCCTCGACCCATTTCATGTTGAACTGGGTGGCGGGCATGTCCGACCGCGGGTCCTGGTACAGCGGCACCAGTTCATCCAGCGGGCGGTCGCCGATCACGACACCCGCGGCGTGGGTCGAGGCGTTGCGCAACAGCCCCTCGATCTGCTGGCCATAGGTCAGCAGGCGTTCCACGACCTCTTCGGCCTTGGCGGCCTCGCGCAGGCGGGGTTCATCGGCCAGCGCCTTTTCGATCGAGACCGGCTTGACCCCTTCGACCGGGATCATCTTGGACAGGCGGTCCACCTGCCCATAGGGCATCTGCAGCACCCGGCCCACGTCGCGCACCGCTGCCTTGGACAGAAGCGCGCCGAAGGTGATGATCTGGCCCACCTTTTCGCGCCCATAGCGTTGCTGGACGTAGTTGATGACCTCTTCCCGCCGGTCCATGCAGAAGTCGATGTCGAAGTCCGGCATCGACACCCGTTCCGGGTTCAGGAAGCGTTCAAAGAGCAGGCTGTAGCGCAGGGGGTCAAGGTCGGTGATCGTCAGGGCATAGGCGACAAGGCTGCCTGCCCCCGACCCCCGGCCCGGGCCGACGGGGATGTCCTGTTCCTTGGCCCATTTGATGAAGTCGGCAACGATCAGGAAGTAGCCCGGAAAGCCCATCCCCTCGATGATGCCAAGCTCGAATTCCAGCCGCTTTTCGTAATCCTCCACCGGCGCGGCATGCGGGATGACTGCCAGCCGTGCGGCAAGCCCCTCCTTGGCCTGCCGGCGCAGTTCCTCGACCTCGTCATCGGCGAATTTCGGCAGGATCGGATCACGTTTATAGGCCTTGAAGGCGCAGCGGCGGGCGATTTCGACCGTGTTCTCGATGGCTTCCGGCAGGTCGGCGAAGAGGGCCACCATTTCCTCGGCCGTCTTGAAGTAGTGCTGCGGCGTCAGGCGGCGGCGCGGTTCCTGCTGGTCGACATAGGCGCCATCGGCGATGCAGATCAGGGCGTCATGCGCCTCATACATCTCGGGCCTTGGAAAATAGACGTCGTTGGTCGCGACCAGCGGCAGGTCCATGGCATAGGCCATTTCCACAAACCCCTGTTCGGTCGCGCGTTCGGCGTCAGGCGTCTGCCCGCCTTCGCCGGGGTGGCGCTGAAGCTCGACGTAAAGCCGGTCGCGGTAGATCGCGGCCAGCCGCTCCATCAGCGCCTGCGCCTTGGCCGTCTGCCCCGCCTGCAGCTGCCGCCCTACCGGACCATCCGGGCCTCCGGTCAGGCAGATCAGCCCCTCGGAATATTGCGCAAGCTCATCCACCGTCACCGCCGGAAGCTGCCCGCCCGCATCAAGATAGAGGCAGGAGTTCAGCTTCATCAGGTTCATGTAGCCCTGTTCGGACTGCGCCTGCAGCACGACCGGCGCGGGCGGGCGCGGCCGCTCGCCGGGCTGGGCCGGGTCATAGTCCACCGCCACCTGGCAACCGATGATGGGCTGCACGCCCGCACCGCTGGCCGTCACCGAAAATTCCAGCGCGGCGAAGAGGTTGTTCGTGTCCGTCACCGCGACCGCCGGCATCCCCTGCGCCTCGCACAGTTTGATGAGCTTCTTGACCGGGACCGCCCCTTCGAGAAGCGAGTATTCGGTGTGCACACGAAGATGGATGAATCGAGCTTTGGCCATGGCGCTACGTTACCGGGTCGGGCCGGGGGGCGAAACATCGAAAAGACTTGCCAAACCCGGGGGCCACGGCTTTGCTTGGCCAAAGGGCGCATTTCCGCTTTCCGCCGCATCGGGCGGGAATGGCGCAACTGAAAGACAAGAGAAAGCGGCAGGTTATCGAATGTCGGAGATAGCGTTTCTTTTGAACGGTGCGCCCGTGCGGGTGCAGGCCGATCCCACGCGCACGCTGCTGGACTGGCTGCGCGAGGATCGTCGCCTGACCGGCACCAAGGAAGGCTGCAACGAAGGCGATTGCGGCGCCTGCACGGTCATGGTGACGGATGCGGACGGGCCAAAGACGCTCAACGCCTGCATCCTGCTGCTGCCGCAGTTGCACGGCAAGGCAGTCCGCACGGTCGAAGGGATCACCGGCCCCGAAGGTCAGCTTCACCCCGTGCAAGAGGCTATGATCGCCCATCACGGCAGCCAGTGCGGGTTCTGCACACCCGGATTTGTCGTGTCGATGGCGGTGGCGCACAAGCTCGGCCGGCAGGATTTCGATGACCAGCTTGCCGGAAACCTGTGCCGCTGCACCGGCTATGCGCCGATCATCCGCGCCGCCGAGGCAGCAAGCGATGCGCCCGTGCCCGAATGGCTTGACGATCCGCTGCCCGAAGTGGCGCCCCTGCCCTTCCGCCCCGAAACCGCCGATGAACTGGCGGACTGGTATCTGGCGCACCCCGATGCGACGCTGATCGCCGGCGCCACCGACGTGGGCCTTTGGGTAACGAAGGAGTTGCGCAACCTTGCGCCGGTCGCCTTCCTGAACGGCGTGCGCGATCTGCGCGGGGTGGCGGTGACGGAGGATGCGATCCGGATCGGCGCCTGCGTGACGATTTCCGAGCTCGGGCGGGTGATCGCGCCGCATTTCGGCGGCTTTGCGGAACTGATCCGCCGCTATGGGTCGGTGCAGGTGCGCAATGCGGCGACGATCGGCGGCAACATCGCCAACGGCTCCCCCATCGGGGACAGCCCGCCGGCACTGATCGCGCTGGGGGCGGTGCTGCATCTGCGGCGGGGAACGGAACGCCGGTCGCTGCCGCTGGAGGAATTTTTCCTCGACTACCGCAAGCAGGACCGCCAGCCCGGCGAATTCGTGGAGGCCGTGACGATCCCTCGCCAGCCCGACCGGCTGGCTTGCTACAAGCTGTCCAAGCGGTTCGACCAGGATATCTCGGCCGTCTGCGGCTGCTTCAACGTGACGGTCGTGGACGGGGTTGTCACGGCTGCCCGTATCGCGTTCGGCGGCATGGCCGGCATTCCGAAGCGCGCCGCTGCAACCGAACGCGCCCTGATCGGCCAGCCGTGGTCCGAGGCCACGATTTCCGCCGCACAGGCCGCACTGGAACTGGATTTCACCCCGATGTCGGACATGCGCGCCAGCGCCGCCTACCGCACCGAGGCGGCGAAGGGGATGCTGATGCGCTATTTCCTGCAACCCCGGCCGGTGCTGGAGGTGGGCGCATGAGCGTCGCGAAACCCCTGCCGCATGACGCAGCGCTTTTGCATGTGACCGGGCAGGCGCGCTATGTCGACGACATTCCGGCGCCCGCCGGGACGCTGCATCTGGCCTTTGGCCTCTCCGGCATCGCGCATGGCCGCATCACCGACATTGATCTGGCGGCCGTGCGCGCGGCGCCCGGCGTCGTCAGGGTGCTGACGGCGGACGACCTGCCCTTTGCCAATGACGTGTCCGCCGGCGCGCATGACGAACCGCTTTTGGCCGACGGGATGGTGCATCACCTTGGCCAGCCGGTCTTTCTGGTCGTCGCGGAAACCCATCTGGCCGCCCGCAAGGCCGCGCGGCTGGGCCGCATCACCTATGACGAACTCCGCCCGATCCTGACGATTGATGAGGCGCTGGAAGCCGGAAGCCGGTTCGAGGAAGGCCCGCGCATCTGGTCGCGTGGCGATGCCGCCACCGCGATCGACGCCGCCCCCCACCATATCGAGGGCCGGATGGAGATCGGCGGGCAGGAACATTTCTACCTGGAGGGTCAGGCGGCCTTTGCCCTGCCCCAGGAAAACGGCGACACCGTCGTCCATTCCTCGACCCAGCATCCGACCGAGATCCAGCACAAGGTGGCCGAGGCGCTTGGCCTGCCGATGTCCGGTGTCCGGGTCGAGGTCCGGCGGATGGGCGGAGGCTTTGGCGGCAAGGAAAGCCAGGGCAATGCGCTCGCCGTCGCCTGCGCTGTGGCCGCGCGCCTGACGGGGCGGCCTTGCAAGATGCGCTATGATCGCGACGACGACATGGTCATCACCGGCAAGCGCCACGATTTCCGCATCAGCTATCGCGTCGGTTTCGACGATCAGGGGCGCGTGCAGGGGATAGAGTTCATCCAGCTTTGCCGCTGCGGCTGGGCGCAGGACCTGTCGCTGGCAGTGGCGGACCGTGCGATGCTTCATGCGGACAACGCCTATTTCCTGCCGAATGTGCGGATTGAATCGCACCGCCTGCGCACCAATACCCAAAGCGCGACCGCCTTCCGCGGCTTTGGCGGCCCGCAGGGGATCGTCGGGATCGAGCGCGTGATGGACCATATCGCGCATCATCTGGGCCGCGATCCGCTGGACATCCGGCAGGCGAATTTCTATGCGCCCGCCGGGGATCAGGTGACGCCCTACGGGATGCCGGTGACCGACAGCATCATCGGCGCGCTGACGGAACGGTTGGCCCGGACGTCCGGTTACCACGCCCGGCGCCGGGCGGCCGCGGAATGGAACGCTGCAAACCCGGTCCTGAAAAAGGGCATCGCGCTGACCCCGGTGAAATTCGGCATCTCGTTCACGCTTTCGCATCTCAATCAGGCGGGGGCGCTGGTGCATGTCTATCAGGACGGGTCGATCCACCTGAACCACGGCGGGACAGAGATGGGCCAGGGCCTGTTCCAGAAGGTCGCGCAGGTCGCGGCGGCCGGCTTCGGCGTCGACGTGTCGCGCGTGCGGATCACCGCGACGGACACGGGAAAGGTGCCCAACACCTCGGCCACGGCGGCCTCCTCGGGGTCGGACCTGAACGGGATGGCCGTCAAGGCCGCCGTCGACACCATCCGCACGCGGCTGGCCGAAATGCTGGCGCAGGAACATCAATGCGCGCCGGGGGATGTGCGCTTTGCCGATGACCGCGTGCAGGTGGGCGGCGCCGACTACGCCTTTGAGGAGGTGGTGCACCGCGCCTATACCCAACGGATCAGCCTGTCGGCCACGGGGTTCTACCAGACGCCCGGCCTCAGCTGGGACCGCATCCGCGGCGAGGGGCGGCCGTTCTTCTATTTCGCCTATGGCGCGGCCGTCAGCGAGGTCGTGCTGGACACGCTGACCGGCGAAAACCGCATCCTGCGGACCGACATCCTGCATGACGCGGGCGCCAGCCTGAACCCCGCGCTGGACAAGGGCCAGGTCGAAGGCGGCTTTGTCCAGGGGGCAGGATGGCTCACGACCGAGGAACTGGTCTGGGACGACAAGGGCCGGCTGCGGACCCATGCGCCATCGACCTACAAGATCCCGGCCTGCGGCGACCGCCCCCGCATCCTGAACGTCGCCCTTTGGGACGGCGAAAACCCGGCCGACACGATCTACCGGTCCAAGGCTGTGGGCGAGCCGCCGCTGATGCACGGTATCTCGGTCCTCATGGCATTGTCGGATGCGGTCGCCGCCTGTGGCGACGCCTATCCCGCGCTTGACGCCCCGGCGACGGCGGAACGGCTCCTCTGGGCCACAAGGCAGGTCGAGGTCGATGAGCTTTGATCTGAGCTCCCTCCGCGCCGCTGTCGCTGACCACGGCGCTGTCATCCGCGTGGTGATGGCCGAGGTGGCGGGCTCCACCCCGCGCGAGGTCGGCACCGCGATGCTGGTCTGGGCCTCGGGCCAGTCGGGCACCATCGGCGGCGGCGCGCTGGAATATGAGGCGACGGCCCGCGCCCGCGCGATGCTGTCCGGGGGGGAACGGCTGCGGCTTGACCGGCAGGCGCTCGGCCCGCATCTGGGCCAATGCTGCGGCGGGTCCGTCACGCTCTTGTCGGAACTCTGGGACCGCGAGACGGTGGAGGCGCTGCAAGGCCCGGTGATCGCGCGCCGGGTGACGGGGACGGATGCGATGCCCTTCGGCGTCCGACGCCTGCTGGCGGGCGCGCGCAGCGGCACACCCCCGCCCCGCCCAGGGCTGATCCAGGGCTGGATGGTCGAACCCCTCAGCCAGCCCGACCGCCACCTTTGGGTCTGGGGGGCCGGCCATGTGGGGCGGGCCCTTGTCGATGTGCTGTCGCCACTGCCCGGGATCGCGATCACCTGGATCGACACCGATGCCGCACGCTTCCCGCCCGTTCCGCCCGGCGTGACGCAACGCATCAGCCCCACCCCGGCAGACCTTGTGAAAGGGGCGCCCGCCACCGCAGAGCACCTGATCCTGACCTATTCGCATGATCTCGATCTGGAGCTTTGCCACCGCCTGCTGGGCCACGGCTTTGGCTGGTGCGGCCTGATCGGCTCGGCGACGAAATGGGCGCGGTTCCGGAACCGGCTGTCGGGGCTCGGTCATACCGATGCACAGATTTTATGCATCGCCTGCCCGATAGGCGATCCGACGCTGGGAAAGCACCCACAAGCCATTGCCGTGGGCGTCGCCGCCGCGCTACTAAGGCGGGAAACCGCCGATCAATCCGCAAGGGACAGCGCCGGGTGACAGGAACGGAAGAGCTTTTGAGGATCGAGGGGCTGGGCAAGGCCTATCCCGGCGTCGTGGCAAACGACGACGTTTCCTTTGCGATCCGCCGGGGCGAGGTTCACGCGCTGCTGGGCGAGAACGGCGCGGGAAAATCCACGCTGGTCAAGATGATCTACGGGCTGGTGCGCCCCGACAGCGGCCAGATGATCCTGCGCGGCAAGCCCTATGCGCCGGCCAGCCCCCATGCGGCTCGTGCCGCGGGCGTGGCGATGGTGTTCCAGCATTTCTCGTTGTTCGAGGCCTTGAACGTCGCCGAAAACGTCGCCCTGGGCATGGAAAACCCGCCACCGCAGCGGCAACTGGCGCGCCGCATCCGTGAGGTTTCGGAAACCTATGGGCTGCCGCTCGACCCGGCCCGGCTGGTCGGCGACCTCTCTGCCGGCGAACGCCAGCGGGTCGAGATCATCCGCTGCCTCTTGCAGGACCCGAAGCTGCTGATCATGGACGAACCGACCAGTGTGCTGACGCCGCAAGAGGTCGAGATCCTGTTCCTGACCCTGCGCAAGCTGTCGGCCGAGGGCACGGCGATCCTCTATATCTCGCACAAGCTGGAGGAGATCCGCAGTCTTTGTGACCGCGCGACGATCCTGCGGCTGGGCAAGGTGGTCGGGCGCTGCACCCCGCGCGAGGTGTCGGCCCGCGACATGGCGGAAATGATGGTGGGGACCGCGCTTCAGACCCCTGCGCGGCCCGACCATACGCCCGGGCCCCCGCTGCTGGAGGTGCGTAACCTGACGCTGCGCCCGGCCAGCCCGTTCGGGACCACGCTGCGCGATATCAGCTTTACCGTCTGCGCGGGTGAGGTGCTGGGCATCGGCGGCGTCGCCGGCAACGGGCAAGACGAACTCCTGTCTGCGCTTTCCGGCGAGGCGCGAGGCGCGGGCGAGGCCGTCAGTCTGCGCGGACGCCCGATCGGACGCCTTGGTCCGACGGAGCGGCGCGGGCTTGCCGTCCTTTCGGCCCCCGAGGAACGGCTGGGCCACGCCGCCGCCCCGGACATGAGTCTGACGGAAAACGCGATCCTGACCGCCGCGCGCCGCGAGGGCCTGCAGAACCGGGGCTTCCTGAGCTGGGGCAAAAGCCGCAGTTTCGCCGAAAAGGTCATCCGCGCCTTCGATGTCCGCACGCCCGGGCCCGGTGTCGCTGCGCGCGCGCTGTCGGGTGGCAACCTGCAGAAATTCGTGATCGGCCGCGAGATATTGCAGCGCCCCGACGTGCTGGTGGTGAACCAGCCGACCTGGGGCGTCGATGCCGCCGCCGCCGCCGCGATCCGGCAGGCGCTGCTCGATCTGGCACAGGGCGGGGCAGCCGTGGTGGTCATCAGCCAGGATCTCGATGAACTGATGGAAATTTCGGATCGCTTTGCCGCGCTGAACGAAGGCAGGCTCAGCGCGCCGCGATCCACCCGTGGCCTGACGATGAAGGAGATAGGGCTGATGCTAGGCGGTGCGCATGACATGGAAGTTGCCCATGTCTGATCCCGTGTCTGAACGGCAATCCGGTGCGCCGGCATGATACGGCTTGAAAAGCGCCCCACCCCGTCGCGGTTCTGGACCGGGGCGACACCCGTTCTGGCTGTGATGCTGACCATGATCGCGGGCGGCGTGATGTTCGCGATGCTGGGCAAGGACCCGGTCGCGGCGATCCGCACGATCTTTTACGACCCTCTCTTCAACCCGACCTTCGCGAGCTATTCGCGCCCGCAGCTTCTGGTGAAGGCCGGACCGCTGATCCTGATCGCGGTGGGGCTGTCGCTCGGGTTTCGAGCTGGCATCTGGAATATCGGGGCCGAGGGCCAGTATATCATCGGGGCGCTTTGTGGCGCGGGCGTAGCGCTGGCGTTTTACCCTGCGGGCGGGTGGTACATCTTTCCCCTGATGGTGATGGCGGGCGCGCTGGGGGGCTGGGCCTGGGCGATGATCCCGGCCATCCTGCGGACGCGGTTCAACACGAACGAAATCCTCGTGTCGCTGCTCCTGGTCTATGTGGCGCAGTCGCTTTTGGCCGCGATGGCGCTGGGGCGGATGCGCAACCCGCAGGGCGGCGGATTTCCCGGTTCCCGCAACCTGTCGCAATATCCGGCCGCCTCGAACCCCGAGTTGATCGCGGGCACCGGGATGCACTGGGGCGTCGTCGCGGCCTTCATCGCGGTGATCGTGGCCTACATCCTGTTGCAGCGCCACATGCTGGGCTTTCAGATCCGGTTGGCGGGGCAGGCGCCGCGCGCCGCCCGGTTCGCAGGGGTCAACACCGCGCGGCTGGTGCTGATCTGCCTTGGCATCTCGGGCGCGCTGGCCGGAATGGCGGGGCTGTTCGAGGTCGCAGGGCCGGCGGGCCAGATCACCATCGACTTCAACTCGGGCTACGGATTCACCGCGATCATCGTGGCGTTTCTCGGGCGGCTCAATCCGCTGGGGATCTTGCTGGCCGGGCTTCTGATGGCGTTGACCTATATCGGGGGCGAGCTGGCGCAGTTCATGTTGGGCATCCCCTCGGCGGCGATTCAGGCGTTTCAGGGGATGCTGCTGTTCTTCCTGCTCGCCGTGGACATGCTGTCCAACTATCGCATCCGGCTGGGCCGGACAGAGGTGGCGTGATGGATCTGTCGTCGATCAACGTTCTGGTTCTCTTTGCCTCGCTCATGGTAGCGGCGACGCCGATCATGCTCGCTGCGATCGGCGAACTGGTGGTGGAAAAGGCGGGCGTGCTGAACCTCGGGGTCGAGGGGATGATGATCACCGGTGCCATCTGCGGTTTCGCCATCGCGGTCGAGACCGGAAGCCCCGCAGCGGGCTTCGTCGCGGCGGCGTTGGGCGGTGCCGCGCTCTCGCTGATCTTCGGGGTGCTGACGCAGGTCCTTCTGGCCAATCAGGTCGCGACGGGGCTGGCGCTGACGCTCTTCGGGCTCGGCCTCTCGGCGCTGATCGGGCAGGGCTATATCGGGGTGCGGCCCCCGGCGCTGGGTCGGATGCCGATCCCGGTCCTGTCGGATCTGCCGGTCCTGGGGCGTGTCCTGTTCCGGCACGACGTCATTGTCTATCTGTCGATCGCGCTGGTGGCGGGTGTCTGGGCGATGCTGAAATACAGCCGGATGGGGCTGATCCTCCGGGCGGTCGGCGAAAGCCATGATGCGGCCCATGCGCTCGGCTACAAGGTGGTGCGCATCCGTATCCTTGCGATCATGTTCGGGGGCGCCTGCGCCGGGCTGGGGGGCGCCTATCTATCGCTCATCCGGGTGCCGCAATGGACCGAGGGGATGACGGCGGGCGCCGGCTGGATCGCGCTGGCCATCGTCGTCTTTGCCAGCTGGCGCCCGTGGCGCGTCATGCTGGGCGCGTATCTTTTTGGCGGGATCGTGGTGCTGCAACTCAACCTGCAGGCCGCGGGCGCGCGCATCCCGGTCGAGTATCTCTCGATGAGCCCCTATGTCATCACGATCCTCGTCCTGGTCATCATGTCCTCCAGCAGGTCGCGCGTGGCACTGAACGCCCCCGCCTCGCTGGGCAAGACCTTCCACGCCGCGCAATGACGCGGCGCAACATCCGGGCCGCCGGCCCCAGAACCCCGAGGGAGACGAAACGATGAAACTTTCGCGCTATCTGGCCAGTGCCGCAGTGGCCCTGGGCCTTGCGGCCACCGCGGCTGTCGCACAGGACGATCCGGTCAAGGTCGGCTTTATCTATGTCGGCCCGATCGGCGATTTCGGCTGGTCCCACGAACATAATATCGGCCGCCTCGCGGTCGAGGAGCATTTCGGCGACGCGGTCGAAACCACCTATGTCGAAAGCGTGCCGGAAGGCGCCGATGCGGAACGCGTGCTGACCCAGATGGCGCTCTCGGGCCATGACCTGATCTTTACCACCTCGTTCGGCTACATGGACCCGACGATCAATGTCGCCGCCCGGTTCCCGGATGTGAAGTTCGAGCACGCGACCGGCTACAAGACCGCCGACAACGTCGCCGCCTACAATGCCCGTTTCTACGAAGGCCGCGCGGTCATCGGCCATATCGCGGGGGCGATGACGGAATCGAACATCGTGGGCTATATCGGCTCCTACCCGATCCCCGAGGTGATCCAGGGCATCAACGCGGCCTTCATCCATGCGCGCAAGGTGAACCCGGATGTGCAGTTCCGCGTCGTCTGGGTCTATAGCTGGTTCGACCCGGCGACCGAGGCTGACGCCGCCAACGCGCTGATCGAGCAGGGCGCCGACGTGATCATGCAGCACACCGATTCCACCGCGCCGATGACCATCGCCGAAGAACGCGGCATCGTCGCCTTTGGCCAGGCCTCGGACATGTCGAACTTTGGCCCGAACGCGCAGCTGACCGCGATCGTGGACAACTGGGCCCCCTATTACATCGAGCGGGTGCAGGCGGTGATCGACGGCACCTGGGAAACCCAGAACATCTGGCACGGCATCGCCGAAGGCATGGTGGAAATCACCCCGATCAGCGATGCCGTTCCCGCCGAAGTGCGCGAGGAAGCCGAAGCGATGGCCGCCTCGATCGCTGCGGGCGAATATCATCCCTTTACCGGCCCGCTCAACTATCAGGACGGCTCGCCCTGGCTGGCCGAGGGTGAAGTCGCCGATGACGAGACGCTGCTTGGCATGAACTTCTATGTCGAGGGCATTCAGGGCGACATCCCGCAGTAAGCAGGGCCTGAAGGCGCGAAACGGAAAGCCCCGCCATGGCGGGGCTTTTTCATGGGGCCAGTGGGTTCATGGGATCAGTGAGGTGCCGGTTCGTATCGCAGAACGCCCGCCACACGCGGACCGCCGCCCTGATCCGACGGATGCGCGATCCCGTCCAGCACCGTAACCTCGGCAAAGTCAAAGGGGCTCACGCCTTCGATGCAGGCGACGTTGATCCCGAACTGGCTCGGGTTCGAACGGCGCTGGTGATGGGTGTAGATCCCGCAGGTGCGGCAGAAATAGTGCTTCGCCGTTCCCGTGTTGAACTGATAAAGCGTCAGGTTTTCGGCCCCCTGGACGAAGACGATGTCGTCAAGCTGGGCCGATACGGCAATCGCGCCCCGCATCCGGCAAAAGGAACAGCTGCAACGGCGCGCGGTGTTGAAACCGTCCGTCAGGCGCACGCGGAAACGGACCGCTCCGCAATGGCAGGCTACGTTATGTTCGGGACGATCATCCATGGCTGCTCTCCTGATCCCCGGCAAGGCTAGCGCTGCACGACGGCATCGGCAAGCCGCGCAAACGAAAACGGGGCCCCCGAAGGGACCCCGCCATGAAGCTCTGCCAGGGGCAGGATTACATCATGCCGCCCATGCCGCCCATGTCGGGCATGCCACCGCCGGCAGGAGCCTTGTCCTGCGGCTTTTCGGCGATCATCGCCTCGGTGGTGATCAGGAGCGATGCAACCGAAGCGGCGTCTTCCAGCGCGGTGCGCACGACTTTGGCCGGGTCGATCACGCCGAACTTGAACATGTCGCCATATTCTTCGGTCTGGGCGTTGAAGCCAAAGGCCTTGTCGGCGCTTTCGCGGATCTTGCCCGCCACGACCGAACCGTCCACACCGGCGTTCTGCGCGATCTGACGCAGCGGAGCCTCGAGCGCCTTGCGCACGATCGCGATACCGGCGTTCTGGTCGGAGTTCGCACCTTCCAGACCTTCCAGCGCCTTGCCGGCCTGGATCAGGGCCACACCGCCACCGACGACGATACCTTCCTGCACGGCTGCGCGGGTCGCGTTCAGGGCGTCATCGACGCGGTCCTTGCGCTCTTTCACTTCGACTTCGGTCATGCCGCCGACACGGATCACGGCCACGCCGCCTGCGAGTTTCGCAACACGCTCCTGCAGCTTTTCGCGGTCGTAGTCGCTGGTGGTTTCCTCGATCTGGGTGCGGATCTGAGCAACGCGGGCCGAGATTTCAGCCTTGTCGCCAGCGCCGTCGACAATCGTGGTCGCGTCCTTGGTGATCGAGACCTTCTTGGCACGGCCCAGCATGTCGATGCCGACATTCTCAAGCTTCATGCCCAGATCGTCCGAGATCACCTGACCGCCGGTCAGGATCGCGATGTCCTGCAGCATGGCCTTGCGGCGATCGCCGAAGCCCGGAGCCTTGACGGCAGCGATTTTCAGGCCGCCACGCAGCTTGTTCACGACGAGCGTGGCAAGCGCCTCGCCTTCGACGTCTTCCGAGATGATCAGCAGCGGTTTTTGCGACTGGATCACGGCCTCGAGCAGCGGGACCATCGGCTGCAGCGACGAAAGTTTCTTTTCGTGCAGCAGGATCAGCGCGTCTTCCAGTTCCGCGATCATCTTGTCGGGGTTGGTGACGAAGTAGGGCGACAGGTAGCCGCGGTCGAACTGCATGCCTTCGACGACCTCGGTCTCGGTCTCCAGGCCCTTGTTCTCCTCGACGGTGATGACACCCTCGTTGCCGACCTTCTGCATCGCGTCAGCGATCTGGCGGCCGATTTCGGCTTCGCCGTTGGCCGAGATGGTGCCGACCTGCGCAACTTCGGCGCTGTCGTTGACCGGACGGGCCGCAGCCTTGATCGCCGCGACGACCTTGGTGGTCGCAAGGTCGATCCCGCGCTTCAGGTCCATCGGGTTCATGCCGGCGGCAACCGACTTCAGGCCTTCCTTGATGATGGCCTGTGCCAGCACGGTCGCGGTGGTGGTGCCGTCGCCAGCCTCGTCATTGGTGCGCGAGGCGACTTCTTTCACCATCTGCGCGCCCATGTTCTCGAACTTGTCGGAAAGTTCGATTTCCTTGGCAACCGACACACCATCCTTGGTGATGCGCGGCGCGCCGAAGGATTTCTCGATGACGACGTTGCGGCCTTTGGGGCCCAGCGTGACCTTGACGGCATCGGCGAGAATGTTCACGCCGCGCAGCATCCGGTCGCGGGCATCGGATTCGAATTTGACGTCCTTAGCAGCCATTTTGCTTGCTCCTGGTAGTCTGGATTACGGGTTTGCGACGATCAGGCGATGATGCCCAGGATGTCGCTTTCCTTCATGATCAGCAGTTCCTGACCGTCGATCGTGACTTCGGTGCCCGACCATTTGCCGAACAGGACACGATCACCAGCCTTGACCGACGGTGCGATCAGTTCGCCCGAGTCCTTGCGCGCGCCTTCGCCAACCGCAACGATCTCGCCCTCGGCCGGCTTTTCCTTGGCGGTGTCGGGGATGATCAGACCGCCCTTGGTTTTTTCGTCGCCTTCGACGCGGCGAACCAGAACACGGTCGTGCAACGGTTTGAATGCCATCTGAGAACGCTCCCTAAAGGTTCCAGGTTATATCTCGTTAGCACTCATGACAGCCGAGTGCTAACGAAGCGAGAGGTAATTAAGAGGCCGGTCGCTGTCAACCGGCCACACGAAAAATCACATCACGGGGAAGAGGTGACAATGCAGGCGCAGCAATCTATAACGCCGCCGAGATGATCCCAACCGGATGGACCCAATCCATGATCAAAGTTTTCGGCCACAAGTCCCCCGACACCGACTCGACCGGGTCGCCCATCATCTGGGCCTGGTATCTGTCAGAGGTAAAGGGCACCCCCGCCAAAGCCGTCCTTCTGGGCGAACCCAATACCGAGGCGCTTTATGTCCTCAACCGCTGGGGTCTGGAAAAGCCGGAGATCATCGCCGATGTCAGCGCCGACGATACCTGCGTCATCGTCGACACCAACAACCCCGCCGAGCTTCCCCCTTCGGTGAATGATGCGAAGGTGCTGGAGGTGATCGACCACCACCTGCTGACCGGCGGTATCAAGACCAAGACGCCGATCAACGTGACGATCCGCCCGCTCGCCTGCACGGCGACGATCATGCACGACCTGATGGGCGATGCGACCGACCGGATGCCCGACGCGATCCGGGGCGCGATGCTGTCCTGCATCCTGTCGGACACGCTGGAATTCCGCAGCCCCACCACCACCGATCACGACCGTGACCTGGCGCTCAAGCTGGCGGCACAACTGGGGATCGATATCCCCTCCTACGCGGCGGAAATGTTCGAGGCGAAATCCGATATCTCGGCCTTCGGCGATGCCGAACTGCTGCGGATGGATTCCAAGGAATACGAGGTTGCGGGCACGCAGTTCCGCGTCTCGGTGCTGGAAACCACGGCGCCGCGCCTTGTGCTGGACCGCAAGGACAGCCTGATGGCCACGATGCCCGCGGTTGCCGCCGAGGACGGGGCGCATCAGGTCCTGCTGTTTGTGGTCGACATCCTGCGCGAAGAGGCGACGCTGCTCGTCCCGAACGAACTGGTCAAGACGATCGCGGAAAAGAGCTTCGGCGTTCCCGTCACGGGCGACACCGTGGTCCTGCCGGGCATCATGAGCCGCAAGAAGCAGATCATCCCGGCGCTGACGCTCTGACCCCCTTGGGCGCCCGTGTCGGGCGCCCCCTTCCCCCAGAGGACGACCGACATGACCCGCATCATCCGCGCGCTGGCCGAGATTTCCGACAGCTATGACGCGCTCTTCTGCGACCTCTGGGGCTGCGTGCATAACGGCCATGCCGCCTATCCGGCTGCTGTCGCAGCGCTTCAGGCATTCCGGGCCAAGGGCGGAACGGTCATCCTGATGACCAATGCCCCGCGTCCGGCGCCGGCGATCATCGCGACCTTCGGCCGCCTCGGCATCCCGGACGACGCCTATGACGCGGTCGTCACCTCGGGCGATGCGGCGCAGGCGGGCATGGTGATGGGCGTGGTGGGCCGCAAGGTATACCACCTGGGTCCCGAAAAGGACCTGCCCTTCTTCACCGAGATCCCCGACGACCTGCGCGCCTTGGGTGAGGTGACGCGGGTGCCCCTGCAAGAGGCCGAAGGCATCGTCTGCACCGGCCTCTTTGACGAGATGACGGAAACGCCGGACGATTATCGCGCCACGCTGCTTCACGCCAAGAACGAGGGGATGAAGCTTTTGTGCGCCAACCCCGACATCGTGGTGGATTACGGCGAAACGCGGATCTATTGCGCGGGCGCGCTGGCCGAGCGCTACACCGAGATGGGCGGGCAGAGCCTTTACTTCGGCAAGCCGCATCCGCCGATCTACGATCTGGCGCGACGCCGGCTTGCGGCGATGGACAAGGTGATCGACGACCGCCGGATCCTTTGCGTCGGCGACGGGATCTTTACCGATGTGCAGGGCGGCGTGAGCGAGGGGATCGACGCGCTGTTCATCACCGGCGGTCTGGCGGCGAATGAATTCGGCGATGACCCCGAACACCCGCATGAGGCGCTGCTGCTGCCGTGGCTCGATGAACGACAGCTGACGCCTGCCGCGGCGATCGGCAGGCTCCGGTAACTTCTGGCTAGGCCAAGGCATCCGATTGAAATTTTATTGCGCGCAGGATTGCCGCAACTGCAAAATGTGCTATATCCCGGGCGGGACCTGACCCGCAGCGGGAGGCACGAATGTTCGACAGGACCGGGACCGACAATCTGCCGCGCGGCACGATCTGCATCGAGGATCTCGAGATCGGGATGTCGCGCCATCTGCGCAAGCAGGTGACCGACCGGGATATCGAGCTTTTTGCCGAGGTCTCAACCGACCGGAACCCGGTGCATCTGGACGAAAGCTATGCGCAGGACACGATCTTTGCCGGGCGGATCGCCCATGGGATGCTGACCGCGGGGCTGGTTTCCGCTGTGATCGGCGAACAGCTTCCGGGCCATGGGACGGTCTATCTTGGCCAGAGCCTCAGGTTCATGGCGCCGGTCCGCCCCGGCGACGTGGTTCTGGCCGAGGTGACGGTGACCGCCATCGACCATTCCCGGCGCCGTGTCACCCTTGAAACCCGCTGCGCCGTGGGCGATACCACCGTCCTGAAGGGCGAGGCGCTGGTGCTTGCGCCCAGCCGCAAGTTCGACTGACGGCATGTGACAGCGGCGGGCGCCCCGCCCGGGGGGACGATGCGGATCATCAGGCAGTGGACCGGGCTGGCGGACACAGACCGGGGCGCGTCGGTCGCCATCGGCAACTTCGACGGTGTGCATCGAGGGCATCAGGCGGTTCTGGATCTCGCACGGCAGGGAACCGGCCATCCCGGCGTCGTCACGTTCGAGCCACATCCGCGCGAAGTCTTCAGCCCCGATGCGCCGCCCTTCCGGCTGATGAACGCCGAGGCGCGGGCGAACCGGCTCGCAAAACTGGGCGTCACGCATCTGTATGAACTCCCCTTCGGGCCCGATCTTGCGCAGCTGGAGGCCGAGGCCTTTGCCCGCGACGTCCTGCACCGTGGCCTTGGCGTGACGCATGTGACCATCGGCGCGGATTTCTGTTTCGGCAAAGGCCGGCGCGGCACTGCGGACGATCTGCGCAGGTTCGGCGCCACCTTCGGGTTCGGTGTCACCGTCGCGGAACTCCTCGGGGCGGGCGAACAGTCGATCTCTTCCACCGCGATCCGCGAGGCGCTGACCGAAGGCCGGACCCGCGACGCACGCGCGATGCTGGGCCACTGGCACCGGATCGAGGGCGAAGTGATCCACGGAGAGAAGCGCGGGCGCGACCTTGGGTATCCGACGGCGAACATGTCCATCGCGGGCCTGCACCCGCCGCGCTTCGGCGTCTATGCCGTGCATGTGGACGTGCTGACGGGGCCGCAGGCGGGCAGCTATGGCGGCGCAGCGTCCCTGGGGGTGCGGCCGATGTTCGGGCAGAACCTGCCGAATATCGAGACCTTCCTCTTTGATTTCCAGGGCGATCTCTACGGCCAGCATCTCTCGGTCGCGCTGGTCGAATTCCTGCGCCCCGAGATGACCTTTGACGGCCTGCCCGCCCTCATCGCGCAGATGGATGCCGATTGTGCCCGCGCGCGGGCGATCCTCGCGGCCGAGTGACCACCACTTGGCGCAGGCCCCCTTTCCTTTGCCGGCGATCCGCGCAACTGTCCCGCGCATGAGTCCCGATACCCTCCGACCCCGTTTCTGGGAACGCCTGCCGCTGAGCAAGCTGAACGCCGCCGAGTGGGAGGCGCTTTGCGACGGCTGCGGCAAATGCTGTCTCAACAAGCTCGAGGATGCCGATACGGGCGAGATCGCCTTTACCCGGATCGGCTGCCGTTTGCTGGACGATGCGACCTGCCGCTGCGCGCAGTATGAGCAGCGCAAGCAGTTCGTGCCGGAATGTGTCGTCCTGACGCCCAGGAACATCGGCGAAATCGCTTATTGGATGCCCCGCACCTGCGCCTATCGGCTGCTGCACGAAGGGCGCCCGCTGCCCGACTGGCATCCCCTGCTGACGGGCGATCCCGAAAGCGTCCATGCGGCCGGCATGTCCGTCCGCGGGCGCACCGTGCCGGAATTCGAGATCGCCGAAGAAGACTGGGAAGATTACATAATTGATGAGGAGCCCTGATGTTCTTTGCCTCTGACAACAGTTCGCCCGCCGCCCCCGAAGTGCTGGAGGCCATCGCCCGCGCGAACGAGGGCTATGCGATGCCCTATGGCAACGACCCCATCATGGAGCGTGTGCGCAGCCGCATCCGCGAGATATTCGAGGCGCCCGAGGCCGCCGTTTACCTGGTGGCCACCGGGACTGCGGCGAACTCGCTTGCGCTGGCGATCTTCAACCCGCCCTGGGGCAGCGTCTATTGCCACCGCAACGCCCATATCGAGGAAGACGAATGCGGGGCGCCCGAATTCTACATGGGGGGCGGCAAGCTGGTTCTGCTGGACGGCGACCATGCGCGGATGACGCCCGAGGGGCTGGAAAAGGCCATCGGCTTTACCGGCCGCGCAGGCGTTCACAACCTGCAAAAAGGGATGCTGTCGCTGACCAACGCGACCGAGAACGGCACGATCTACCGCCCGGGGGATGTGGCGCGGCTTACGGCCATTGCGCGCGCGCATGGGCTGCCCAGCCACATGGACGGCGCCCGGTTTGCCAATGCCGTCGTCTCGGCCGGATGCACCCCGGCCGAGATGACGTGGAAGGCCGGGATCGACGTCCTGTCCTTTGGCGGCACCAAGAACGGGCTGATGGGGGTCGAGGCAGTGGTGATATTCGACCCCGCCAAGGCATGGGAATTCGAGTTGCGGCGCAAACGGGGCGGGCATCTCTTTTCCAAGCACCGCTACCTTTCGGCACAGATGGAGGCCTATGTGACCGATGACCTCTGGCTGCGGCTTGCGGGTCAGGCGAACCGGGCAGCGGCGCGCCTGTCGCAGGGTATCCTGAGCGTTCCGGGGGCAAGCCTCGTTCACCCGACCGAGGCGAATGCCGTCTTTGCAAGCTGGCCGCGCGGTGGGCACCGCAAGGCGCAGGAGGCAGGCGCGGCCTATTACTTCTGGCCCTTCAACCAGTCGCTGGACGGCCCCGACCATGAACCGCTTTCGGCGCGTCTGGTGTGCAGCTGGTCCACGACCGATCAGGACGTGGACCGCTTCCTGGAGCTGATCCGGGGCTAGAGCTTGCCGGAGAGATGGGCGTCAAGATCGGCAAGCCGGTCTTGACCCCAGAACTTTTCGTCCCCCACGACGTAAAAGGGCGCGCCAAAAACACCTGCCGCCACGGCCTCTTCAAGGTTCGTGGCATAGGTCTCGGCCGCCATCAGCAGCCCGCGATCGGCGATCCCCGGGTCGAACCCCGCCGCCGCCAGAACGTCGCGGATCACGCTGTCTTCGGCAATGTCGCGCCCTTCGGCCCAGCAGGCCCGCCCGAACCCATGGACCAGCGCGCCCAGATCACCGCCGCCCGCAGCCTGCGCGGCGATCACCGCATAATTCGACGGCGCGCCATTGGTCGGCCAGAACATCGGTTGCGGGTCGAGCTTCAGCCCGGCCTTGGCGGACTGGCGCCGGAGTTCCTGCAACCGGTAATCCTTGCGGGCCTGATGACGGTCCGCCAGAACCTGCCCGCCCGTCCGCCCGAAAAGCGCCGTCGTATCCACGGGCTTGTAGCGGATGGTTGCCCCATGACGTGCTGCGATCTCCTCCAGCCGCGTCCCGGCAAGATAGACATAGGGCGACAAGGTCGTGAGATAGTAGTCGATATGCGCCATGGCCGCTTCTCCTTGCCGTGCCGAGGTTTGCAAGACCGTAGCCGGGTGATAAGCGGTGTCAACGCCGCGAATCCGTCACAAGCTGCTGCCCAAGGACAAGCCATGCCCGCCATGAACGAACCCAAGCTGATCGCCGGAAATGCCAACCGGACGCTTGCCAATGCCATTGCCCGGCGCATGTCGATGCATCGCGGCATGTCCGTCAGCCTTGTGGACGCGCGGGTCGAACGCTTCAATGACCAGGAGATCTTTGTCGAGGTCTACGAGAACGTGCGCGGCGAGGACATGTTCATCATCCAGCCGACCTCCAACCCGGCCAATGACAACCTGATGGAGCTGCTGATCATCGCGGATGCGCTGCGCCGGTCCTCGGCCGACCGGATCACCGCGGTCATCCCCTATTTCGGCTACGCGCGTCAGGATCGGCGCACCAAGGCCCGCACGCCGATTTCGGCCAAGCTCGTCGCCAATCTTCTGACCGAGGCGGGCATCGAACGTATCCTGACGCTCGACCTGCACGCGGCGCAGATCCAGGGATTTTTCGACATCCCGGTGGACAACCTCTATGCCGCGCCGATCTTTGCGCTGGATGTGGAACACAACTTTCGCGGCCGCCTGCAGGACGTGACCGTCGTTTCCCCCGATGTGGGCGGCGTGGCCCGGGCGCGCGAGCTTGCGAAACGGATCGGTTGCGCGCTGGCCATCGTCGACAAGCGCCGCGAAAAACCCGGCGAGATCGCCGAGATGACCGTGATCGGTGAAGTTCAGGGCAAGACCTGCATCATCGTCGATGACATCTGCGACACCGCCGGCACGCTCTGCAAGGCCGCCGAGGTGCTGATCGAGAACGGCGCGACCGAGGTTCATTCCTACATCACCCACGGCGTCCTGTCCGGCCCCGCGGTGGAACGGATCACCAAATCGGTCATGAAAAGCCTTGTCATCACCGACTCGATCGAACCGACCGAAGCCGTTCGCGCCGCCCCGAACATCCGTATTGTCCCCACGGCCCCGATGTTTGCGCAGGCGATCCTGAACATCTGGAACGGCACCTCGGTCTCGTCGCTCTTCGAGACGGATACGCTCTGGCCGATCTATGAGGGGATGTATTCCCGCTGAGCGCAGGGCGTCGTTGCGGTCATCCCGGCAATGTGACGATGATCGCCCCGCTTCGCGTCGCGACGACCGTATGTTCATATTGCACGACCGGTGCCGCAGGCTCGCTGAAAAGCGTCCATTCATCCTGGGCTCCTGACGTGGCCCAGACCCCGCCCCGTGACAGGAACGGCTCTACCGTCAGCACGAGTCCGGCGTTGATCCGGCGCTTGTCCCTTTTCGTCGGCCAGGTCGGGATTTCCTCGGGCGCTTCATGCAGCGCACGCCCGACCCCGTGGCTGGCGAGGTTCCGGATCAATGTATAGCCCCGCTGCGCGGCAAAACGCCCGATGGCATTTCCAATGCCCGCCAGCGGCCGGCCATGCCCCACCTGTGCGATCCCGATCTGCGTGGCGCGTTGCCCATCCCGGCAAAGCCGGTCAAGGGCGGGGGCCACGGGCCCCACGGTAAAGGTCGCACCCGTGTCGGCAAAATATCCGTCGCGCGAGGCCGAGACGTCGATATTCACCAGGTCCCCCTGCGCGAGCACTCGTTCTCCCGGTATGCCATGGGCGATCTCTTCGTTGACGCTGATGCATGTCGCACCCGGAAAGTCATAGGTTTCCTGAGGCGCTGAAACGGCCCCTTCCCTTTCCAGAAGCTCGTGCCCGATCCCGTCAAGCTCTCGCGTTGTCATGCCCGGCTCCATCGCCGCGGCCATGGACTGCATCGTGTTGGCGACAATCCTGCCGATCCTGCGCAGGCCTTCCAGTTCTTCCTCATGGGTGATCGTCATTGTCGGACCTCTTCAGGGGTGCCACCGACGCAACAAGCAATAGCGCTTTGTCGCACAGGCCTCGTTCCGCCATCTAGTTTATCAATGGCAAATAAAAAAGCCCCGGCGCATCACGCACCGGGGCTTTCCCTGTTCTCAACGTGACTGTCAGACGCCGACGGCCGTCCGAAGAGCGCGGTAGTCCGAGACCAGAAGCTCCGCATCCGCGCGGGCTTCGGGGGCGGCGCGGTCGGCCGCGGCCTGGGCCTCGGCGATCATGCCGTCCATGATTTCGGCCGTGACCTCAGCCACCGGCAAGGCGCGTTCGGCAAGAACCGAGGTCGCCGCCGGGGTGATCTCGGCGAAACCGCCGGTCACCGCATATTCCGCCGTGCCCTCGGTGCTGCGCACGCGCAGGACGCCCGGACGCAGCGTCGCGATGGTCGGCGAATGATCGGGCATTGCCGTCATGTAGCCTTCCGCCGCCGGGATCTGCACCTCGGTCGCCTGGACGGAGGTCAGCCTCCGTTCAGGGGATACGAGGTCGAACTGCATGGTCTTGGCCATGTCTCCCCCCTCAGGCCGCTGCTGCGGCGAGACGCTCGGCCTTGGCGATCACGTCGTCGATGTCGCCGACCATGTAGAAGGCGGCCTCGGGCAGGTGGTCGTATTCGCCGGCCACAACCGCCTTGAACGACGCAATGGTCTTTTCCAGCGGCACCTGAATACCGTCGGCACCGGTAAAGACCTTGGCCACGTCGAAGGGCTGCGACAGGAAGCGCTGGATCTTCCGGGCGCGCGACACGGTCAGCTTGTCCTCTTCCGACAGTTCGTCCATGCCGAGGATGGCGATGATGTCCTGCAGCGACTTGTAACGCTGAAGGATACCCTGAACGTCGCGTGCAACCTGATAGTGCTCTTCGCCCACGATGACCGGATCAAGGATCCGGCTGTTGGAGTCGAGCGGATCGACCGCCGGGTAGATGCCGAGCTCGGAGATTGCGCGCGACAGAACGGTCGTGGCGTCGAGGTGGGCGAACGAGGTGGCCGGTGCGGGGTCGGTAAGGTCGTCGGCCGGGACGTAGATCGCCTGCACCGAGGTGATCGAGCCCGCCTTGGTCGAGGTGATGCGTTCCTGCAGCGCGCCCATGTCGGTGGCCAGCGTCGGCTGGTAGCCCACCGCCGAAGGGATACGACCCAGAAGCGCCGACACCTCGGACCCCGCCTGCGTAAAGCGGAAGATGTTGTCGACGAAGAACAGAACGTCCGTTCCCGACTGGTCGCGGAACTGCTCGGCCAGCGTCAGGCCGGTCAGCGCCACGCGGGCACGTGCCCCCGGAGGCTCGTTCATCTGCCCGTAGACAAGGGCCACCTTGGATTCGCCCAGATTGTCGACGTTGATAACGCCCGACTCGATCATCTCATGGTAAAGGTCGTTGCCCTCACGGGTCCGCTCACCCACGCCCGCGAACACGGAATAGCCCGAGTGCACCTTGGCGATGTTGTTGATGAGTTCCATGATGAGAACGGTCTTGCCCACGCCGGCACCGCCAAAGAGGCCGATCTTGCCGCCCTTGGAATAGGGTGCGAGCAGGTCGATCACCTTGATCCCGGTCACGAGGATTTCGGACTCGGTCGACTGGGCGACGAAATCCGGCGCCTGCTGGTGGATCGCGCGGGTCTCGGTTGCGGCGACGGGGCCTTTTTCGTCGATCGGCTCGCCGATCACGTTCAGGATCCGACCCAGCGTCGCGTCGCCGACCGGAACCGAGATCGGCTCTTCCAGGTCGTTGACCGCGGCGCCGCGGACCAGACCTTCGGTCGAGTCCATGGCGATGGTGCGCACCGTGTTCTCGCCGAGATGCTGCGCCACCTCGAGCACGAGGCGCTTGCCGTTGTTCTCGGTCTCCAGCGCGTTCAGAATGGCCGGAAGCGCGCCCTCGAACTGAACGTCGACGACGGCGCCGATGACCTGCGTGACTTTGCCGACTGATTTGGCCATGTGGATCTCCTGAGTATCCCGTTACGCCACTGCGATGGTGACGTCGATGTTGTTCCGAGTGGCCCGCGAATACGGGCAGATTTCATGGGCGGCCTCGGCCAGCGCCTCGACCTTGGACCGGTCGGCACCGGGCACCGAGACCGTGATCTTGACGCCGAGCATGAAGCTGATGTCGTCCTTGGACAGCGAAACCTCGACCGTCACGCGGGCCCTGG
The DNA here is from genome assembly GCF_042681825.1 of Halodurantibacterium flavum. Lineage (NCBI taxonomy): Bacteria > Pseudomonadati > Pseudomonadota > Alphaproteobacteria > Rhodobacterales > Paracoccaceae > Halodurantibacterium > Halodurantibacterium flavum. The sequence continues at coordinate 378,100 of NZ_JBHUGH010000003.1, forward strand.
ACCCGTCAACGTCATGCTTCTTGCCAAGTGCGAGGACGGCCTGCCCGAAGCAGGACGCCCAGCCCATGGCGAAAAGCTGTTCGGGGTTCATCCCGTCGCCCGAGCCGCCCATCTCCTTGGGCAGGGACATCGCAAAGGCCGCGCCCCCGTTGTCGAGCGCGACCCGTCCGTCACGTCCGCCGCGGGAAGTCGCCGAGACTGTCATCAACTTCTGCATCGTCTATCCCCTCTGTCAGAGCGCCTCGGCACCCGAGATGATTTCGATAAGCTCTTTGGTGATCGCGGCCTGACGCGAGCGGTTGTATTCGATGGTCAGTCGGTCGATCATGTCGCCGGCGTTGCGCGTGGCGTTGTCCATCGCGCTCATGCGGGCGCCCTGTTCGGAGGCCGCGTTTTCCAGCAGCGCGGTGAAGATCTGCGTCGCGACCGCCCGCGGCAGCAGGTCGGCCAAGATCGCCTCTTCGCCCGGCTCATAGTCATAGAGAGCCGAGGCGCCCTGACCTTCGACCGCATCGAACTGCGCCGGGATGATCTGCTGCGCGGTCGGGATCTGGCTGATCACCGACTGGAAGCGGTTGTAGAAGATCGTCGCGACGTCGAATTCGCCCGCGTCGAAGCGCGTCAGAACATCCTGCGCGATCTCATGGGCATTGACATACCCGATCCGCTTGACCTCCGAGAGGTCCACATGGCCGATGAAATACTGCGAGAGATCGCGCTTGATGATCTCGCGCCCCTTCTTGCCGACCGTGAGGATCTTGACCTCTTTGCCCTGCGCCAGAAGTTCCTGGGCACGCAGCCGGGCAAGACGCGCGATCGACGAGTTGAAGGCACCCGCAAGCCCCCGCTCGGCCGTCATGACGACCAGAAGGTGCACCCGGTCCTGCCCCGTCCCGGTCAGAAGCCGGGGTGCGTTGTCGGACTGGCCGACCGAACCCGCAAGCCCGCCCAGAACGGCGTTGATCCGTTCGGCATAGGGGCGCGCGGCCTCGGCGGCTTCCTGGGCGCGGCGGAGCTTTGCCGCCGCGACCATCTGCATCGCCTTCGTGATCTTCCGCGTCGACTTGACGCTTCCGATCCGGTTTTTCAGGTCCTTAAGGCTAGGCATCTACCTTGTCCTCTCGTCCCGCCCTCAGGCGAAGTCTTTCGCGAACTCGTCGAGCGCCGCCTTGATCTTGTCTTCCAGCTCACCCTTCACCTTGCGGTCGTTGAAGGTGATGTCGTCCAGCAGGGCACGGTGGTTGTTGCGCAGGTGGTTCAGCAGCGCCTGCTCGAACCGGCCGACATCCCTGACGGCGATCTTGTCCAGATAGCCCTTGGTGCCGGCATAGATCACGCAGACGATTTCAGCGTTGGTCAGCGGCGAGTATTGCGGCTGCTTCATCAGCTCGGTCAGGCGCGCGCCACGGTTCAGCAGGCGCTGGGTCGAGGCGTCGAGGTCCGAACCGAACTGGGCGAAGGCCGCCATTTCGCGATACTGCGCCAGTTCCAGCTTGACCGGGCCGGCGACCGACTTCATCGCATCCGTCTGGGCCGAAGACCCCACCCGCGAGACCGACAGACCGGTGTTCACGGCCGGGCGGATACCCTGGTAGAAGAGTTCGGTTTCAAGGAAGATCTGGCCGTCGGTGATCGAGATCACGTTGGTCGGGATATAGGCCGACACGTCGCCTGCCTGGGTCTCGATGATCGGCAGCGCGGTCAGCGAGCCTGCGCCGAAATCCTCGTTCAGCTTGGCCGAACGCTCCAGCAGGCGCGAGTGGAGGTAGAACACGTCGCCCGGATAGGCTTCGCGGCCCGGCGGACGGCGCAGCAGCAGCGACATCTGACGGTAGGCGACGGCCTGCTTGGACAGGTCATCATAGATGATCAGCGCGTGGCGGCCGTTGTCGCGGAAATATTCCGCCATCGCGGTCGCCGAATAGGGCGCCAGGAACTGCATCGGCGCCGGGTCCGAGGCGGTCGCGGCCACGACGATCGTGTATTCGATCGCGCCGGTTTCCTCGAGCTTTTTCACCAGCTGCGCCACGGTCGAACGCTTTTGCCCGATCGCGACATAGATGCAGTAGAGTTTCTTGGACTCGTCGTCGCCAGCGGCCTCGTTGTAGGACTTCTGGTTGAGGATCGTGTCCATCGCGATGGCCGACTTGCCGGTCTGGCGGTCGCCGATGATCAGTTCGCGCTGGCCACGGCCTACAGGGATCATCGCGTCCACCGATTTGAGGCCGGTCGCCATCGGCTCATGCACCGATTTCCGCGGGATGATGCCAGGGGCCTTCACGTCGGCCACACGACGCTCGGTCGCGGCGATCGGGCCCTTGCCGTCGATGGGATTGCCGAGACCGTCCACAACCCGACCCAGAAGCGCATCACCGGCGGGGACGTCCACGATCGACTTGGTGCGCTTGACGACGTCACCTTCCTTGATCGAGCGGTCGTCGCCGAAGATCACGATACCGACGTTGTCGACCTCAAGGTTCAGCGCCATGCCGCGGATGCCGCCGGGGAACTCGACCATTTCGCCAGCCTGAACGTTGTCGAGGCCGTGGACCCGGGCGATACCGTCACCGACCGAGAGCACGCGGCCCACTTCGGCGACTTCGGCTTCCTGACCGAAGTTCTTGATCTGCTCCTTGAGGATCGCAGAGATCTCAGCTGCTTGGATACCCATTATCCGACCTCTTTCATGACATTCTGGAGGGCTGCGAGCCGGGAGCGGATCGAGGTATCGATCATCTTCGAGCCCACTTTGACGACGAGACCGCCGATGAGACCTTCATCGACGGTGGTGTGGAGTTTCACGGTCTTGCCGACCGAGGCCGAGAGCGAACTGGCAAGCGCCTCGGACTGCGCGGGCGTCAGCGCCTTGGCCGAGGCCACCTCGGCGGTCACCTCGCCCTTTTCCACGGCGATGCGTTCGCGCAGGGCCGCGACGAACTGCCGCAGCACGAAAAGGCGCCGCCGTGTCGCCATCAGCGCAAGGGTGTTGCGGCTGAGGGTCGAAAGCCCCATCGCCGCCGCAACCGCATCAACCGCCTTGCCCTGATCGGCGCGGCTGTAGACCGGCGATGCAATCAGTTCGCGGAAATCCGGGCTGTCGGCCAATGCAGCCGACAGGGCCTCGGCATCGTTCTCGATTGCGGAAATCTGGTTCGCTTCTTTGGCCAGCTCAAAGAGGGCCGTGGCATAGCGCAGAGCGATGCCGGAGGAAATCGAAGCTGGTTCGGACACGTCCACCCTTTCGATGTCTTCGCCCGTGCGCCCCTTGTGGACGGCACAAGCCTGCCAATAGAGGATGCGGTCGCATCCACCCGAATTGCGCGTGGGTGTAGCAGAGGTGTGCACCCCTCGCAACTGCGGAGCACACGCCTTATTCACCATTTGATGGCTAAATGCTGCGGCAACATCGCGCCAGTCACGGTTCCGTGCTCTCGCCGGCCCAACCGGCCGCGAAGGTGATTCTGCACTGCGGCGCGCGATGACGGCGTGGGCGGGATCACGCGGGCTGGTGGCCCGGCTGCGGCAGCGCGTCCAGAACCCGCAGCGGGCGACGCACGGCCGCACGCAAACCGGGGCGGATCGGGGCATGGACCTGCTTTGATGCCTCGACGATCAGCACCCCGCCGGCAAAGCGGGTCGAAAGGCTCAGACCCACCTTTTCCCACATCCGCGCCGTGCGCAGCCAGAACCGCTGCTGCGACGGCGGCAGGTATAGCGCCGCCTGATGACGTTCGGGCACGAATGCGTGGCGCCGCAGCTGCGCATCAAGCTGCCCGAGCGTGTAGGGCCGTCCAAAGCCGAACGGCGTTCCTTCGCGCCGGGACCAGAGCCCGGACCGGTTCGGTACGACGATCAGCGCCCGGCCGCCCGGTCCCAGCGCGCGCCAGCATTCCTCCAGCAGGGCCGAGGGTTGTTCGGATGTTTCCAGCCCGTGCATCAGAATCAGCCGGTCCACGATCCCCGTGGGCAGCGGCCAGTTGGTTTCCTCGCACAGCACCGAGACGTTCGGCATCCCGGCGGGCCAGGCCATCACCCCCTGCGGCCCCGGCATCAGCCCGATGACCCGGCGCGAGACGGACAGATAGGGGCGCAGCAGAGGCACCGCAAAGCCGAAACCCGCAACGGTATGCCCCTTTTGCGGCGGCCAGAGCGTGACGACCTGATCGCGGATGGCCTTCTGCGCCGCCCGGCCAAGGCCGGTGCGATAATAGAAGTTTCGCAGATCGAGCACGTCGAGATGCATTGCCCCCTGCCCCGCTATCGTAAAGACTGGGATCACCATACAAAAGACGAAGGGAAAGACCATGCCGCTGACGCTCGTCACGATCCCCTGCCTCTCGGACAACTATGCCTATCTGCTGCATGATGAGGCAAGCGGCGCCACCGTCGTCGTCGATGTCCCCGAGGCCGCACCCCTCCTCGGGGCGTTGCGGGACCGGGGCTGGGGCGTGGACCTGATCCTGATCACGCATCACCATGACGACCACATTGCCGGAGTGGATGAACTGCGGGCGGCGACCGGGGCAAAGGTCGTGGGGGCGGCGGCGGATGCGCACCGGCTCCCCGCGCTCGACCATGCCGTGACCGAAGGCGACCGGATCGCGTTTGGGGGCGAAGAGGCGCAGGTGATCGACGTTTCCGGCCACACGCTCGGCCATATCGCGTTTTACTTCGCGGCCTCGCGCATCGTCTTTACCGCCGACAGTCTCATGGCGCTTGGCTGCGGGCGCCTCTTCGAAGGGACCGGCGCACAGATGTGGCAAAGCCTCGCAAAGCTCGCCGCGCTGCCGCCCGAGACCCTGGTCTGTTCGGGGCACGAATACACGGCGTCGAATGCACGTTTCGCCCTGACCATTGAACCGGACAATTCCGCGCTTATCTCTCGTGCCGGAGAGGTGGAACGGGCGCGCGCCGAAGGTCGGCCCACTGTTCCGTCGCTCTTGTCGGAAGAACTGGCGACGAATCCCTTCCTGCGCGTGAACGATCCTTTGCTCCGGCGGCACCTCCGGATGGAGGGCGCAAGCGATGCCGAGGTTTTCAGCGAAGTGAGGGCGCGCAAGGACCGCTTCTGACCGATCCGGCCTCACACCGGTGACATAAAATGCGGAGTTGCGTTCACGTTTTCCACATCAGGGACAATTCGGACCCCTGATCTCAAAATATCACTTGAAGCGTGGGAAATATCACCGAACTTTAACTCCATGGGGACACGGTCTGAGGGGGGCTCTTCCCCCTCCTACCCTAAGGAAAGGAGCACGCATCGTGCCATCGTTCTCGAACACACTTGAGCAGGCCATCCACGGCGCCCTGGCGCTCGCCAATGCGCGACGCCACGAACTCGCAACGCTGGAGCATCTGCTTTTGTCGCTGATCGACGAGCCGGACGCCGCCAAGGTGATGCGTGCCTGCGGTGTTCAGCTCGATGACCTGCGCAAGACCCTGGTCGAATTCATCGACGACGATCTTTCGACCCTCGTCACGGATATCGAAGGCTCCGAGGCTGTGCCGACGGCCGCCTTCCAGCGCGTGATCCAGCGCGCGGCGATCCATGTCCAAAGCTCCGGCCGGACCGAGGTTTCGGGGGCCAACGTGCTCGTCGCGATCTTTGCCGAACGGGAATCGAACGCCGCCTATTTCCTGCAGGAACAGGACATGACGCGCTATGATGCGGTGAACTTCATCGCCCATGGCGTGGCCAAGGACCCGAGCTTTGGGGAAACGCGCCCCGTCAGCGGCGCCGAGGAGAGCGAGCAGGTGGCACAGAATGCCTCGACCGCGGAATCGGGAAAGGAATCTGCCCTTTCAAAATACTGCGTGGACCTGAACGCCAAGGCGCGCAAGGGTGAGGTCGATCCCCTGATCGGCCGCCACCATGAGGTGGAACGCTGCATCCAGGTGCTGTGCCGCCGGCGCAAGAACAACCCGCTTCTGGTGGGCGATCCGGGCGTGGGCAAGACGGCGATCGCCGAAGGGCTTGCCTGGAAGATCGTCAAGGGCGAAACTCCGGACGTTCTCGCCTCCTCCACGATCTTTTCGCTCGATATGGGCGCGCTTCTGGCTGGCACCCGGTATCGCGGCGACTTCGAGGAACGTCTCAAGGCCGTCATGAAAGAGATGGAGGATCATCCGGACGCGATCCTCTTCATCGACGAGATCCACACGGTGATCGGTGCCGGCGCGACGTCGGGCGGGGCGATGGACGCTTCGAACCTGCTGAAGCCCGCTTTGCAGGGCGGCAAGCTGCGCTGCATGGGCTCCACCACCTACAAGGAGTTCCGCCAGCACTTCGAAAAGGACCGCGCGCTCAGCCGCCGGTTCCAGAAGATCGACGTGAACGAACCTTCGGTCGAGGATGCGATCAAGATCCTGATGGGCATCAAGCCTTATTTCGAGGAACATCACGACATCCGCTACACCAACGACGCGATCAAGACTGCCGTGGAACTGGCCGCGCGCTACATCCATGACCGCAAGCTGCCCGACAAGGCGATCGACGTGATCGACGAGGCCGGCGCGGCGCAGCATCTGGTCGCGGAGTCCAAGCGCCGCAAGACCATCGGCCCGAAAGAGATCGAGGCCGTCGTGGCCAAGATCGCCCGTATCCCGCCCAAGAACGTGTCCAAGGACGATGCGGAGGTTCTGCGCGATCTGGAAAAATCGCTCAAGCGGGTGGTGTTCGGTCAGGATGCGGCGATCGAGGCGCTGTCTTCGGCGATCAAGCTGGCCCGGGCCGGACTGCGCGAGCCGGAAAAACCCATCGGCAACTACCTTTTCGCCGGCCCGACCGGTGTGGGCAAGACCGAGGTCGCCAAGCAGCTCGCCAATACGCTGGGCGTGGAACTCCTGCGTTTCGACATGTCGGAATATATGGAGAAACACGCGGTCAGCCGTCTGATCGGTGCGCCCCCGGGCTATGTCGGCTTTGACCAGGGCGGGATGCTGACAGACGGGATCGACCAGCACCCGCATTGCGTCCTGCTGCTGGATGAGATCGAGAAGGCACACCCGGATGTCTACAACATCCTGTTGCAGGTGATGGACCACGGCAAGCTGACCGACCATAACGGCCGGCAGGTGGATTTCCGCAACGTGATCCTGATCATGACCTCGAATGCGGGCGCGTCCGAACTTGCCAAGGCGGCGATTGGCTTTGGCCGTGATCGCCGTACGGGTGAGGACACGGCGGCGATCGAACGGACCTTCACGCCGGAGTTCCGCAACAGGCTGGATGCCGTCATCAGCTTCGGCGCCTTGCCGAAAGAGGTGATCCTGCAGGTCGTCGAAAAGTTCGTGCTGCAGCTTGAGGCGCAGTTGCTGGATCGCGGCGTGCATATCGAACTGACGCCTGAAGCCGCCGAGTGGCTGGGTGACAAGGGCTATGATGACAAGATGGGCGCCCGCCCGCTTGGCCGCGTCATTCAGGAACACATCAAGAAGCCGCTGGCCGAAGAACTTCTGTTCGGGCGCCTCGCCAAGGGCGGATTGGTGCGCGTGGGCGTCAAGGACGGTGCCATCGACCTTCAGATTGATGAGCATCGGCCCCGATTGTCAGGCAACAAGCCGCCCCTGCTGACGGCGGAATGACCAAAAAAGCCCGCGCCCCGGCGCGGGCTTTTTCTTATGGGGTGTTTTGCCGTACGCCGCCCCCGCCGGATGTGTCGGACCTCCCTGTGAGAGCCAAGCACCGCCGGCGGGCGCGGGCACGCATCCTTTGCATAGGCTGGCCGGATTTTCACGACCGCCGCCGGAAGGCCACGCCGGTCGATAGCGCCCAGCACCAACGGAGGGTCGAGGTTCTGTCTTCGCGCGGCGATGAACGGGCACCGCGAATTCGCCCTCAGACCGCGATCAAACACACGCCTGCGAGCGCGGACTCGATGCTACCGAGCAACCATTTCGGCTTTCCCGCGTGTTGGTGATGCGGGCCAGGATCGCTCCTGTCCGGGACGCCAAGGTCGCGCCCCTCCCAGCAATCACCGTTCCGTAAGCTTCAGCTCGATCCGCCGGTTCTGGGCGCGCGCCTGTGCGTTGGTGTTCGGGACCACAGGTCGGTATTCCCCAAAGCCCGTCGCGGCAAGCCGTTGCGGCGGGAAGCCGAGCGCATCCGTCATGTAGCGCACGACCGACAGTGCCCGCCCCTGACTCAGTTCCCAGTTGTCTCGGAACTCCCCGGCGCCGGAAAGCGGCAGATCATCGGTATGGCCATCGACACGGATGATCCAGTCGATCTCGGACGGGATGTCATCCGCGATCTCGGACAGGATATCGACCACCCGCGCGATCTGGTCGCGCCCCTCGGGGGCCAGATTGGCCGAGCCGAGCTCGAAAAGAACCTCGGACGAAAAGACGAACCTGTCGCCCACCACCCGGACGCCTTCGCGACCATCCAGCACGTCCCGCAGCTTGCCGAAGAAGTCGGAACGGAACCGCTCCAGTTGCCGCGCCTCTTCCTCCAGACGCAACCGCTCGGCCTCTTCCAGCTCCAGCCGGCGTCGTTGCTCTTGCGCGACCTGCGCCAAGGCGGTGTTGAGCTGCCCGCCCAAGGCCTCGATCTGCACCTGCGAGGCCTCATCCCGCGCCACCGCGTCATCCAGCACCCCCTGAAGCGAGGCGAGCTGGGCGCGTAGCGCCGTGACCTGCTGGTTCAGCGCCGCCATACGACGCTGGTTTTCCGCCGATTGCGCCTGTTCCTGCGCGAGCGTTTCGTTTGCGATCCGCAACAGCGCCGCCTGCCGCTGCGCCTCGGTCAGTTCCTGCTCCGCGCTCTCCTCGGCCTCTTGACGGGCCGCCTCGGCCGCAGCGAGCAGGGTCAGCGTCTCTTCGGCTTCGCGGCGCTGTTCTTCCAGTGCGAGCGTCATGGCGGTCAGCTCGGCCTCGGATGCAGCCAGCCTTTCGCGCAATGCCTGGGCTGCGGCAGATTCCGCCAGACGCGCCGCCTCTTCGTCGGAAAGCTGTTCCGCCAGACCATCCGCCCGCGCCTGCATCTCGGCCAGCATCGCCTCGATAGCCGCGCGCTGTGCCGCGGCCAGCCGGGCGGCCTCGGTCTCGGCGTCGAGTTCTTCCTGCGTCCGGGCCAGAAGCGCCTGCAGCGCCTCCTGCTCGCTCAGCGCGGTGTCGCGCTGGGACAGCAGCGTCGCGACCTGCGCCTCGAACGCGGTGATCTGCGCCGCACGTTCGTCCAGCGCACCGCGCAGGCGCTGCGCCTCTTGCCGTTCAAGGCCGAGCGCATTCGCCAGATCGGAGAGTTGCAGCGACAGGCTGTCAAGCTCGCTTCCCTGGGTGGCGATGGTTTCGCGCAGGACGAACTGGACGATCATGAAGATCGACAGCACGAACATCAGCACCATGAGAAGCGCGGTCATCGCATCGACAAAGCCGGGCCAGATCGCGCCCGAAAACCGCTGTCCGCCGCGTCGGACCAGCGCCATGGTCAGTTCCCTTCGGCGTCGGGCGCGAAGCGCGCCGTGGTGCGGGACAACTGGCGGACGGATTTCGTGAGGACCGAGATATCGCTGCGCAGGTCGGCAACGGTTTCCTGCCGCCCCGCCGCCATTTCCTCATAGATCCGCAGCAGTTGCACGTCGATCGACCGCAGGCGCATCCGGGCTTCGGCGTCCATGCCATCTGCGCCGCCGCCCTCGGCGATCGCGCGGATCAGGCGGTCCTGCCCCTCGGCCACCCGTTCCAGCGCCGCGACCCCGCCGCCGCCGGCCTCCATCTGACGGCTCAGCCCCTCGATGGCCGACGCGAGCATGGTGAGCTTGCCCTCCAGCTCGCTGCGGCTGGCATGGGATTCCGCATGGATGGTCTGCAGGATGTCGATCTGTTCCGCCATGTTGTCGATCACCCCGGCGAGTGCGGCCTGATCGACGCCCTCGCCCTCGGTCCCGGCAAGGCTGAGCCGGGTGATGGTGGACAGCCATTCCTCCAGTTCCCGATAGAAACGGTTCTGGCCATGCCCGGCAAAGAGTTCGAGCAGCCCGACCACAAGCGATCCCGCAAGACCCAGCAGGGACGAGGAAAAGGCCGTCCCCATCCCGCCCAACTGCGATTCAAGCCCGGTCATCAGCCGGTCGAAGACGGCGATCCCGCTATCCTCCGGCCCCGGCGAAAGCGAGCGGATCGTCTCGACCACCGCGGGCACGGTGGTCGCAAGGCCATAGAACGTGCCCAGGAGCCCGAGGAAGATAAGGAGGTTGACGATGTAGCGCGTGATGTCGCGCAATTCCTCGATGCGGGTCGCGACGCTGTCGAGGATTGACCGCGCCGAGGTCGCCGAGATCTGCCGCCTTGCCCCGCGCGAGCGCAAAAGCGCCGCCAGCGGCGCCAGCAGCGTCGGCGCCCGGGTCAGTTGATGCCCCGGACGTTCCGCCGCAAACCCCTCGATCCAGTTTACCGAGGAAATCAGCGTCAGGACCTGCCAGAAACAGGTCGCGACGCCCAGCAGGAATACGAAAAAGATGAAGCCGTTCAGCCAGACATTGGCCAGGAATACGGACGACACCTGCGGATAGGCCAGATAGGCGCCGGTGCAGGTCAGCGCCACCACGATCAGCATCATGACGATCTGTCGGACCGGCTGCGAGAAATACGGCTCGGCCTGCTTCATCATGAGTTTGTCCATCTGGACGTTCCTGCCCCTTCACTTTGCCCCGACAATAGGCGGGACGGTTCCCCCTGCCAACCGACAATCGCGACAGTCAGGTGCTGCGCTGCGGCGTCGGGGGCGAAATCTGGTCCACCCGCCGCGAAAGCAGGCGCAGTTCATCGTCCGCGATGCCAAGTTCCTCCAGATGCTCAACCGTGTTCTTCAGGTATTCGCGGTTCGGCCCCCTGCCCCCATGGGCGCGGGCGATGATGTCGGCCTGAACGCCCAGGTCGAGCCCGCCGCAATATTGCGGATGCGCCGTGTCGACGACATAGGCGACCGCATCGACGCGGCGCCCGTCACGCAAGGTGACAGGCAGAACCTCTTCCAGATAGGCCGAGGAGATCAGTTCGCGTTCGCGCAGATAGTCCATCGTCGCCTCTGCCTGCTGGGGCGCGACGCCAAAAACGACCCCGTCGCAACCGGCGCCGTGCATGGGTTCCAGCGCAAGTACAAGCCCCGGTTCATCGGGCGTGCCCCGGTGATGGATCGAGCGCATGCAAAAGCTGCGCCTGTATCCCGACAGCCGCGCCAGATGACGCTCGGCCCACAGAAAGCCGGGATTCCAGATAAGCGAGCCATAGCCGAAGACCCAGAGCATGTCCGCATACCTCGCTCATGTGACTGGTCCTTGTCCTGCTGTGGCTATAAATACAGGCCGCGCAAACAGAAAGGTCCCCGATGCGGATTCTCCCTGCCATTCTCGTGATGCTCGCCCTTCTTTGGGGGGGATACTGGTTCTTCGGCGCCTCGCGCGCGGAACGTCTGGCCGAGGACTGGTTCGCGACGGCGCCCGCGCGAGGGCTCGATGCGCAGAACGGGGGGATTGCGGTCCAGGGGTTCCCGAACCGTTTCGACCTGACGATCGACACGCCGGATATCATGGACCGTGCCACGGGCATCGGTTGGCGCGCGCCGTTCCTGCAGGTCTTTGCGCTCAGCTACCGGCCGCATCACGTCATCGTCACCTGGCCCGACCGTCAGGACCTGACGCTTGGCGCCGAAACCTATGCGATCACGAGCGACCGGATGCAGGCAAGCGCGGTGTTCGAGCCGCTGAACCAGCGCCTGAACCGCGCGACCTGGGTCGCAGAAGGGCTGCGGGCCGAAAGCGATATGCGCCTGATCGAGGTGGGTTCGGCGCAGCTTTCGACGCGGATCATGGCGGCAGAGGCGAACACGCACGAAGTCTCGCTGCAGGCGCGCGGATTGCGGCTCGCGCCGCTTCCGCCGGCGCTCTCGGGGGATGAGGGGACGCTTGTCTTCGACGGGCTGGTGCAGATGGCGGGGCCGCGCCCGGGCGAGATTTCGGTGCGCAACCTCAGCCTCCGCTGGGGCGAGGTCGAGGTGCGGGGGCAGGGCGCGATCACTGTCGGGCAGACCGGGCTGCTTTCGGGGCGGCTCGAGTTGCGCACCGACAACTGGCGCGAAATGCTCGCGCTCGCGGTCGAGGCGGGGCTGATCGACCCGGAGGTCGCGCCGACCTGGGAAAACGCGATGGGAATGCTCGCCCGCATGTCGGGTGAACCGCAGACCCTTCAGGCCCCACTTTCGTTCAACAATGGCATGATGAGCCTTGGTCCGCTGCCGCTCGGCCCCGCGCCGCGGTTCTGAGCCACGCCTCTGAGGCGAGGTCCCGACCGTCAGCGGCAATAGGGCCCGTTGCGATGGGCAGCGGTGTCGTAATGCAGATGATCCTCATGCATCCCGTCCGAACCGGGGCCGAGCGTCGTGCCGAAGATACCGCAGCCCGACCGGTGGATCTGTCGCAACATCGCGCTGTGCTGGCGGCTGCGCCAGCCTTGCAGGATGTTCACCGTATCACCGTTCGCCAGCCGGAAGCCGGAAATGTCGATCGCCTTGCCGCGCCCGTGTTCCGAGATCGCAGCGCCGCGGCGGTTATTGCGCGGCCGGCAGACATAGTGGCCCGCGACCTGCAACTGCACGACCCCGCCCCCCGTACGCCCGACGGCCGGCTTGACCCCGCGCTGAACCCAGGTGTTGAGCGCCCGCGCCGTCGTGCAATCGACGATCGCGGGCTGTGACAGACGAACGCCATCCACAGCCGTCACGCGGACGGGTTCCGGCACGCCGCAGCCGCGCACGTTGGAGGTGATGGGCGCGATCGTCTGCCCCTCGATCCCGGGGACGCCGCAAAGACCAGTGCCCTGCCGTCCGATGATCGCCTCGGGCAGGGGCTGGCTGCGCACGGCGGCGGAAACGACCTGATAGACCTCGGGCGACACCGATTGACGGGCAGCAGCGGCGGGCCTGCGCGGCGGGCGCGGGGATGCGGCAAGACCGGCAATTGCAATTGCCGCAGTCTCGGCGGCAGTCGCGCCACCCGGCGCAGCAGGCGTGGTGATCGCACCCGGGCGCGCCATGGGACGCAGCGCAATCGGCCCGGCAATGGCCACCGTCGCAGCGGCGGCCGACATGAAGGGCATGGGGCGGATGTCAGGGGCGGCTGCGGTTTCCGGCACCTCCCGCAATTGGGGGCGCGGCGATGTCTCTGGCGCCTCTGCCCCTGCTACCTGCGCAAAAGCGCCTAGCAGGATCGCCGGAACCAGAAGAAATCGCCTCATGAACCTACCTTTATCCTGCCGAAGTCTGGCGCGGCCGTATCCTGACCGGCCTCGATGATACCCCGACGTATTGCCCTTGTCCTGGTAAAATATTCATGAAGATGCGCGCCGTCCCCCGTCCGGATGGCCCTTTGCAGCGCAAAAAGTTCTTCCGTGAACCGGCCCAGGATCTCCAGCGTCGCCTCCTTGTTGGTCAGGAACACGTCGCGCCACATCGTCGGATCGGAGGCCGCGATACGGGTGAAGTCCCTGAAACCAGCGGCAGAATACTTGATGACCTCGCTGTCCGTCACGCGCCGCAGATCGTCGGCCACACCGACCATCGTATAGGCGATCAGGTGCGGCGTGTGGCTTGTGACCGCCAACACGAGATCGTGATGGGCCGCGTCCATTTCCTCGACATTGGACCCCATTTCCTCCCACAGGCGGCGCAGACGCGCGACCGCCTCGGGGGCGGTGCCCTCGACCGGAACCAGCAGGCACCAGCGGTTCTCGAAGAGGGTTGCGAAACCGGACCGGGGGCCGGAATGCTCGGTTCCGGCGAGCGGGTGGCCGGGGATGAAATGCACGCCTTCGGGGACGTGCGGGCCGACCGCCTCGATTACCGCCTGCTTGACCGAGCCCACATCGGTAAGCGTCGCGCCGGGCCGCAGATGAGGGGCGATTTCGGCGGCAACCTCGCCCATCGCGCCCACGGGCACGCATAGAACCACCAGGTCGGCACCCTGAACGGCCTCGGCCGCTGTCTCATACACCCGGTCGCAAAGGCCGATTTCAGCCGCGATGCGGCGTGTCTCGGCGCTGCGGGCGTGGCCGGTGATCTCGGCCGCGAGCCCCTTGGCCCGCATCGCATGGGACATAGAGGACGCGATCAGCCCCAGGCCGATCAGCGCCACCCGTTCATAGATCGCCGCCATCAGCGCCGCCCCTTGAACTGGCCGATGCAATGGGCGACCCGGCGGCAGGACGCCTCATCCCCCACGGTGATGCGCAGGCAATGCGGCAGCTTGTAGCTGCCGACGCGCCGGACGATGATACCGTTCGACCGCAGGAAGGCGTCGCAGGCCTCGGCCTCACCGGCATCGTGGAACCGCGCCAGCACGAAATTCGCCATCGAGATATCGCAGGGCACGCCATGTTCGGCCAGCGCCTCGGCCAGCCAGATCCGCAGACGGGCGTTCTCGGCGCGGCATTTGGCGACATAATCCTGGTCGCGCACGGCGGCCTCGGCGACTTCCAGCTGCGTGGTCGAGAGGTTGAACGGCCCCCGGATGCGGTTCAGCACGTCGATCACATGGCGCGGACCATAGCCCCAGCCAATCCGCAGCCCCCCCAGCCCGTAGATCTTGGAAAACGTCCGCGTCATGAAGACATTGGACCGGCTTCCCACGACCGAGGCCCCGCCGTCATATCCCTCCACATATTCAGCATAGGCGCCGTCCAGCACCAGAAGCGCCTGCGGCGGCAGCGCGTCGGCAAGGCGCGCAATCTCGTTCCCGCCGATCATCGTGCCGGTAGGGTTGTTCGGGTTGGCGATGAAGACGAGCCTCGTGCGTTCGCTGCAACCCGCCAGGATCGCATCGACATCGGTGACGCGTTCGGACTCGGAAACCTCGACCGGCGTGGCACCGGCCGCAAGGGCCGAGATGCGGTACATCAGGAAACCATGCTCGGTGAAGAGCACCTCATCCCCCGGCCCGGCATAGGCCTGACAGAGAAAGGTGATGATCTCGTCCGAACCTACGCCACAGATGATGCGGTCGGGGTCGAGCCCGTGAACCTCGCCGATGGCGCGGCGCAGGCTGCCGTGATCGGTGTTCGGATAGCGGTGGAGGGTATGCGCGGTCCGGCGGAACGCCTCGATCGCGCGGTCGCCGGGGCCAAAGGGGTTTTCGTTCGAAGACAGCTTTACCACATCCGCCACGCCGTCCACATGGCTCTGACCGCCTTCGTAAAGGGCAATGTCGAGGATGCCGGGCTGCGGTCGGATCATGTCGCTCATGGTGCTACTCCGATTATTCCGCGCCGGTTCTAGCCGGGAGGGGCGGTCTTTGCCAGCGACATCTTGCCGGTCCGGAACAGCAAAAGGCCCGCCTTGGGGGGCGGGCCTTTGAAAACGCGGTGACGCCGGTCAGCGCGAATAGAATTCGACGACCAGGTTCGGTTCCATCTGCACCGGATAGGGCACATCCGACAGGCCCGGGGTGCGCACGAAGGTCGCGGTCATCTTGGAATGATCGGCCTCAATGTAGTCGGGCACGTCACGCTCGGCCAGGGCCACGGCCTCAAGCACGATGGCAAGCTGGCGGGACCGGTCGCGCACGGCGATCACGTCGCCTTCCTTGACGCGATAGGACCCGATGTTCACGCGCTTGCCGTTCACCGTGACATGGCCATGGTTCACGAACTGACGCGCGGCCCAGATGGTCGGCACGAACTTGGCGCGGTAGACGACCGCATCCAGACGACGCTCCAGCAGACCGATGAGGTTCTCGCTGGTGTCGCCCTTGATCCGGCCAGCTTCGGCATAGATGCGGCGGAACTGCTTTTCGGTCAGGTCGCCATAGTAGCCCTTGAGCTTCTGCTTGGCGCGCAGCTGGGTACCGAAGTCCGACAGCTTGTTCTTGCGGCGCTGGCCGTGCTGGCCGGGGCCGTATTCACGCTTGTTCACCGGCGACTTGGGACGGCCCCAGATGTTTTCGCCCATGCGGCGGTCGATCTTGTACTTGGCAGACGTGCGTTTCGTCACGGCTGATCTCCTTCGTTCATGTGAAGGGCGTTGTCCTCTGCATCGGGCCCGGGGCCTTCTGCCGACAGGCATCCCCTTGCGGGGGCCACCAACACCAAAACCGGGAACGATTCCCCGGAACGGGCGGCTTATATACCGCCCGGCCCCGGAGTCAACGTCAGACGTCCAGTTCCTCGACGAAACGAGCGTTTTCCTGGATGTACTGGAACCGCATCTCGGGCCGCTTGCCCATCAGACGCTCGACCAGATCGCCGGTCTCGCCGGGTTCGTCGTCGTCTATGCTGACGCGGATCAGCTTGCGCGTCGACGGGTTCATGGTCGTCTCGCGCAGGTCCTTGGCGTCCATCTCGCCCAGCCCCTTGAAGCGGCTGACGTCGATCTTGCCGCGCCCGCCAAGCCCCTTGGCCAGATGGATGTTCTTTTCGACCTCATCGAGCGCATAGACCCGGTGCGCGCCCTGCGTCAGCCGGAACAGCGGCGGGCAGGCGAGATACAGGTGCCCCTTGTCGATCATCGGGCGCATGTAGGTGTAGAAGAACGTCATCAGCAGCGCCGCGATATGGGCCCCGTCGACATCGGCGTCGGTCATGATGATGACCTTTTCATAGCGCAGGTCGTCGATGTTGAACTTGGTGCCCAGCCCGACGCCCAATGCCTGGCAGAGATCGTTGATCTCGCTGTTCTGGCCCAGCTTGGAACTGGCGGCGCCCAGCACGTTCAGGATCTTGCCCCGCAACGGCAGCAGGGCCTGCGTCTTGCGTTCGCGCGCCATCTTGGCGCTGCCGCCGGCGCTGTCCCCTTCGACGATGAAAAGCTCGGTCCCCTCGCGACCCGTTGCGGAACAATCCACCAGCTTGCCGGGCAGGCGCAGCTTCTTCGTCGCTGTCTTGCGCTGCGTTTCCTTTTCGGCCCGGCGCCGCAGCCGCTCCTCGGCCCGCAGGACAAGGTAATCGAGGATCGCCCCGGCCGCCTTGGTGTTTCCCGCCAGCCAGTTGTCGAAATGGTCGCGCACCGCGCCCTCGACCAGCCGCGCGGCCTCGGTCGTGGCAAGGCGGTCCTTGGTCTGACCGACAAATTCCGGCTCGGCGATAAAGCAGGAGACGAGCGCGCATCCCCCGGCCAGCATGTCGTCCCGGGTGATCTGCGCCGCCTTGCGGTTGTTCACCAACTCGCCATAGGCCCGGATGCCCTTGAGGATCGCGGCCCAGAACCCCTGTTCATGGGTGCCGCCCTCGGGCGTAGGCACGGTGTTGCAGTAGGACTGGATGAAGCCGTCGCGGGCGGGCGTCCAGTTGATCGCCCATTCGACATAGCCGGTGACGCCGAACTTTTCCATGAAGCCGACCCGGCCGGCGAAAGGAATGTCGGCATAGGCCGCGTTGCCCTGCAACTGTTCGTTCAGATAATCCGCAAGCCCGCCGGGGAAATGGAACGTCGCCTCGCGCGGGGTTTCGCCGTCGTCGATGGCGGATTTCCAGCGGATTTCCACCCCCGAGAACAGATAGGCCTTGGACCGCACCATCTTGATCAGCCGCGCGGGCTTGAACCGGTGATGACCAAAGATCTGTTCGTCGGCGTGGAAGGTGACGCTCGTGCCGCGCCGGTTGGGGGCAGGTCCGACCTTTTGCACCGGCCCTTGCGGGATGCCGCGCGAAAACTCCTGCACGAAAAGTTCGCGGTTGCGTGCGACCTCGACCCGCAGATGATCCGACAGCGCGTTCACGACCGAGGCACCGACCCCATGCAGACCGCCCGAGGTCTGATAGGCCTTGCCCGAAAACTTGCCCCCCGCGTGAAGGATGCAGAAAATCACTTCGAGCGCGGATTTCCCCGGGAATTTCGGATGCGGGTCGATCGGCATCCCGCGGCCGTTGTCCCGGACAGTGATCGAGTAGTCGGCGTGCAGTTCCACCTCGATCCGGTTCGCATGGCCCGCGACGGCCTCATCCATCGAGTTGTCGAGGATCTCGGCCACCAGATGGTGAAGCGCGCGTTCATCGGTTCCGCCAATATACATGCCGGGACGTTTGCGGACGGGCTCCAGCCCCTCCAGCACCTCGATGGAAGAGGCGTCATAGCTCTGGTCGGCCTGCGGGCCAAGAAGGTCGTCAGCGGGCATCGGCTCTCGATTCAGGGTTCTGCTCTGCGTTCTGGTTGAGGGGGCAATAGACCACCCCCGGCGGCGCGGTTCAAGCGATGCCTGACGCCACGACG
The DNA here is from genome assembly GCF_042681825.1 of Halodurantibacterium flavum. Taxonomy (NCBI): domain Bacteria; kingdom Pseudomonadati; phylum Pseudomonadota; class Alphaproteobacteria; order Rhodobacterales; family Paracoccaceae; genus Halodurantibacterium; species Halodurantibacterium flavum. The sequence continues at coordinate 396,296 of NZ_JBHUGH010000003.1, forward strand.
ACAGAGCCTGCCTCAAGCCGCACCACCCTGTCCATACGCGCGGCAAGATCAAGGTTATGGGTCGCGATCAGCGCAGACAGCCCCGTCTCGCGCACAAGGTCCATCAGTGCGCCGAAAACCTGATCCGATGTCGCGGGGTCCAGGTTGCCCGTCGGTTCGTCCGCCAGCAAAAGACGGGGGCCATTGGCGAGCGCACGGCAAAAGGCAACGCGCTGCTGTTCGCCCCCCGAAAGCGCCGCCGGGCGATGACCGCCCCGGTGCCCGACGCCCACCCGCGCCAGAAGCGTCTGCGCACGCTCTGCCGCATCCCGGCGGGGGACGCCGTTCGCCAGTTGGGGCAGGACGATGTTTTCGAGCGCCGAGAATTCGGGCAGCAGGTGATGGAACTGATAGATGAAGCCGATATCCTGACGACGCAGCTCGGTGCGGCGCGCATCCGAAAGGCCGGCCGTTTCCTGTCCGGCGATTGCAACCTGGCCCCGATCCGCGGTGTCGAGCAACCCGGCGATATGCAAAAGCGTCGACTTGCCCGCCCCCGAAGGCGCGACAAGGGCCACAACCTCTCCGCGCGAGACAGACAGGTCGATCCCGCGCAGGACCTGCACCTCACCGGGCTGGCCCTTGTTATAGGTCTTTTCGATCCCCCGGAGGTTCAGCACCGCATCATTCATAGCGCAGGGCCTCGACCGGGTTCATGCGTGCCGCGCGCCGCGCCGGAAAGATGGTGATGACAAACGAGAGGCCAAGCGACAGGGCCACCGCCCGGAAGACGTCCCATCCGCGCAGTTCGGCCGGCAGCGCATAGATCCCCCGGATCGCCGGGTCCCAGACACCGCCGCCCATGACATAGTTCACAAAGGCGAAGATCGGGTCGATATAGATCGCGAACAGGCAGCCGAGGATCACCCCGGCCAGCGTCCCGATCATGCCCACCGACGCGCCGCAGATGAAGAAGACCCGCAGGACGGAACCCTCGGACAGGCCCATCGTGCGCAGGATGCCGATGTCGCGGCCCTTGTTCTTGACCAGCATGATGAGGCCCGAGACGATGTTCATCGCCGCGATCAGCACAAGGATCGAGAGGATGACGAACATCACGTTGTCCTCGACCTCCAATGCTCGCAGGAAGCCCCCCGCGCTGTCGCGCCACGTCCAGAAATAGGCACCCTCGCCACCGGCCCGCATCAGGTCCGGGATCATCTGGTCGACGGCCTCGGGGGTCTCGACCATGATCTCCAGCTCATCGACATAGCCTTCGCGGTTGAAATATTCCTGCGCGGGCTCAAGCGGCATGTAGATGCGGGTGCGGTCGATGTCATAGCGCCCGGCGCTGAAGATATAGACGACCTCATAGGCATTGACCCGCGGACTGGGGCCGAAGGCGGTGCGCACCCCGTCGGGCGAGATCAGCCTGACCCGGTCGCCAAGCGCGATGCCAAGCTCGCGCGCGATGCCTGCGCCGATGGCGATCCCTTCATCGAACCGCGCCAGGTCGCCCTGCGCCGTTTCAGAATTGGCGATCGCCGGGATGGTCGCAAGGTCCGCCGCCGCGATGCCCAGCACCTCGGCCCCGCCATTGCGGCCCTGCTGGGCCACCATGACCTGTCCGCGCACGATCGGCGCCACGCGCGTCACGCCCGGCACCTGCGCGACCGAGGCCGCGCGTTCCTCGTAATCCGCGATCAGGCGCGTCGTCTGATCCGTCCCGGGGATCTGCGTCGTGGCGTAAAGCGTCACATGGGCATTGGCGCCAAGGATCGTGCCGACGAATTCGGTCCGGAACCCGGACCGCACCGCAAGTGTCGCGATCAGCGCAAACACCGCGAGCGCAATGCCGATCAGGCTGATCCAGGTCATCACGCTGACGCCACCCTCGGCCCGCCGGGCGCGCAGGTAGCGCCAGGCGATCATCCATTCGAAGCCGGCAAATGGGGCAGTGCGACGGGCCATGCGCGATCAGTGCTTTTCGTAGATCTGGACCAGACGCGCGACGGCGGCCTCGGGCGTCATTTCCTGACTTTCGCCGGTGCGCCGGCAGGTCAGTTCCACCATCCCGTTCGCAAGGCCGCGCGGCCCGACCGTGATGCGCCAGGGCAGGCCGATCAGGTCCATCGTCGCGAACTTGGCGCCGGCCCGGTCGTCACGGTCGTCATAAAGCGGCTCCAACCCCTTGGAGATCAGCGTGTTGTAAAGCGCCTCGCAGGCGCCGTCGGTCGCGATATCGCCCTGTTTCAGGTTGACGATCCCCACCGGGAAGGGCGTCACGCCTTCAGGCCAGATGATGCCGCGGTCGTCGTGGCTCGCCTCGATGATGGCGCCCAGCAGGCGCGACACCCCGATCCCGTGGCTTCCCATATGAACGGGCACGCGCTCGCCCTTGTCGTTGACGACGACGGCGCCCATCGGTTCGGAATACTTGGTGCCGAAATAAAAGATCTGGCCCACCTCGATCCCGCGAGAACTTTTGCGCCGTTCCTCGGGGATCTGGTCGAAAAGCGCCGCGTCATGGGTTTCGTCGGTGCGGGCGTAAGGCGCAGTCCATTCCTGAACGATCCCTTCGCATTCCTCACGGCTGTCGTAATCCACGACACGTTCGCCCAGCTTCAGGTCGAGGATCGCGCTGTCATAGAACACCTCGGATTCGCCGGTCTCCGCCAGCACCAGGAATTCATGTGTGTTGTCCCCGCCGATCGGCCCGGAGGCCGCGCGCATCGGGATTGCCGTCAGGCCCATGCGTTCATAGGTGCGCAGATAGCTGACCATGTGCCGGTTATAGGCATGGATGGCCGCGTCCTTGTCGATGTCGAAGTTGTAGCCGTCCTTCATCAGGAACTCGCGCCCGCGCATCACGCCGAAACGGGGGCGGATTTCGTCGCGGAACTTCCACTGGATCTGATAAAGCGTCAGCGGAAGGTCCTTGTAGCTGTTCACATGGCCCCGGAAGATGTCGGTGATCATCTCTTCGTTGGTGGGTCCATAAAGCAGGTCTCGCTTGTGGCGATCCTTGATGCGCAGCATCTCTTCGCCGTAATCCTCATACCGGCCGGATTCGCGCCACAGGTCCGCCGATTGCAGCGTCGGCATCAGGACGGGGATATGGCCGGCGCGCGCCTGTTCCTCATGCACGATCTGTTCGATCCGGCGCAGCACCCGCAGGCCCAGCGGCAGCCAGGAATAGATACCCGCCGCCTGCTGGCGGATCATCCCGGCGCGCAGCATCAGGCGATGGCTGACGATCTGCGCCTCGGCGGGGTTTTCTTTCAGGACGGGCAGGAAATAGCGAGTAAGGCGCATGGCAGAGCTTTCCGCAGGGCGTTTTCGCCTTTCCACCTATTAGAAAGCATCCCTTCAGACAAGCCATGCCGGCGACACATGCGCGCGGGCTTGCGCGACGCGGGGGCATCGGCGACAACCGGGGCAGGAACAGGGGGAACCCGGATGGGGCTGCCGATCAGGACGCAACTGAAATACTGGGGCATCGCCGCGGCGGTGTTTCTGGCGCTGCTCTGGCTGATGGGCAACACGCTTTTGCCCTTCATCGTGGCAGCCGCCATCGCCTATCTCCTCGACCCGATCGCCGACCGTCTGGAACGGCTGGGTCTGTCGCGGCTGCTTGCGGTTATCGTCATCACGCTGATGGCGGTGGTGGCCCTTGTGGCTCTGCTGATCCTGCTGGTTCCGGTGCTGATCGACCAGGGCACGCAACTGATCAACACCGCGCCGGACATCTTCCGGCAGTTGCTGGAATTCCTTTCAGCGCGCTTCCCCGAATACGTGAATGAGGACAGCGTGCTGCGCGACACGCTCGCCAATGTCGGCGAGATGATCCGCGCCCGTGGCGGCGAGTTGCTGAACACGCTGATGAGCTCCGTGCGCAATGTCGTGAGCGCGCTGGTCTTCATCGTCATCGTGCCGGTCGTCAGCTTTTACCTGCTGCTCGACTGGGACAATCTGGTCGCGCGCATCGACAGCCTGCTGCCGCGCGATCATGCGCCCACGATCCGCAGGCTCGCCCTTGAGGTGGATGAGGCGCTTTCGGGTTTCGTGCGCGGGCAGTCGGCGGTGATCGGCATCCTGGCCATCTATTACTCGGTCACACTGATGTCCGTGGGCCTGCCTTTCGGGCTGGTCGTGGGCGTCGTGACAGGGGGTGTGTCGTTCATCCCCTATATCGGCGCGATCCTCGGGGGCACGATCTCGATCGGGCTCGCGCTTTTCACCTTCTGGGGGGAACCTGTCTGGATCGCGGCGGTCGTCGTGATCTTCATCATCGGCCAGATCCTCGAGGGCAACATCCTCGTCCCGAAACTGGTTGGGGGGTATGTCGGGCTGCACCCCGTCTGGCTCTTGCTTGCGCTGTCGGTCTTTGGCTCTCTCTTCGGCTTTGCGGGGATGCTGGTTGCGGTGCCGGTGGCTGCCGCGCTCGGCGTTCTGGTGCGTTTCGCCGCGCATCGCTATCGCGAAAGCGCGCTTTATCGCGGCGACAGCCCGCCGGTCATCACGCCCGACGGGCAGGTCATTGCGCCCATGGCTCATACCGGCACAACGGCCCCTCCGCCCCCTCCGCCCCCCGGGGACTGACCCATGGCGCAACTTCCCCTGAGCCTGCCAGTGCATGAGGCGCTGGGGCGCGCCGATTTTCACGTCTCGCCAGCCAACGCGCTTGCGGTCGCAACGGTGGCGGACTGGCAGAACTGGCCCCTGGGCAAGCTGATCCTTGTCGGGCCACCGGGATCGGGCAAGACGCATATGGCGAATATCTGGGCGTCGGAAACCGGGGCGATGATCTTTCAGGCCAGCGATCTGGCCAGTTCCTCGGCGGACGCGCTGGCCTTCTGGGGGCGGGTGGTGATCGAGGATGCCGACGACATCGCCACCGACCGCGAGGCCGAGGTGACGCTTTTTCACCTGCACAACATGATCGTGGCCCAGGGCGGCCGCATCCTGCTGACCGCGAAGGCCCCGCCGAACCGCTGGCCCCTGATCCTGCCCGATCTTGCAAGCCGGATGCAGGCCACCGCGACCGCGACGCTGGTGGCGCCCGACGATCAGCTTTTGTCCGCGGTGCTGCTCAAGCTCTTTTCCGACCGGCAGATCACGGTCTCGCCCGCGCTTATCGCCTATCTCGTGACGCGGATGGAACGGTCGTTCGGCGCCGCCCGCGATCTGGTGGAACGGCTGGACCGCGCGGCCCTTGCGCAGGGACGCGCCGTGACGCGCAACCTTGCCGCCGAGGTGCTGGACAGTGCGGAACCCCCCGGGGCATAACTTTCATTCAGGCTTCACAAAAAACGCCGATAAGGCCCGCATGACCCAGTCCGATTTCCTCAAGTCGCCCTTTCCCCGCGCAACCGCGCTGCCCGCGGCCGAGTTTTCCGGGCCGGGCAGGTTCTTCAACCGGGAACTTTCCTGGCTCGCCTTCAACTGGCGCGTTCTGGATGAGGCGCGCAATCCCCGCGTGCCGCTGCTGGAACGGGTGCGCTTCCTGTCGATCTCGGCGGCGAACCTTGATGAATTCTATACGGTGCGGGTGGCCGGGCTGCGCGAACTGGCACGGGCCGGCAATGCCAGCATCAGCGAGGACGGGCGGTCACCCCTCGCACAGCTCGAACTGATCAATGCCGAGGCGCGGCGGCTGATGGCGGCCCAGCAAACCGTCTGGAACAAGCTGAAGAAACTGCTGGAGGCGGAGCGCATCACGCTTGTGACCCGGTCCAAGCTGACGCGCCGCGACGAGAAATTCCTTGAGGGGCATTTCCTGAACAAGGTCTTTCCGGTGCTGTCGCCCCTGGCCATCGACCCGGCGCATCCCTTTCCCTTCATCCCGAACACCGGCTTCTGCCTTGCACTGCAACTCGAACGGCGGACCGACCAGCGGCCCCTGCAGGCGCTTTTGCCGATCCCGCAGCAGATCGACCGCTTCATCGCGCTGCCCGCCAAGCCCGGCGAGGCGCGTTTCGTTCCGCTGGAAGAACTGCTGCTGATGCATCTCGGCGTGCTCTTTCCCGGCTATATCGACAAGGGGCATTGCACCTTCCGCGTGCTGCGCGACAGCGATATCGAGGTGGAGGAAGAGGCCGAGGATCTTGTCCGCGAGTTCGAGGTCGCACTCAAGCGCCGCCGCCGGGGCGAAGTGATCCGGATGAAGATCTCGGCGGGCGCCCCCGACGCGCTGCGCGCCGTCATCATGGATGAACTGGACGTGACGCCGGATGAGGTGGTCGAACTGCGCGGCCTGATCGGTATGGCGGATGTCAAGGAACTGGTTCTCGACAGCCGGCGCGACCTGCAATGGCCGCCCTTTACCCCGCGCGTGCCCGAACGGGTGCAGGACCATGACGGGGACATGTTCGCCGCGATCCGGCAAAAGGACATGCTGCTGCATCATCCCTATGAAACCTTCGACATGGTGGTGCGCTTTCTGGAACAGGCCGCGCGCGATCCGAACGTTCTGGCGATCAAGCAGACGCTTTATCGCACCAGCCGCGACAGCCCGATCGTCGCCGCCCTGTGCGAGGCCGCCGAGGCGGGGAAATCCGTGACCGCGCTCGTCGAACTCAAAGCCCGGTTCGACGAGGCCGCGAATATCCGGCAATCGCGTCGGCTCGAACGGTCGGGCGCGCATGTTGTCTATGGGTTCATCCACCTCAAGACCCACGCCAAGATCAGCACCGTAGTGCGGCGCGAGGGCGACAACCTGGTCACCTATACCCATTATGGCACGGGCAACTATCACCCGATCACTGCCCGCATCTATACCGATCTGTCGCTTTTCACCTGCGATCCGGCACTTGGCCGCGACGCGACCAAGGTCTTCAACTTCCTTTCGGGATACGCGCAGCCGGACGGGCTGGAAAACCTCGCGATCTCGCCGATCACGCTCAAGCCCCGGCTGCTCGAACTCATCGCTGCCGAGGCCGCCTATGCCCGTGCGGGGCGTCCCGCCGCGATCTGGGCCAAGATGAACAGCCTGATCGACCCCGAGGTGATCGACGCGCTTTACGCCGCCAGCCAGGCGGGGGTGAAGATCAGCCTCGTGATCCGCGGCATCTGCGGCATCCGCCCCGGCATCGAGGGGCTGAGCGAGAATATCCGCGTCAAATCCATCGTCGGGCGGTTTCTGGAGCACAGCCGCATCGTCTGTTTCGGCAACGGCCACGGACTGCCTTCGCGCAAGGGGCGGGTGTTCATTTCATCCGCCGACTGGATGGGCCGGAACCTCAACCGGCGCGTCGAAACACTGGTCGAGATTCACAACGACACCGTCAAGGCGCAGATCGTCAGCCAGATCATGGCGGCGAACCTCGCGGATGAGGCGCAGAGCTGGATTCTGCAGCCCGACGGCCAGTTCACCCGCACGCTTCCCACCGAGGGGCAGGAACTTTTCAACTGCCACCGCTTTTTCATGGAGAACCCGTCACTTTCGGGGCGTGGAACCGCCGGGGCCAAGGACGTGCCGCGCCTGGCGCATTCCGAAGATTGACGCCCCCGCCCATGTGACGCAGGTTGCCGCCGACGAAGCAGCAGCGAAGGGAACTGGATGGACACGCTGACGCCCGCAACCGCAGCCGGTTCGACCGAGGAATGGGGACCCTTCGGCCGCCCCTTGTTCGAAGACCCTTCGGCCCGCGCGCTCAGCCGGGTGGGCGTGGTCGATGTCGGGTCGAACTCGGTCCGGATGGTGGTCTTTGACGGCGCGGCGCGCAGCCCGGCCTATTTCTACAACGAAAAGGTGATGTGCGGCCTTGGCGCGGGGCTTGCAACCAGCGGCCGGTTGAACCCGCGCGGGCGGGAACGTGCGCTTGCCGCCCTGAAACGCTTTGCCCTTCTGGCCGAGGGGATGAAGATCGCGCCCCTGACCGTCGTCGCCACCGCTGCGGTGCGTGAGGCCGAGGACGGCGCCGAGTTCCGCGAAGAGGTGCTGAAGGAAACGGGCCTCTCGCTCTGGGTGATCGACGGGGCTGAAGAGGCGCGCCTTTCCGCGCAAGGGGTCCTGCTGGGCTGGCCCGAGGCGTCAGGCCTTGTCTGCGATATCGGCGGATCGTCGATGGAGCTTGCGGTCATCGGCGACGGCAAGGTCCATGCGCGCGTGACCTCGCCGCTCGGGCCGTTCCGCCTGCAGCAGGTGGGCGGTGGCAAAAAGGGGTTGCGGCGGCATATCTCGGAGATCCTCGTCGGCCTGCGCGATCAGGTGGGCAAGGACCATGACCGCATCTATCTGGTGGGGGGGTCATGGCGGGCCATCGCGCGGCTCGACATGGTGCGGCAGAACTATCCGCTGACGGTGCTGCACGAATACCGCATGTCCCCCAAGGCGGTGCGCGACACCTGCGACTGGATCGGCGACCGCGATGTCGCGACGCTGCGCGGCGAAGGCGGCCTGTCGAGCGAGCGGGTAGAGCTTGTGCCGCTCGCCTCGGAGGTGCTGCGCGAACTGGTCAAGACCTTCCGCCCGCAGGAAATCGACATTTCCTCTTATGGTATCCGCGAGGGGCTGCTTTACGAGCAGATGCCGGAACGCCTGCGCCAACGCGACCCGCTGATCGAGGCCTGCCGCTTTGCCGAGGCGCAAAGCGCGCGGCTGCCGGGGTTCGGCAAGAAGCTTTACGCCTTCCTCCAGCCGCTGTTCAAATCGGCGTCGAAAGAGCGCAAGCGGCTGATCAAGGCGGCCTGTCTGCTGCACGATACTGCCTGGCGGGCGCATCCCGATTATCGGGCCGAGGCCTGTTTTGACAACGCGACCCGCGCGAACCTGGGCGGACTGGACCACAAGGGCCGTGTCTTTCTGGGACTGGCGCTGATGCATCGCTACAAGAACAGCCGCAACGGCAAGATGGGCGGCATGTTTCGTCTCTTGTCCGAAAAGGAAATGCAAGAGGCCGAGGTACTGGGCAAGGCATTGCGGTTCGGCGCGATGTTCGCCGTCGAGCATCCTGAAAGCGCCGGCGCACTGAAATTCTACCCCAAGAAAAAGATGCTGGAACTGATCCTGCAACCGGAAATGCAGGCCCTGTTCGGTGAGGTCGCCCAATCGCGGTTCGCGGCACTCGCGCAGGCGCTGAAGGTGGAAACGCGGGTTCGGGTCAAGAACGCGCGTCAGGATCTCGGCGAGTAGATCTGTCGCTTAGATCTCTATGCCGTCGTCCCGGTCGAGGCCCGGCGGCAGACGATCTTGCGGGGCCCGGTCCGGGGTGGGCGGGGCATCCCGCGGAGCACGGCGCCGGATCAGGATATCGCCGTTCGGCAGCACCTCGGGCCGGTGGTAAAGCGTCAGGTCGTCGATCTGACGCGCCAGATCCCGGGTCAGGTCCCGCAGCCCCGGCTCGACCTCGCGCAGGAATTCCTGCAAGAGCCGCTGCGCGCCTTCCTGAAACCGGTCGAGCCCCTCCGACCAGTCATCCTGCGCCGCCGCCGGCGCGGCGGTCGCAAGCATGAGGGAAAGGGCGATCGCATGTCTCATGCCCCTGATATGGGGCATGTGGCACGCAAGTGAAGGCATCCGCGCACGAGCCGGCGGCCCTTCGGCGGCGCGCCGCCGGCAGTATCCGCGTCAGGCGGCGCGGTTGTGGCTGATCTCTTCCCAGGCGCGGTTCACCGCCTGCAAGCGCCGTTCGGCAAGCTTCACGGCCTCGGGCGGCAGGCCACGGGCGATCATGCGGTCCGGGTGGCTTTCCTTGACCGCCTCACGCCAGGCGCGGCGGATCGAGTCCATCGGCGTGTCGAGCGAGACGCCCAGAACCTCATACGGATCGGGCAGCGCATCGGTGACATAGCGGCTGCGGATCGCGCGGAAGCACTTGTCGCTCAGCCCGAAGATCGTGGCGACATTGCGCAGGAATTCCTCTTCGTCGGGATGATAGCCGCCATCGGCCACCGCGATGTGGAACAGCCCCTCCATCAGGTCGATCAGCACCTGATTGTCATCGCGGAACATTCCGGAAATCCGTTGGGCGTAGGCTTCATAGCCCTGCGCACATTGCCGCGCGAGGTTATAGACCCGGGCGGCGTGGGCCTCATCCTCGGGGGCGATGTGAAACACCTCGCGAAAGGCGGCGACCTCGGATCTCGTGACCGTTCCGTCGGCCTTGGCCATCTTCGCGCCCAGCGCGATTACGGCGATGGTAAAGGCAACCGACCGCTCCGGTGGCTGGCGCAGGCGGTCAAAGACCTGTGCAAGGCCTTCGCCATTGGCGAGCGCCGCAAGAGCGGCGGATATGCGGGTCCAGATCGACATGAGGGTATGTTAGCGCCAAAAGCCGGCACTGTCATTGCGACATTCAGAGCTTTTTCTGCATCAGCACAAGATCGAGCCACTGTCCCCATTTATAGCCCACTTCGGGCAGGACGGCGACCTCCAAATACCCCAGGGCTGCATGAAAGGCGCGCCCCGCCGGGTTTGCCGCGCTGATACCGCCGATGAGACTGTGAACGCCGCCCGTCCGGGCGTGATCCTCCAGCCGCTGCATGATCGCGCGCCCGATTCCCCTGCCGCGCCCCTCGGGCGCCAGGATGACGGTATGTTCCATCGTGTAGCGATAACCGGGGCCGTTGCGAAATGGACCATAGCTCGCAAACCCCAGCACCGCATCGCCCGCCTGCGCGACCAGAAAGGGCAGCCCCGCCTCCTGCTTGCCCGCGATCATGCGTTCGACATCGCCGGCGGCATGGAGCTGTGTCGTAAACGTCACCAGCGTATCGCGGATCACCGGATTCCAAAGCTCTGCCACCGCTGCGCCATCGGCGGGCGTTGCCGGCCGGATCAGCATCGCTCAGCGCGCCGCCCGGATCAGCGTCAGGATCTCGCGCGCCGCCGACGGGATGTTCGTCCCCGGCCCGAAGATCGCGCTGACCCCACGGTCGTAAAGGAACTGGTAATCCTGCTGCGGAATCACCCCGCCGCAGATGACGAGGATGTCCCCGGCGCCCGCTGCCTTCAGCGCCTCGACCAGCCTGGGCGCCAGCGTCTTGTGCCCGGCCGCCTGGCTGCTGATGCCGATCACATGCACATCATTGTCGATGGCGTCCTGCGCGGCCTCTTCCGGTGTCTGGAACAGGGGGCCGACATCCACATCGAACCCGATATCGGCAAAGGCGGTCGCGATGACCTTGGCGCCCCGGTCATGCCCGTCCTGCCCCATCTTGACCACCAGCATCCGGGGGCGGCGCCCTTCCTCCTCGGCAAAGGCCTCCACATCCTGCTGGATCGCGGCAAAGCCCTCATCGCCCTGATAGGCCGCACCGTAGACACCCGCCAGCGTCCGCACCTCGGCCCGGTGACGGCCAAAGACCTTTTCCATCGCCATGCTGATTTCCCCCACGCTCGCCCGGGCCCGGGCCGCCGCGACCGCGGCCTCCAGCAGGTTGCCGCCATGGGCCGCGCGCCGTTCCAGTTCGGCCAGCGCGGCATCGCAGGCGGACTGATCGCGGCTGGCCCGGATATGCTCAAGCCGCGCGATCTGCGCCTCGCGCACCCGGGCATTGTCGATATCGAGAATCTCGATCGGCTCCTCCTTCTCCAGCCGGTACTTGTTGACGCCGACGATCACATCCTCGCCCCGGTCGATGGCCGCCTGACGCCGGGCGGCGCTTTCCTCGATCCGCAGCTTGGGCATCCCGGATGCGACAGCCTTGGTCATGCCGCCCATCGCCTCTACCTCCTGGATCAGGGCCCAGGCCTTGTCGGCCAGTTCCGCCGTCAGGCTTTCGACGTAATAGCTGCCCGCCAGCGGATCGACGACCTTGGTCACGCCCGTTTCCTCTTGCAGGATCAGCTGCGTGTTGCGGGCGATCCGGGCGGAAAACTCGGTGGGCAGGGCCATCGCCTCATCCAGCGCATTGGTGTGCAGCGATTGCGTGCCGCCCAGCACCGCCGCCAGCGCCTCATAGGCCGTGCGGACCACGTTGTTATAGGGGTCCTGCTCCTGCAACGAGACGCCCGAGGTCTGGCAATGGGTGCGCAGCATCAGGCTGCCGGGCTTTTTCGGGGCGAACTCGGACATGATCCGGTGCCAGAGCAGCCGCGCCGCCCGCAGCTTGGCCGCCTCCATGAAGATGTTCATGCCGATGGCAAAGAAGAACGACAGCCGCCCGGCAAAGGCGTCCACATCCATGCCCCGCGCAATCGCCGCCCGCACATATTCCCGCCCGTCGGCGAGCGTAAAGGCCAGTTCCTGCACCAGGTTCGCCCCGGCTTCCTGCATGTGGTAGCCCGAGATGGAGATGGAGTTGAACCTGGGCATCTCGGCGCTGGTGTATTCGATGATGTCCGCGACGATCCGCATCGAGGGTTCGGGCGGATAGACATAGGTGTTGCGGACCATGAACTCCTTCAGGATGTCGTTCTGGATCGTGCCGGACAGCAGGCTGCGGTCCACACCCTGTTCCTCGCCGGTCACGATGAAGTTCGCGAGGATCGGGATCACCGCGCCGTTCATCGTCATCGAGACGCTGACCTGATCCAGCGGGATGCCGTCAAACAGGATCTTCATGTCCTCGACACTGTCGATGGCGACGCCGGCCTTTCCCACGTCCCCCACCACGCGGGGATGATCGCTGTCATACCCCCGGTGGGTCGCAAGGTCGAAGGCCACCGAGACCCCCTGCTGCCCGGCAGCCAGCGCGCGGCGGTAAAAGGCGTTCGATTCCTCGGCGGTGGAAAAACCGGCATATTGCCGGATGGTCCAGGGGCGGCCCGCATACATCGTCGCCCGTACGCCACGGGTGAATGGCGGTTGCCCCGGAACACTGTCCAGATGGCCGAGGCCCCTTATGTCATCCGCTGTGTAAAGCGGCTTGACTGCAATACCCTCCAAGGTGTTCCAGACCAGATCCTCGGGGCTGCGGCCCCGAAGCTCGCGTGCCGCCAGGTCGCGCCAGTCGTCGTTCATGCTTGCCCTCCCGCAGTTTTGCCGCTGGCGTCGATGTGATCGCCCCGCCGGACCCCCTGCCCCTGTGCTTTCTGCGGAAAATCGCCTATATCCCCAGCCAGAGGAGAGCCCATGAAACCGGTCCTGACGCTGCTTTCGTTCCTGATCCTGTTCAGCCCGATGCCGGGCCGCACCGCGCTGGCGCAGACGCCGGACGCACCCGCGTTGCCATCGACGGATACCGGCGCGCCCGTGGCGGAAACCGGGCTCATCACGGCAGACGCCGCAGAGATCACGCTGGCCGATCTGCAATGGACACATCGCATCATCGCGGTCTTTGCGGACACGCCGAACGATCCGCAGTTCCAGCAGCAGATGCGCATGTTGCAATCGGCCGCCGCAGGGCTCGACGATCGGGACGTCCTTGTGGTGACAGATACCGACCCCGAGGGGCGCAGCGACCCGCGCCAGCGCCTCCGGCCCCGCGGGTTCTCGCTCGTGCTCGTGGACAAGGACGGGATGGTGAAGCAGCGAAAGCCCAGCCCCTGGACCGCGCGGGAAATCTTCCACGCCATCGACCGGCTGCCCCTGCGCCGCGAGGAAATGCTGCAACAGCGTCCGGGCCGGATCACCAACTGAGTCATGCAAACTCCATGATGACGTCGTCTACCTTGAGGCTGGCGCCCGGCGCGGCGTTGATCCGGGCGACAACGCCCTTGCGCGTGGCGCGCAGGATGTTTTCCATCTTCATCGCCTCGACGGTCGCAAGCGCCTGACCTTCCTGAACCTCGTCGCCCTCGGCCACGTTGATCTTCACCACCAGCCCCGGCATGGGGCAGAGCAGGAATTTCGACGTATCCGGCGGCAGCTTTTCCGGCATGAGCTGCGCCAGTTCCGCGGCCCGGGGGGTGCGGACATGGACCTTGAGCTCCGCGCCCCGCAGGCGCAGCAGAAAGCCCGACGGGATCTTGCCCACCTTCATCACCACGGCCTGACCATCGACCGACAGCCGCGCCAGTGGCTGACCCGGCGTCCAGTCGGATTCCACCCGCAGCGCGGCATCCGCGAACCGGACGGTCGCGCCATCCCGGTCGGCGGCGATCGTCACCGGAAACGCCTGCCCCTGAAGGCTGACCACCCAGTCCGTGCCCACGTGGCGTTCGTGATTGTCCATCCGTCCGGATATCCGCGCGCGCCGGATTTCCGCAACCCGGTGCATCGCGACCGCCGCCGCCGCAACCCGGCGCAAGAGGTCGTCGGGCAGGGTTACGCCCTGAAACCCCTCCGGATATTCCTCGGCGATGAAGGCGGTGGTGATGTCACCCGCCGCAAAGCGCGGATGATCCATGACCGCCGACAGGAAGGGCAGGTTATGGCCGATGCCCTCGACCTCGAACCCGTCCAGCGCCTCTCGCATCGCGGTGATCGCGGCCTTGCGGTCCGGCGCCCAGGTGCAAAGCTTGGCGATCATCGGGTCGTAATACATGCTGATCTCACCGCCTTCATAGACGCCGGTGTCGTTGCGCACGACGCGGGCTTCGGTCGCCTCCTCGATCGGCGGGCGATAGCGGGTCAGCCGCCCGATGGAGGGCAGGAAGTTGCGATAGGGGTCCTCGGCGTAGAGGCGGCTTTCAATGGCCCAGCCGTTGATCTTCAGATCCTGCTGCGCAAAGGGCAGCGGCTGCCCGGCGGCGACGCGGATCATCTGTTCCACAAGGTCGATGCCGGTGATCAGCTCGGTCACCGGATGTTCCACCTGAAGGCGGGTGTTCATCTCAAGGAAGTAAAAGTTCCGGTTGCCATCGACGATGAATTCGACCGTTCCGGCGCTGGTATAGCCCACCGCCCGGGCCAGCGCACAGGCCTGTTCGCCCATGGCGCGCCGCGTCGCCGGATCGAGAAAGGGGCTTGGCGCCTCTTCGATGACCTTCTGGTTCCGCCGCTGGATCGAACATTCGCGTTCATGCAGGTAGACGGTGTTGCCATGCTGATCGGCAAGCACCTGAATTTCGATATGCCGGGGCTGCGTCACGAACTTCTCGATGAAGATCCGGTCGTCGCCGAAACTGCTCGCCGCCTCATTGCGGGAACTGTCAAAGCCCTCGCGCGCCTCATCGTCGTTCCAGGCGATACGCATCCCCTTGCCGCCGCCGCCGGCGCTCGCCTTGATCATCACCGGATAGCCGATCTGGCCGCTGATCCGCACGGCCTCATCCGCATCCGGGATCAGGCCCATATAGCCCGGCACGGTAGAAACGCCCGCCTCGGCCGCCAGCTTCTTGGAGGTGATCTTGTCGCCCATCGCCTCGATCGCGGTAGCGGGGGGGCCGATGAAGGCCACCCCTTCCGCCTCCAGCGCCTGCGCGAACTTCATGTTCTCGGACAGGAAGCCATAGCCGGGGTGCACGGCCTCCGCCCCGGTCTGCCGGATCGCCTCCATGATCCGGTCGATCACGATATAGGACTGGTTCGCGGGCGCCGGCCCGATATGCACGGCCTCATCCGCCATCCGGACATGCAGCGCGTTCCGGTCTGCATCGGAATAAACGGCAACCGTCGCGATCCCCATCCTGCGGGCGGTCTTGATGACACGGCACGCGATCTCCCCCCGGTTCGCGATCAGGATCTTCTTGAACATGCTATCCCCCCTGGCACACGGACGCAGATGCGAAAAGGGGCGCCGTGCCTGCGCACGACGCCCCCTTGATCAGATATTCTGTCAGCCGCGGCTTAGCGGCGGCAGAGATGCGGGTTGAGCTGGCAGAACGCCACGTTGCCGCCTGCGCCGATGACCGCACCGGCCGCGACGTCACCGCCGGTCGCAGCGCCTGCGATTGCGCCTGCACCGCCACCGATAAGGGCCTGTTCGCCGACCGTGTTGCCGCAAGCCGCGACACCCATGAGAAGGGCAAAGCCCAGCGCGATAGTTTTCTTCTGCATTTCCATATGCCTCCGATAGAATATGCTTTCTGCGTGCAAACTAGATTATCACACGTCAGAGAAAACCGAAAAGTTCCTGATGCCCCGTGTTCGGCAGTTAGCTGCCGAACCGCGGAAAAAAGCGGCCTGACCTTGCCAAGGCCAGGCCCGCAGGAAGGGGAAGGGTAACAGTTCTGACGAAATGCGGCAAAGGAACCCCCTGCCGACGGTTCAAGCATGACTCCGCCCCCCCGCCGGTCAAAGCAAAATGTCGGACGCCGGCGCGATTGCGCAGAAGTCCGCCGTTTCGCGGCGGGGTTGCGCGCCATCACGCTCAATCCTCGTCCTCGTCGTCCCAGTCGTCCGACCAGTCGTCATCGCCAACCTCTTCGGTTGGCTGCTCGAAAACCTCGGGAAAGGACGCGCGTGCCCGTTTGACGTCGATGCGCAGCAGGGCGTCATAGCTTTGCGGGTCAAAGGTCGGCTCGGCGCTGATGACCTCACGCCCCAGAAGCCACGACAGGCGCCCGGCATCGAGATTGCCCCGCTCGAACGGTTCTTCGCCGAAATGATCCCAGAGGGCCGCCATGAAGGCACTGTCGGCGCGCCGGTCTACAAGCTTGCGGTCGGCATAGCGTTCGCGGGCGACAAGCCTGGTCGCGCCATCCTTGTTCGCGCGGCGGATGGTAAACTGAAAGTCCGTGCCGGGAAGGCGCCCCGGAAAGCCGCGATGTTTCAGCATGGCCGCACCTCAGGCAGGGGGCGGACATGAATGACCCGGGCAGGCACAGGCCCCCCGGGTCCCGCAGGCATGGCCTGCAAGGCTGACGCCGGGACGGGACAGGCCCGCCCCTGGGCCTGATCAGCGGTATTTGCCGGTGAAGGTCGGCTCAGCCGCGATCGGAGCCGGAGCAACCGGAGCGGGCTCGGGCTGACGGTTGCAGGCCGAAACGAAGGCAGCGACGCAAAGCGCCAGAACAACTTTGGTGGTAGCGGACATGTCAGTCTCCTGTTCCGTCCCTTTACGCGGATCGGGCTGTTGTGCCCGTTCAGCCCGCGCAGGGATATTCCTGTCACACCAGCGTGACAGCCCCGAAGTTTACCGGATGCGCGAATCCTTGGACATGGGGCGCAAGCCGCCATGTGCAGGAAGTTCGCGGGCTGTGTCAGCCTTGCATCATCTTTGCCGTCAAACGCGCCGGCACCCTTTGCAAATTGCATCGACGTCAGAATCCTTCCACTGTGCAGTGGCCTTCGTCCGGACGAAACGCCTCTATGAACTGGACCAGATCGGGGTCGATCTGACCGAATTCAGAGGGCCGGTCCGCAAGCGAAATCATGATCAGATCCGCATGGCGCCCCGTTTCGGCCAGAAGGCCCAAGGCGACCGTATCACACAGAAACTCCAGATCGGGAAGCGAGCCTTCCCATCCCTCCGCCACAAGCCCCGGCGTGACGAAACGCAACCTCAGCCAGTCGCCATCGACCTCTTCGGGGCCTTGCCAGAACGCCTCTTGCAGGGTGGCGTCGCGGCCCGAGGGCAGCGCGAGCCCGTCGGCGATGGCCGGGGCAGGCAAGAGCGACAGGAAAAGCACCGGCAGGCGCATATGCAGACCCTCAGAGCGGGATGTTGTCGTGTTTCTTCCAGGGATTCGTCAGTTTCTTTGTGCGAAGACTCGCAAAGGCCCGGCAGACGCGGCGGCGCGTCGACTGGGGCATGATGACCTCGTCGATGAACCCGCGCTCGGCGGCGACGAAGGGGTTGGCAAAGCGGTCCTCATAGTCCCGGGTACGCGCGGCGATCCGGTCGGGGTCGCCGAGTTCCGAGCGATAGAGGATTTCCACTGCGCCCTTGGCCCCCATCACCGCGATCTCGGCCGTGGGCCAGGCATAGTTGAAATCGCCGCGCAGATGTTTCGACGACATGACGTCATAGGCCCCGCCATAGGCCTTGCGCGTGATGACCGTTACCTTGGGCACGGTCGCCTCGCCATAGGCAAAGAGCAGTTTCGCCCCGTGCTTGATCACGCCGCCATATTCCTGCCCGGTACCCGGCAGAAAGCCCGGCACATCGACGAAGGTCAGGATCGGGATCTCGAACGCATCGCAGAACCGGACAAAGCGCGCGGCCTTGCGGCTGCTGTCGATGTCGAGGCATCCGGCCAGCACCATCGGCTGGTTCGCGACCACCCCCACTGTCGACCCTTCCAGCCGGATGAAGCCGGTGATGATGTTGGCCGCAAAGTCGCGCTGGATCTCAAAGAAATCCCCTTCATCCGCGACCTTCAGGATCAGTTCCTTCATGTCATAGGGCTGGTTCGGGTTTTCGGGGATCAGCGTGTCGAGGCTCGGCTCCACCCGCGTGGGGCTGTCGAAGAACGGGCGCCGGGGCGGCTTTTCCCGGTTCGAGAGCGGCAGGAAATCGATCAGGCGGCGCGTCTCGGCCAGTGCCTCCACATCGTTCTCATAGGCGCCGTCGGCGACCGATGATCTGGTTGTATGCGTCCGGGCGCCGCCCAGATCCTCGGCGCTCACGACCTCGTTCGTGACCGTCTTGACCACATCGGGGCCGGTGACGAACATGTAGGACGTGTCGCGCACCATGAAGATGAAGTCGGTCATCGCGGGGGAATAGACCGCTCCGCCCGCGCAGGGCCCCATCACAAGGCTGATCTGCGGAACGACACCGGATGCGAGCACGTTGCGCTGGAACACCTCTGCATAGCCTGCGAGGCTTGCCACGCCTTCCTGAATGCGCGCGCCGCCGGAATCGTTGATACCGATCACCGGCGCGCCGTTCTGCACCGCCATATCCATGATCTTGCAGATCTTCTCGGCATGGGTTTCCGAAAGCGAGCCGCCGAAGACCGTGAAATCCTGGCTGAACACATAGACCATGCGGCCGTTGACCGTGCCCCAGCCCGTCACCACCCCGTCGCCGGCGGGGCGTTCATCCTCCATCCCGAAATCGGTGCAGCGATGGGCGACGAACATGTCGAATTCCTCGAACGAGCCTTCGTCGAGCAAAAGTTCGATCCGCTCGCGCGCGGTCAGCTTGCCCCGGGCGTGCTGCGCGTCGATCCGGCGCTGTCCTCCGCCCTGACGTGCGCTGTCGCGGCGATGCTCCAGCTGATGCAGAATATCCTTCACGCGCGCCTCCGGTCCTTTTGGCCAAGGCTAGCGCGACAGCGCCATCGCGCAAAGCGGGAATTGGAAGATTTGCAAATTCTTTGCAGGGCGCCCCCAGCAAACTGTATAGTTGCAAAATACCCGGTGGGCCTCTGGTAGTTCGGGCGCGGCTGCCACATGTTTGGCCCGCAGCCCTTCGGCAGGTCCAAGATGTCGCACATCCCCGTCCCGATCCTCACGATCGGCCTTCTTCTGCTTTCCAACGTGTTCATGACCTTTGCGTGGTACGGACATCTGAAGTTCAAGACCGCGCCGCTTGTCACTGTCATTCTGGTCAGCTGGGGCATCGCGTTTTTCGAGTATGTGCTGCAGGTTCCCGCCAACCGGATCGGCCACGGCCATTTCAGCGCGGCGCAGCTCAAGACCATACAGGAGGTCCTGACGCTGTCGGTCTTCGCGGTGTTCTCGGTGCTCTACCTGAAAGAGCCGCTGGGCTGGAACCATGCGCTCGGCTTCGGCTTCATTGCCTTGGGCGCCTTTTTCATCTTTCACAAGTGGAGCTGAGGCCGGACGCCCCGACACCCGCCACAGCCCAAGCGAGCCCGCATGACCTCCAGACCCGTCGTCCGCTTTCTCGACCGCAGCACGCCGCCGCATATCTTCACGCTGGTTCTGTTGACCAGCCTCTCGGCATTGGCGATGAACGTCTTTCTGCCGTCGCTGAACAACATGACGCTGCATTTCGGCACCGAATACTGGGTGATGCAGCTTTCGGTCTCGCTCTATCTTGCGGTGAATGCGGTGCTGCAGATCTTCATCGGCCCCGTATCGGACAGGTTCGGGCGCAGGCCGGTTCTGATCTGGTCGATCGTGGCATTCATCCTGGCCACCATCGGGACGCTGCTTGCCACGACGGCCGTGACCTTCCTCTTTTTCCGCATGGCGCAGGCTATCGTGGTTGCGACCATGGTGCTGTCGCGCGCGGTCGTCCGCGACATGGTCCCGCAGGATGAGGCCGCCTCGATGATCGGTTACATCACGATGGGGATGGCCATCGTTCCGATGTTCGCGCCGGTCTTCGGCGGCTTGCTGGATCAGGCCTTCGGCTGGCAGGCGAGCTTTGTTCTGATGCTGGCCTTCGGGCTCCTGACGCTTTTTCTGACCTGGCGCGACCTGGGCGAGACGGCCGTTATCCGCCCGATCACGCTCGCCGACCAGTTCCGGCAATATCCGGAGCTTCTCGTGTCCCAGCGGTTCTGGGGGTACTGCCTTGCCGCCGCGCTCGCCGTCGGGGGGTTCTTTGCCTATCTGGGCGGCGCGCCCTTTGTCGGGTCTGAACTGTTCGGGCTGGGGCCCGCCGAACTCGGGCTCTACTTTGGCGCGCCGGCAGTCGGTTATGCCTTGGGCAACTTCGTCTCGGGGCGCTATTCGGTGCGGATCGGCATAAACCGCATGATCCTGACCGGAAGCGTCTCGACGGTGATCGGGATTGCCGTGCTCATGATGCTTTATTCGGCCGGGCTGGCCGGCGCGGCGGTGTTCTTCGCGCTCTTTTCCACCGTCGGTTTCGGAAACGGACTGGTCCTGCCCAATGCGACCGCCGGGATGCTGTCGGTGCGCCCGCATCTTGCAGGATCGGCAAGCGGGCTGGGGGGCGCCATGATGATCGGCGGCGGGGCGGCATTGTCCGCGCTGGCAGGCGTCGTGCTTGCAGGCGGAACATCGGCGATGCCGCTGCTCATCGTGATGCTCGTGCCATCCATTGGTGCGGTGGCGTCGATCCTTTTCGTGATGCGCCGGGCGGCGCGGCTCGGCCTCAAGTGACGCTTGACCGCTGCGCCTGCGATTTGCAAACCTCTGCCACCGGGGTTGCAAAGGGCGTATCATGGCGCAGCAGAAACTCTACGCGGGCGCCAAGCTGCGCGACATCCGCACCGGCGCGGGGCTGACGCAGCGCAGCTTTGCGGCGCGGCTGGGCGTCTCGCTCCCCTATCTCAACCAGATGGAAAACAACCACCGCCCCGTCAGCACCGGCGTCGTGCTGGCCCTTGCACGGGAATTCGGCTTCAACGTCACCGAATTCTCGACCGGTGAGCCCGAACGCATCGTGAGCGACATGCGCGAGGCGCTGGCCGATCCGCTTTTTGCCGATCACGCCCCTGCCCTTGCCGATCTGCGGCTTGTCGCCTCGAATGCGCCGGGGCTTGCGCGGGCCTTTCTGGAACTGCACAGCGCCTATCGGCAGGGTCACGAACGCCTCGCCGCCATGGATGAGGCCCAAGGCCGCGACGGCCTGCGGCCCTCTCCCTGGGAAGAGGTGCGCGACTTTTTCCACTATTGCGACAATTACATCGACGCGGTGGACCGCGCGGCCGAACGGTTTGCGGCCGATGGGGCGGACACTGTCGCCACGCTCGCCGCCTGCGGGATCAGGGTCGAACTCAGCGAAGAGCCGGGGCAGGATCTTTACCTGCGCGATGGATCGCGTCTGCTGCTCTCGGCCCGCGCCGCGCCGGCAACGCGCCGGTTCCAGCTTTTGCATCAGGTCGCGCTTGCAACACGCAATGACCTGCTTGAGGCGACGCTCGACCTTGCGCGGTTCCAGTCGGCGACCGCGCGCGCCATCGCCAAGATCGGCCTTGCCAACTATTTCGCGGGCGCCGCGCTCATGCCCTATCGTGCTTTCCTTGCCGCAGCGAGAGAGACCCGCCACGATCTGGAGCTTCTGGCGGACCGCTTCGACGCGTCGGTCGAACAGGTGGCGCACCGGCTTTCGACGCTGCAGCGGGCTGGCGAAAAGGGCGTGCCGTTCTTCTTTGTCCGCGTCGATCAGGCAGGGACGATCACCAAGCGCCATTCCGCCACACGGCTGCAATTCGCGCGCTTTGGCGGCGCCTGCCCCCTGTGGAACGTGCATCGCGCCTTTGAAACCCCGGGGCAGTTCCTGCGCCAGTTCGCCGAAACCCCGGACGGTGTGCGCTATTTCTGTCTGGCGCGAGAGGTGTCAAAGCCCGGCGGGTCCTTCAACGCCCCCGTCCGGCGCTATGCCATCGGGCTGGGCTGCGAGGTTCAGCACGCGGACGCGCTCGTCTATGCCGATGACATGAACATGCGCCGGTTCGAGCCCATCGGCATATCCTGCCGCATCTGCGAACGGCGCGACTGCCATCAGCGGTCCGTGCCGCCGCTGGAACGGCGCCTGCGGGTCAATCCCGACCGGCGGGGCCTTCTGCCCTATGAAATCGACGGCTGACCCGCCGATCAGAACCACGGTTCACAGTCGGGGCGCATAATGCAGGATCGTGGGGATCACGAGGTCTTCCTCATCCAGCAGATGCCGGTCGATAAAGCCCGCGAACGTTGTGATCCGGGCTTCCAGCCGCCCGGCCTCATCCCGGCCGCGCCCGTCGGCGATGGCCTGCAACATGCGGTTCGTGCCATCGGCAAGGTCGTGCAGATGGTGATCGAGCGCGTGATGATCGGCATCGAGCAGCTCGAACCCCTGTTCCAGTCGCCCGTCGAGGCCGGAGAGGATGGGGAAATAGTGATGATCCTCGATCTGATGATGGCCGTGCAGATCGTTCAGCAGAAAGCCCGTCGTGCGGGCGGTATCGGCCGCAAAGGCCCGCGCGTCGCGATCCCGGTCCACAAAGGCGCGGGTTTCACCGCCGATCCGGTCCAGGAGCGTGCGGAACATCATGTGCCGTTCCAGCCAGAAACGCGTCAGCCCGTCGAAATTCCTGTGGCTGGTCCAGAGATCGCGCGGATATTGTTCTGCCAGAACCCGAAGCCCGTCCGGCAGTCCCTGCCGTGTCTCGAGGTCCATCGCTGCGTCTCCTTGCTACCGCCGCGCCCTGCGCCACCCCGCGGCCTCCGCCTCGGCGGGGGAGCAGAACCAGCGTTCCCCCTGGCGGGTGTCGATCACCGTCCGGTCATAATATTCCTGCCCGGGCATGTGGTAAATGCGCCCTGAACCAGAGATGTTCCCCTTGATGTTGCAGCCGCCGCCCGACCCGGCGCCCGCAGCCGACCCCGCGCCGGCGGACTGGCGGGAAGCGGCCCGCAGGGTCTCCGGCTCCTCGAACGTGCCGCGCCAGATGCCGGCCCCCGCGATGGCGGCGCTCTTTTCATGTTCCTCATAGTCGAAGCCATAGCGGGTATAGGCGAGCGCCGCGCCCTGCAGGACCATGGCCGCCCCCAGGTCCTGCCCGCCGGCCTCGCATCGGGCGACCAGCCGGTCATAGCGGTCCCGCTCGATCCCCTGACAGGTGACGCTGCGCCCGCCGACCAGCCCGGCCATCACATCGCGCGACCAGCGGCCACAGGCCCAGCTGCCAGCAGGTGTGTCGCATTGCTGCCCGATCTCGGGCGCGTCGATGGCGAAGAGGCGGATGCGTTCCTGCCCGATGGCAAGCGTGTCGCCATCCACGACCCGCGCCGTGCCCTGAACCGTCTGCGCCGCGGCAAGGCACGGCATCAGCATGAGGATGAAGAGGGAACAAAATCTTAACATTCTCCCGATCTCGGCGCTTTTGGCGCCGCGATCAAGGAGAAATGTTAACGAAGATTAATGAAACCTTAACTGCGTCTTCAGCGCTGCGAGACCTGCCAGTTCGGGTTGATCCACGGCTCCAGATTCTCGCGCGGCAGGGGGTTCCGGCCCAGCAGGTGGTCCGAGACCTTTTCGCCCACCATGATCGAGGGCGCGTTCAGGTTCCCGTTCGTCACCTGCGGAAAGATCGAGCTGTCGGCCACGCGCAGACGGTCCACCCCGATCACGCGTGCCTCTGCGTCGACCACCGCCATCGGGTCGTCCCGCCGCCCCATCCGCACCGTGCCGCAGGGGTGATAGGCGCTTTCGACATGCTCGCGCAGATAGGCGTCGATCTCGTCATCCGTGACGACGCCCGGCCCCGGCATGATCTCATGCCTCAGGAACGGTGCAAAGGCCGGCTGGTCAAAGATCTCGCGTGTCAGACGGACACAGGCCCGGAAATCCGCCCAGTCGTCGGGATGCGACATGTAGTTGAACTGGATCCGCGGCGCATCCTCGGGGCGGCCGGACCGCAGCGTGACCGCGCCCCGGCTTTTCGACCGCATGGGGCCTACATGAGCCTGGAACCCATGTCCTTCGGCCACCGCCTTGCCGTCATAGCGGACCGCGATGGGCAGGAAATGATACTGGATGTCCGGGTATTCGACCCCGGCCCGCGACCGGATGAAGGCGCAGCTTTCGAACTGGTTCGAGGCGCCCGGCCCCCGGCCCCGCAACAGCCACTGCGCCCCCACCCAGGCCTTGCCCCAGAGGTTCCAGTAGCGGAACAGCGTGACGGGCTGGCTGGCCGCGAACTGCATGTAGATTTCCAGATGGTCCTGAAGGTTCTGCCCCACCCCCGGGCGGTCCGCGATCACCGGCACGCCATGTTCGGCCAGATGCGCCGCAGGCCCGATCCCCGACAGCATCAGCAGCTTCGGCGAGTTGATGGATGAGGCCGCCAGCACCACCTCGCGCCGCGCGCGGATCACCTCGACCCGGCCCTTGCGCATCACCTCGACCCCGACGGCCCGGCCGCCTTCGATCACCACGCGGCGGGCAAGCGCGCGGACCAGATCGCAGTTCGGGCGCCGAAGCGCGGGCCGCAGATAGGCATTGGCCGCCGACCAGCGCCGCCCGTCCCGGATCGTCGCCTCCATCGGGCCGAACCCTTCCTGCTGCTGGCCGTTATAGTCACGCGTCACCGGATAGCCGGCCTGCCGCCCTGCCGCGATGAAGGCGTCGAACAGCGGGTTGGACCGCCCGCCCCGGGTCACGTGCAGCGGCCCGTCATGGCCGCGCCAGTCAGCGTCGCCATCCTCGTGCCAGTTTTCCATCCGCTTGAAATAGGGCAGGACATCGGCATAGGCCCAGCCCTGCGCGCCCATCCCGGCCCAGGTGTCGAAGTCGCGCGCATGACCCCGCACATAGACCATTCCGTTGATCGAGGATGAGCCGCCGATCACCTTGCCGCGCGGCGTGGCGAGCACCCTTCCGCCCAGATGCGGTTCGGGTTCCGTCCGGAAACCCCAATCGTAGATCCCCATGTTCATCGGGTAGGACAGCGCCCCGGGCATCTGGATGAAGGGGCCCGCATCGCTGCCGCCATGTTCGATCACCAGAACCGAGGCCCCCGCCTCTGACAGCCGATACGCCATCGCGCAGCCGGCCGAGCCTGCGCCAACGATCACGAAATCCGCTTCCATCCCACGCTCCATCGCATCGGGCGTGCGCGGTCGGGCCCGGCGCTCGCCATTATCCAGTGAGTTGTCGCCCTGGGGTCCGCGCCCAAGGCCCCTCAGGCCAAGTCCGTCAGCCGTGGTCAGTAGGGCGCATCGACCGGCCCCATGCCGACATAGACGCTCTTGACCTGGGTGTAGCTTTCCAGCGCCGCGCGCGAGTTTTCGCGCCCCACGCCCGACAGCTTGACCCCGCCGAACGGCGCCTCGACCGGGGCGAGGTTGTAGCTGTTGATCCAGCAGCTTCCGGCCTGCAGCTGTGCTACGACGCGATGCGCCCGTGTCAGGTCACGGGTAAAGACCCCGGCCGAAAGCCCGTATTCGGTCGCATTCGCGCGGGCGATGACCTCTTCCTCATCATCAAAGGCAAGCACCGCCATGACGGGGCCAAAGATTTCCTCGCGCGCGATGGTCATGTCGTCCGTCACATCGGCGAAAACGGTGGGCGTGACGTAAAAGCCGGGGCGGTCCGGCCGCGTCCCGCCGGTCACAAGGCGCGCCCCTTCGGCCTTTCCGGCCTCGATATAGCCCATGACCTTGTCAAGCTGCGCCGCGCTGGTCAGGGGCCCCATCTGCACCGCCTCGTCCATCGGATCGCCGAGGGCGATCGCCTCGGTCCGCACCTTCAGCCGGGTCAGAAACCGGTCGAGCAGCGGGCGCTGCACGAAGACGCGCGTGCCGTTGGAACAGACCTGCCCCGAGGAATAGAAGTTCCCCAGCATCGCGCCCCCGATCGCGTCCTCGATATCTGCGTCGTCAAAGACGATCAGCGGCGACTTGCCGCCCAGTTCCATCGTGACATGGCGCATCCCCTCGGCAGCGGCGGCATAGACCTTGCGGCCCGTGGCGACCGATCCGGTCAGCGACACCTTGGCCACCCGCGCATCCGTCACAAGCCGCCCCCCGACAGCCCCCCGGCCCTGCACGACATTGAAAAGCCCCGCCGGCAGACCTGCCTCGATCAGGATTTCCGCGACCTTCAGCGCGCAAAGCGGCGTCGTCTCGGACGGTTTGAAGATCATCGCATTGCCGAAGGCCAGCGCAGGCGCGCCCTTCCAGCAGGCGATCTGGGTCGGATAGTTCCAGGCGCCAATGCCGACGCAGACGCCCAGCGGCTCTCGAATTGTATATACAAAATCCTGGCCGAGCGGGATCGTCTCGCCTGTGACGGTCGCGGCCATGCCCGCGAAATATTCCAGTGCATCGGCCCCGCTCGTGGCATCCGCCACCAGCGTTTCCTGCAAGGGCTTGCCGGTATCGAGCGTTTCCAGTTCGCTCAGCTCTCGGTTCCGGTCGCGGATGATGGCCGCGGCGCGCATCAGGACGCGGCCCCGCTCGACCGGCTTCATCCGCGCCCAGTCCGCCTGCGCCCGCGCAGCCGAGGAAAGCGCGGCCTCGATCACCGCATCCGTCGCCTCATGCAGGCGGGCGATGACCTCGCCGGTTGCCGGGTAGATCACGTCGAGCGTTTCGCCCGCCGCATCCTCCAGATAGCGGCCATCCACGAAATGGCTTGCGGTAGGTTGTGCACGCATCAGTTCGCCTTTCCTGTTTCCGCCGCCAGATAGGCCAGCACCATTTCGGCTGCCGCAGCGCCATCCGGCGTGTCCTCTGACAGGGCCTCGCGCAGATAGACCCCGTCGATCATCGCCCCGAGCCCCACCGCCACATCCGGCGCCCGCCGCCCGACCAGTGGCCGCAGGTCATGGACAAGGTTCGTGTGCAGCCGCCGCTGATAAACCCGCAGCAGGCGCTTGGCCTCGGGCACGGTCTGCGCCAGAACGTAGAAGTTGAGCCAGGCGCCAACGACCTCTCGCCGGAACTCGGCGGGGGCAAAGCTGGTGCGGATCACCGCCTCCAGCCTGGCGCGGGGGGTGTTCGCGCCCTGCAGCGCCGCCCTGACCGCCGCCCCGTAAAGCGTGAGGACATGACGCATCGCCGCGAGGAACATCTGTTCCTTGCCGCCGAAATAGTGATGCGCGAGCGCGCTCGACATGCCGGCCCGGCGCGCGATCTGCCCCACCGTCACGTCAAG
This sequence comes from Halodurantibacterium flavum, assembly GCF_042681825.1. Lineage (NCBI taxonomy): Bacteria > Pseudomonadati > Pseudomonadota > Alphaproteobacteria > Rhodobacterales > Paracoccaceae > Halodurantibacterium > Halodurantibacterium flavum. Next base: position 423,518 of record NZ_JBHUGH010000003.1, read on the forward strand.
CGAGCCGGCGGAACCGATCTCGGCAATGGTCGCTTTTACCAGTGCGGCCTTTCGGATAGGCTCCATCCCGAGCTTCGGCATAGGTTTTTCCAATTCTGACTTGCAATCCGGGGCTACATTGAAGTTTATTGACTCGTCAATCAAGAAAAACGAAGGGGAGATGCGATGACGATACGTTCGGCTCTGCTTGGGGCAACTGCCACGGCGGTTCTGGCCCTGCCCGCCCATGCGGCCTGTGACAGCGTGACCTTTTCCGACGTGGGCTGGACCGACATCACCGCAACGACCGCGGTGGCAAGCGTGGTTCTCGACGCGCTCGGCTATCAGACGGAAACGGTGCTGCTGTCGCTGCCCGTGACCTTCACCTCGCTGGCCAGCGGCGATGTCGACGTCTTTCTTGGCAACTGGATGCCCACGATGGAGGCCGATATCGCCCCCTACCGCGAAGCCGGGACCATTGACACGGTGCGCACCAACCTGACGGGCGCGAAATACACGCTGGCGACCAATGCGGCAGGGGCCGAGCTTGGCATCGTCAGCTTCGACACCATCGCCGAACATGCCGACGCCTTGGGCGGCCGTATCTACGGGATCGAGCCGGGCAATGACGGCAACCGGCTGATCCTCGACATGATCGAGGCGGACGCCTTTGGCCTTGGCGCCATCGACGTCGCCGAAAGTTCAGAGCAGGGGATGCTGGCGCAGGTCGATCGTGCGACGCGGCGCGGGGAACCCATCGTCTTTCTGGGCTGGGAACCGCACCCGATGAACGCCAATTTCGAGATGACCTATCTGGAAGGCGGCGATGACTGGTTCGGCCCCGATCTGGGTGGCGCCGAGGTGCGGACGCTCACGCGCGCCGGCTATGTCGAGGAATGCGCCAACACGGGCCTCTTCCTGCAGAACCTCGAATTCACGCTGGAGCTTGAGAACGAGGTCATGGCCCTTATCCTCGATGAGGGGATGGAGCCCGAGGCCGCCGCACGCCAGTGGCTTTCGGAAAATACCGACGTTCTGGCCCCCTGGCTGGACGGCGTGACCACGCTTGACGGCGGCGAAGGTCTGCCCGCTGTCGAAACGGCGCTTGCCGGCTGACGCTCCGGGCGCCTTATAAGCGCGCCATCGCCGGCCCGCGCGCCGGTAGGCGCGCCATCGCCGGCCCGTGTGCGTTGCGCGCGGGCCGAAGCGGAAGTTCGGAACGACCTTCTTCTGCCTGACACGCCCAACCTGCGAGAGGCGCATGAACTGGATCACCGAAACCAAGATACCTGTGGGCCGGACGGCGGCGGACCTGTTCGACTGGCTTCAGATCAATGGCGCATGGTTCTTCGACAACCTCGCCGCCGCGATGGAATGGCTGATCGCGACGGTCCTCTGGGTGCTGCAAACCCCGCCCCCGCTGGCCATCGTGGCGGTGTTTGTCGTGCTCACCTGGATCATCCAGCGGTCGTGGAAGCCCTGCCTGCTGGTGCTGGTCGGGTTTCTCTTCATCCTCAATCAGGGCTACTGGCGCGCCACCACCGAAAGCCTCACGCTCGTGCTGTCGGCCTGCGTGGTCTGCATGGGGCTGGGCGTGCCGATCGGCATCGCCGCCGCCCACCGGCCCCGGCTTTATGCCTGGATGCGGCCGGTGCTGGACCTGATGCAGACGCTGCCGACCTTTGTCTACCTGATCCCCGCCATCGTCTTCTTTGGCATCGGGATGGTTCCGGGCCTGATCGCCACGGTCATCTTCGTGCTGCCCGCCCCGATCAGGCTGACGCATCTTGGCATTTCCTCGACCCCCGCCGCCCTGATGGAGGCCGCGACCGCCTTTGGCGCCACGGCGCGCCAGCGGCTCTGGAAGGTGGAGCTTCCTTATGCCCTGCCGCAGATCATGGCCGGGTTGAACCAGACGATCATGCTGTCGCTGTCGATGGTCGTCATCGCGGCGCTGGTCGGCGCGAACGGGTTGGGGGTGCCGGTGGTGCGGGCGCTCAACACCGTCAACACGGCGCTTGGTTTTGAATCGGGGTTTGTGATCGTGGTGGTCGCGGTTCTTCTGGACCGGATGCTGCGGCGGGAGCGGGCGAAATGACCAACGGGACAACTGCCGTCGAGTTCGACAACGTCTCCATCGTCTTTGGCGAGCATCCGAAAAAGGCGCTGCCGCTGATGGATGAAGGGCAAAGCCGGTCGGACATCCAGAAGGCGACCGGGCAGGTTCTGGGGGTGCATGCCTGTTCGCTGCGCGTCGAAAGCGGCGAGATCCTTGTGCTGATGGGGCTGTCCGGTTCCGGCAAATCGACGCTGCTGCGGGCGGTCAATGCGCTCAACCCCGTCGTGCGCGGCGAGGTGCGGGTGAATGACGGCAACGGCATGGTCAGCGTCACAAACGCGGACAAGGCGACGCTGCGCCGGCTGCGGCTGCGCCATGTCGCCATGGTCTTTCAGCAATTCGGCCTTTTGCCCTGGCGGACGGTGCGTGAAAACGTGGGGCTGGGGCTGGAACTCGCCGGTCAGGGCGAAAAGGAACGCCGCCGCGCGGTCGAGGAACAACTTGAACTGGTGGGGCTCGCGCAATGGGCGGACCGCAAGGTCGGCGAGCTTTCGGGCGGGATGCAGCAGCGCGTGGGCCTTGCCCGGGCGTTTGCGACGCAGGCACCGATCCTCTTGATGGATGAACCCTTTTCCGCACTCGACCCCCTGATCCGCGCCCGGCTGCAGGATGAGCTTCTGGAACTGCAGGCGCGGCTGAAGCGTACGATCATCTTCGTAAGCCACGATCTGGACGAGGCGTTCAAGCTCGGCAACCGGATCGCGCTGATGGAGGGCGGGCGCATCGTCCAGTGCGGCACCGCCCGGGAAATCTATTCGGCGCCGGCGTCGGATTATGTGGCGGATTTCGTGAACCACATGAACCCGCTCGGCGTGCTGACCGCGCGCGATGCGCTGGAACCCGGCGTGGCGAATGGTGCGGCCGTCGAGGCAGAGATTCCCATACGCGAGGCCATGGCCCGGCTGGGCGACCTGCCCGCGCTGACCGTGACCGAGCGTGGCACACCGATCGGGCGCATCACGCGCGAGGGCGTGCTGGCCCGTCTGCTCCACCCCCGCAGCTAGGTTTCAACGGTCGCCGGAACGATACGACGCCGCAGCACGGCTTCACGCCAGGTGATGAAGAGAACGGCCGCCATGATGATCCCCCCACCCAGGATCACCCACCCGTCGATCGGTTCGTGAAAGACGAAGGCGCCGAGCAACGTCGCCCAGAGCAATTGCAGGAAGGTCACCGGCTGGGTCACGGTGACAGGGGCCGCGGCGAAGGCGCGTGTCATCGTGTAATGCGCCGCGGTCGCGGCCCCCGCGACAAGGAACAGCACGACCATCTGATGCGCCGTCACGGGCACCCAGACCCACCAGGCAAGCGGTGCGAGCAGCACCGTAACGCTCAGCGACAAAAGCGCGACGACCATCGCCGCGCCCATCTCCCCTGAAAGCCGTTTCGCAATGAGATAGGACGCGGCAAGCCCCGCGGCCGTCCCGAGCATGGCGATATGGCCCGGCGAGATTTCCCGGAAGCCCGGCCGCAGGATGAGGATCGCCCCGAAAAGCGCCGCCGCGACCGCGAGAAGCCTGCGCGCCGCGAGCCGTTCCCCCAGAAAGAGCGCCGCCCCCAAAGTCACATAGATCGGATTGAGGTAGTTCATCGCCGTGACCTCGGCCAGCGGGATCTGCGTCATCGCATAGAACCACAGGATCACGCCGACCGTGTGGACCGCCCCACGCACCCCTGTCAGCCATATCGCGCTGCGCGACAGGCGCATCCGCAAAAGCGCGGGCAACATCGGCAGCAGAAAGACCAGCCCAAGCGCAAAGCGCAGAAAGGCCGACTGCGCCGGAGGAACATCGGGGCCCACATATTTGACGCCCGCCGTCATCGCCACGAACAGGAAACCCGTCGCCAGCATCCAGAGGATGCCGATGACAGGATGTTCGGGCGGTTTGGCTGACGTCATGATGGGGGCGACCAGATACTATCGGCGGATCAACGGCAAGCCCGCGCCGGCAAAAAAGCCGCCCCTATGGGGACGGCCTCTCTCACACCCTTGGGCGCATGCGGGCAGGGCTGCCTGACGCCTTATGTCAAAGCTGCGCCATGACCTCTTCCGGCACCTCGAAATTGGCGGTGACGTTCTGCACGTCATCGTCGTCTTCCAGGGCGTCGATCAGCTTCATCAGCTTTTGCGCGCCTTCGAGGTCAAGCTCGGTCGTCGTCTGCGGCTTCCAGACGAGCTTGGAGGATTCGGATTCCCCGAGGCTTCCCTCCAGCGCCGAGGACACATCGGCAAGGTCGGTGTCGCCGCACCAGATCACATGCCCCTCATCCGAGCTTTCGACATCCTCGGCGCCGGCCTCGATGGCCGCCATCATCACGCTGTCGGCGTCACCCACGGATGCGGGATAGATGATCTGCCCCTTGCGGTCGAACATGAACGAGACGGACCCGGTTTCCCCAAGGTTCCCGCCATGCTTGCCAAAGGTCGAACGCACATTCGAGGCGGTCCGGTTGCGGTTGTCGGTCATCGCCTCGACGATCACCGCGACGCCGCCCGGCCCATAGCCCTCATAGCGGATTTCCTCGTAATTCTCGGCGTCGCCACCCTGCGATTTCTTGATCGCCCGCTCGATCACGTCCTTGGGGACCGAGTTCGACTTGGCTTCCTTGACGGCAAGACGCAGACGCGGGTTCTTTTCCGGGTCAGGATCGCCCATCTTTGCGGCGACGGTGATCTCTTTCGACAATTTCGAAAACAGCTTGGAGCGGATCGAATCCTGCCGCCCCTTGCGGTGCTGGATGTTCGCCCATTTGGAATGGCCCGCCATGATCTTCTCCGATCGGATACACTGGAATTGCGGGCCTCTATAATCCAAAGGCCGGTGATGCCGCAAGTCGCGGACCCTTTCCGGCCCGGCGCGCGTTAATGCGGGCAATACCCGTCAGAGAAGATTATTCTGGTGCCGGACGGGCCTTTCAGCGGGACAGGAATGACAACCGACCAGATCGTGCTTTTCAGCATATTCGCCGTGCTCCTCATCCTGTTTCTGTGGGGGCGCTACCGTTACGACATCGTGGCCTTTGGCGGGCTGCTGGTGGGGGTGGTCGCGGGCGTCATCCCCGCCGAAGACGCCTTTTCCGGCTTTGGGCATCCGGCGACGGTCATCGTCGCGCTGGTCCTGATCGCATCGGCCGGGATCACCCGGTCCGGCGGCGTCCAGCTTATCACCCGGCGGCTGGTGTCGAGCAGCCGGGGCACGGCGCGGCATATCGCGGTGCTGGGCGGCGTGGGCGCGATCATGTCGGGCTTCATGAACAACATCGCGGCGCTTGCGCTTTTGATGCCGGTCGACATGCAGACGGCGCGAAAGGCCAAGCGCGCCGTGGGCCGCACGCTGATGCCGCTGTCATTTGCGACAATCCTCGGCGGGATGCTGACGCTGATCGGCACGCCGCCCAATATCCTTGTCGCGAGTTTCCGGCAGGAATCGCTGGGCGAGCCGTTCCGGATGTTCGACTTTGCGCCGGTGGGCCTTGTGATCACGGTGGCCGGGATCGTGTTCATCGCGACGATCGGCTGGCGGCTGATCCCGATCCGGTCGTCCGACGGCCAGATGGCGAATGCGCTGATCGACGACTACGTGGCCGAACTTGTCGTGCCCGAGGAATCCGAGTTGATCGGCCGGCAGATCTACGATCTGGAACCCGACGCGGAACGCAGCGATCTCGCGATCCTGACCTTGCGGCGTGAGGACGGGTCAACCCGCTATGGCCCCGTCCGCAACGCGACGCTGGAGGCGGGGGACGTGTTGGTGGTCGAGGCGAGCCCCGAGGCCCTGAACGAATTCCGCTCGATCACCAAGCTCGACTATCCCAAGAACCGCAGCCAGACCGAGGCGAAGATCACCGGCGACGGCATGAACCTGGTCGAGGTCGTGATCCCCGCCGACAGCCGCATCGTCGGCAAGACGGCGCAGGCGCTCGGGCTGGGATGGCGGCATCACACGATCCTCATGGGCATCTCGCGCGAGGGCAGGACGATCCGCGACCGGGTGCGCCGCACGGTGATCTTTCCGGGCGATATCCTTCTGCTGCTCGTGCCCGAGGAAACGCAAGGCGATGTGGTCCAGTGGCTGGGCGGGCTGCCGCTGGCTGGCGGTACGAGCGTCACGAACGAGCGTCACGTCTGGTGGGGACTCGGGCTTTTCGCGGCGGCAATCGTCGCGGTTTCATTCTCGCTGATGACGATGCCGGTCGCGCTTGGATTTGTCATCATCGGCTATGTGTTGCAACGCATCCTGACGCTGCAGAACCTTTACAACCATGTGGACTGGCCGGTGATCGTGCTCCTGGGCTCGATGATCCCGCTTGGTCTGGCGCTTGACCAGACGGGCGGGTCGGCGCTGATCGCCTCGGGGCTCCTGGTCCTGACCCAGGGCTGGCCCGCCTGGGTGAGCCTCCTGTTGCTGATGGTGGTCACCATGTTCCTGTCGGACGTGCTGAACAACAACGCCACAACGATCCTTGCCGCGCCGGTAGGCATCCGGGTCGCCGAACAGCTGGGCGTCAGTCCGGACCCCTTTCTGATGGCGGTGGCGGTCTCGGCATCCTGCGCGTTCCTCACCCCCATCGGGCATCAGAACAACACGGTGATCCTTGGGCCGGGCCGCTATCGCTTTTCCGACTACTGGCGGATGGGCCTGCCGTTGGAGGCGATCGTCCTTGCGGTGGGCCTGCCGGCGATCCTGATCTTCTGGCCTCTCTGATCAGCGGGACGGAAGCGGCGGCGGCACGTCAAAGCGCCACGCCCTGCCGGTATTGTCGCTGACCGTCACGACGCCCATGCCCGGGAAAAAGCCGAAGAGCCGGCCGAGGGCCGAGCGTATCGCGTTCGGCTCCAGTGCCACGTCATAGCGATAGGCGGGGCTGCAGCCTTCCAGCGTCCCGCTCCAGCCATCGGCGCGACGGATGGCAAGCTCGCGCGTGCCGGTGCATCGCTGCCAGTCGGACAGACGGACCGTCAGATCGCCGTTCGGGGCAAAATCCACCTCGGTCGGGCGCGGCGTGAGAGAGGCCGCGCAGCCCGCAAGCATCAGAATGGCGGCAAGGGCAAGACGCATCGACAGTCTCCGTGGCAATCTCTGCGGCGGGCTCCGGGCCCGGTCAGTAGAACAGCGATATCACGATTGTCGCCGCAACCGCCATCACGACATTGAGCGGCAGCCCGATCCGGAGGAAATCCGAAAAGCGATAGCCGCCCGGGCCGTAGACAAGCGTGTTGGTCTGATAGCCGATGGGCGTCGCGAAACTGGCCGAGGCCCCCATCATCACGGCGATGACAAGCGGGCGCGGGTCGATCCCCAGCGAATGTGCGAGCCCGATGGCCAGCGGCGTGACCACGACGGCCACGGCATTGTTGGTCACAAGTTCCGTCAGGACCGAGGTCAGCGCATAGATCGAGAGGATCAGCACGAAGGGCGGCAACCCCCCGAGCCATGGCGCGACCGTGGTGACGATCAGCTGCACCGCCCCCGAATGATCGAGACCGGCGCCCACCCCCAGCATGCCGAAGATCAGCGCCAGAAGCCGGCCATCGATGCCGGCCAGCGCCTCATCCGCGTCAATGCAGCGGGTGACAAGCACGATGGCCACCCCGATGAAGGCGAGGATGTGGATCGGCGCGATATTCAGCGCCGACAGGACCACGATCCCCACCAGAACCGCAATCACGATGGGCGCATGGGACCGGCGGAACGCCCGCTCGGACGGCTGGCCGACCTGCACAAGGTCCATGTCGGTTGCAAGGCGCTGGATATCCCCCGGCGCCCCTTCAAGCAAAAGCGTATCGCCGACACGCACGACCAGATCGTCCAGCTGCCGGCCGATATTCTGGTTCCGACGATGCACGGCCAGCGGATAGACTCCGTAGCGACGGCGCAACCGCATGGAGCCGAGCGTCCGCCCCTCCATCCGGCAACCGGGGGTGATCAGCACCTCGACCGTCGTCGTTTCGACCGACGAAAGCTTGTCCACCAGCCGCAATTCGCGGTTCTGCTGCAGGCCCAGCACCTCGGACATGGGCGTCCGCAACACGACCCGGTCGCCCGCCGCCAGCACGACCTCGGCCAGTTCCCGCCTGAGCGAGGCATCGCCGCGCAGGACGTCCACCACCCGGGCCCCGCCACGCTTGAATATCTCCACCTCATCGAGCGAGCGTCCGATCAGGCCGCTTTCTTCGGGGATGGCGACCTCGGTAAAGAACTTCATCCGCGACCGGTCGGTCAGCATCCCGGTGAGTGAATCGCGATCCGGCAGCAGCCGCGGCCCCAGAAGCGCCAGATAGCCGACCCCAACGGCCGCCAGCGTCAGCCCCACCCAGGTGATTTCAAAGACGTGGAACGGCTCCAGCCCCTGGGCGCGCGCAACGCCGTCGACCAGCAGGTTGGTCGAGGTGCCCAGCAGCGTGATCGTTCCGCCGAAGATCGAAAGATAGGACAGCGGGATCATCAGCTTGGAAGGCGATTTCCCCAGCTGCTTTGCCAGTTGCATGAAGATCGGGATCATCACGACCACGACCGGCGTGTTGTTGACGAAGGCCGAGAGGGCCAGCACGCCAAGCGACAGCACGACCAGCGTCAGCAACGGCCGCTTTTCCACATGCACGGCCGCCAGATGCGTGACCCAGTCCAGCGTCCCTGTGCGCACCAAGCCCCCCACGATGATGAAGAGCGCGGCAATGGTCCAGGGCGCGTTGTTGGAAAAGACCTGCATCGTCGCCTCGACCGGCAGGATGCCCAGCAGCAGCATCAGCACGGCGCCGCTGATCGCCACCACCTCGACAGGATAAACCTCGCGCAGGAACATCACGAACATGCCGATGACGATCGCGATCGCCAGCAATGCCTCGGTCGTCGCGGAAAACTCGAACCCCAACATGATCTCTCCTGCCTCTCGCCGGAAACCTATGCTTCACGCCCGTTTCCGGGCAACCTTTTAACCACTTCAATCACATCGGCTTTGTGACGGCCTGCCTTGGGCTGCACAAGAAAGAGGCCGCCAAAGAGCAGGATGAGCGCGAACCAGAAGCTGTTTCCATACCGCTCGCCCAGCAGGAGCATCGACCAGACCACACCGCAGCCTGTCACCAGATAGGCAACCTGCGCGGCGTATACTGATCCTGCCCGGCACAGAAGCCAGACATAGCCCGTGTAGGCCATCAGGCTCGCCACCGCGCCGGCAAGGATCGCCACCTCGGCCAGGGTGGGGGCGGCAGGTGGCAGGATGACCTGCCCGGTCAGGATCGCCACAGGTGTGACCGCGCCAAGCGCCACGACCGAAGCCCCGAGCAGCGTCTGCATCGCATCGATGTCGCGCACGGCGAAGCCTGCGACGAACGCCCCCTCCATCGCATAGCAGAGCGGCGCCAGTGCTGCCACGACCAGAAAGATCAGCGCCCCGGCCTGGGGCAGCGCAAGCTGCGGCAGCGCCAGAACGACGATCCCTGCCGCGCCCAGCGCAAGGCCGAGGCCGCGGAGGGGGTGGAACCTCTCCAACCCCAGCACCAGTGCCACGGGCAGTGCAAAAAGCGGGACGAGCGACAGGACGACCGACAGCACCCCCGCCGGCAGATGCGCCGCCGCCGTGTAAGAGGCGCTGTGCGGCAGAACCATGCCCATAAGCCCGACCGCAAGGTAAAGCCGCAGATGCGCGGGCCCCATGGGCAGGGTCCTGCGCCGCAAAAGGCAGATGCTGCCAAGCACCAGGATGTTGACCGCGACCTGCCACTGAATGATGCCGAAGGCCGCATGACCCCCGCCCACCGCGATCTTGGTCAAAGGCGTGGTGAGCCCCCAAAGCGCCCCGATGCCCAGCAATGCGACCAGCGGGGCGAGGTGCGCCATCAGGGGCGACTCTCCTGCAGGCGGCCACCGAGACGGACCATCACGGCGCGGGTTGCGAGGCCGGTCCGGTCGTCCGTCTCGACATAGAAACCCGAAAGCGTTGCAGGGCCCGCCGCAGGCTCGAACCGTCCCTTGGACATGCCTGTGACAAAGCGGCGGATCGGTTCGAGCTTTTCCATCCCGATCACGCTGTTGTAATCCCCACACATGCCCGCGTCGCTGAGATATGCGGTGCCGCCGGGCAGGATCTGCGCGTCGCCGGTGGGCACATGGGTATGGGTCCCGACCACCACGCTGGCACGGCCATCGCACCAGTGGCCGGTGGCCATCTTTTCCGACGTCGCCTCGCAATGAATGTCGATCAGCGCCGCCTGCACCGCACCGCCCAGCGGATGCGCCTTGAGCACCGTTTCAAGCGCCGAGAACGGATCGTCGAACGGGCGCTTCATGAAGACCTGTCCAAGCGCCTGCGCAACCAGAATGCGGCGCCCGCCGGTGGCCTCGAACACCCGGGCGCCGCGACCGGGCGCGCCCTTGGCGTAGTTGAGGGGGCGGATGATGCGCGGCTCTTGCTCGGCATAGCCCAGCATGTCGCGCTGATCGAAGGCGTGATCGCCCAGCGTGATGCAATCGGCGCCTGCGTCGAGCATTTCCTTGGCATGGGCAGGGGAAAGGCCGGCGCCGGCCGTCGCGTTTTCACCGTTCACCACCACGAAATCGAGCGCCCATTCCCGGCGCAGCGCCGGAAGCTGTTCTGCCACGGCGGCACGCCCCGCCCGACCCATGACATCGCCAAGAAAGAGAATCTTCATGAGGCAAAGCCTTATCGCATCGCCCTTCAGTGGCCAACGGGTTTCAGCACGCCGGGGCTGCGGCCGTCAGCGGAACCATGTCACGCCCCGCTCGGTCACGATGCCATCGAGCGGCTGATCGACCGGCTCGACCGGAATTTCGGGCAACTCTTGCGCGCCAAAGGCGAAACCGATGGCGACGACGGGCTTTCTGGCGCGCAGGATTTCCAGCGTGCGGTCGTAAAAACCGCCGCCATAGCCAAGCCGGAAGCCGCGCGCATCAAAGGCGACCAGCGGCACGATCAGAAGATCGGGTTCAAGCCACGCGCCCTCTGCCGGCACAAGGGCACCGAAGGTGCCGCGCACCATCCGCGCGTCGGGCGTCCATTCGCGAAAACGCAGCGGCTGCCCCCGACCCACGATCACCGGAACACAGACCGGCCCTTGATGGGCGGCCATCGCAGGCAGCGGGTCGATCTCGTTCCGCATCGGCATGTAGCCGGCAAGGATCTTTCCCGTCTCTGACCCGATGGCGGCCCGCAGATGGTCGGCCGCCGCCCCCTGCCCCGCCGCATGGGCCAGATCGCGCGCCAGAAGCGCCGCCTGACGCGCGCGGCTCTTGGCCTCGGTCGGATCGGGCGCGGTGCCGGTCATAGCAGAAGAATCGTCGCAAGGCCGAGGAAGGCAAAAAAGCCCATCACATCGGTCAGGGTCGTGACAAAGGTGCCCGATGCCAGCGCCGGGTCGAACCCGAGCCGGTTGAGCGTCAGCGGCACCAGCGCCCCGCCCAGCGCCGCAACCATCTGGTTCGCGACCATGGCGAGCCCCAGCACGATGCCCAGCATCGGATCGCCAAAGATCAGCGTGCCGGCAAGACCGAGGATGATCGCAAGGCCCGTCCCGTTGAGTATCCCGGTCAACAGCTCCCGCCGCACGACCCGCCCGGCGTTGGAGCTTGTGAGGCTGCGCGTCGCGAGCGCCCGCACCGCCACGGCAAGCGACTGGGTTCCGCCGATGCCGCCGGTCGAGGCCACGATAGGCATCAGCGCGGCAAGCGCCACAAGTGCCGAGATCGTATCCTCGAACATCGAGATGACGACCGCCGAAAGCGACGCGGTAAAGAGGTTCACCACCAGCCAGGGCAGACGTTGGCGGACGGTTTCCAGAACGCCGTCGGCAAGGCTGCTTTCCTCGGACACACCCGCAAGACGCAGAATGTCCTCCTCATGTTCCTCATCCAGAACGTTCATTGCGTCGTCGATCGTGATCACACCGACAAGACGGTCGTTTTCATCCACGACCGGCGCCGAGATGAGGTGATACTGGTTGAAGAGATAGGCGACCTCGGATTCCTCTTCGGTCGCGCGGATGGTGCGGAACCCGTCTTCGGTGATGTCGTTCAACCGGACATCGCGCCGCGCCGCAAGCATCCGACCGAGCGAGACATGGCCCACGGGCCGCATCCTGGGGTCCACCAGGATGACGTGATAGAACTGGGCCGGCAGCCATTCTTCCTGCCGCAGGAAGTCGATCGTCTGCCCCACGGTCCAGTCCTGCGGCGCGACCACGGTTTCCCGCTGCATCAGCCGCCCGGCCGAATATTCCGGATAGGCCAGCGCCTGTTCGACCGCCACGCGGTCGGCATCCTCCAGCGCGTCGAGGATGATTTCCTGCTGCGGCTCCTCCAGATCCTCGAGGATGTCGACCACATCATCGGAATCGAGTTCCCGCACGGCCTCGGCCAGAACCTCACGCGGGAGAAACTCGATCACCTCCTCGCGGATGCTTTCGTCGATCTCGGACAGCGTCTCGCCGTCCATATGCCCGGACCAGAGCGTCAGCAGCCCCCGCCGCTCGGCCGGGCTGATCTGTTCCAGAAGGTCGGCGATGTCGGCGCCATGCAGCGGTTCCAGCAGTTCGGCAAGCCGATGCTGATCCTCCCGCTCGACCGCATCGAGGATGGCCTCGAGCCTCACCTGATCGAGGGTGACGTGATCGTCTTCCCGCATGGAACGGACCAAGGTTTCGTCGGACATGGCGGGCCTCCGGTCATTGGCTTGGCGTCGGCGCGACCTTACCCGACCGGGGGGACGAGCAACAGGCCGATTTACGCCAGCGGCGCGGCCCCCTAGACTGGCCCCGAGACAAAGGAGCCCGCCTTGCCCGACCTTCTTCTGGGACAGACCCTCACCTTTACCGCCGATCCTTTCGAGACCGGAGAGGCCGCCGCCCGGCATGACCCCCATGGCGCGATCCTTGTCGAGGACGGGCGCATCGCAGAGATGGGCACCGCCACGGACCTGCGTGCCCGGAACCCTGCGGCGCGTGTGCATGACTATGGGCGCGCAGTGCTTTCGGCCGGCTTCGTGGATGCGCATATCCATTTCCCCCAGACCGCGATCATCGCAAGCTGGGGCAAGCGGCTGATCGACTGGCTGAACACCTACACCTTCCCTGAAGAAATGCGCTTTGCCGATGCGGACTATGCGCGGCGCATCGCGGCCCGGACCTTTGATCTGACGCTGGCAAACGGGACGACGACGCTCTGCTCCTACGCGACGATCCATCCCGAAAGCGTGGATGCCTTTTTCACCGAGGCGCAGGCGCGGGGGCTGCGGGCGCTGGCCGGAAAGACCTGCATGGACCGCAACGCCCCCGAAGGCCTGCGCGACACGGCGCAATCCGCCTATGACGACAGCAAGCGCCTGCTGGAGCGCTGGCACGGCACGGATCGCCTGTCCTATGTGATCACACCGCGGTTTTCGCCGACCTCGACGCCGGAACAGCTGGCGGCGCTGGGTGCGCTTTGGGCGGAATATCCCGACTGCCTGATGCAGACCCATCTGAGCGAGCAACTGGACGAGATCGCCTGGGTCAGGGACCTTTTTCCGCAGGCGCGGGACTATCTCGATACCTACGAAGCCTTTGGCCTGCTGGGCGCGGGGGCGGTATTCGGCCACGCGATCCATCTTGAACCGCGCGAAAAGGACCGGCTGGCCGAGATGGGCGCGGCGGTGGTGCATTGCCCGACCTCCAACAGCTTCATCGGCTCGGGCCTTTTCGATCTGGCGGGGCTGAAGGGGCGGATGCGCGTGGGTCTTGCGACCGACACCGGGGGCGGATCCAGCTTTTCGATGCTGCGGACGATGGCGGCGGCCTATGAAATCGCCCAACTGCGCGGGCAGGCGATCCACCCGGCGCAGCTCTGGTGGCTGGCGACCGCCGGGTCTGCGCAGGCACTGCGGCTGGGGGACCGGATCGGGACGCTCGCCCCGGGGATGGAGGCGGATGTGATCGCGGTCGATCTGGCCTCGACCCCCGCCATCGCGCAGCGCGCGGAACGCGCCGAAACCCTGTGGGAGGCGCTCTTCCCGACGATCATGATGGGCGACGACCGGGCCATCCGCGCGGTCTGGGCCGGCGGGCGTGACGTTACGCCTGCGAAAGCACCGCCAGCGCCTGTTCGTGAATGATCCGGTTCGCGGCCGCGACGATGCGACCGCCGCCATGGGCGGGGCCGCCGGTCCAGTCGGTGACGATGCCGCCCGCCGCCTGAATAACCGCAATCGGCGCGTGAACGTCATAGGGCTGCAAACCCGCCTCGACCACCAGGTCGATCTGCCCCGCCGCGACAAGGGCGTAGGCATAGCAATCCATGCCATAGCGCGTCAGGCGCACCTGGCGGGACAGCGCGCGGAACGCGCGTTCCTCGGCCTCGGTCCCGACCTCGGGGAAGGTTGAGAAAAGAACCGCCTCTTGCAGCGGCCGGGGCCCACGACAGCCAAGAGGCGCCTTGCCCAGCGGCCCCGTCGCCTCGGCCCGGCCGAAACCTCCGGAGAACCGTTCCCCGATATAGGGCTGGTCGATGATGCCCATCAGCGGTCCCGTGTCATCGGCGACCGAGATCAGGACCCCCCATGTGGGCGTGCCCGACATGTATCCGCGCGTTCCGTCAATGGGGTCGAGCACCCAGGTGAGCCCGCTTGTGCCCGGCTTGTGCCCGAATTCCTCACCCAGGATCGCATCGTCGGGACGACGTTCGTCGAGGATCGCGCGCATGGCGGCCTCGGCCGCGCGGTCCGCCTGCGTGACCGGGTCAAAACGATCGCTTTCCTTGGTTTCGGCCTGCAGGGCCGGGCTGCGAAAATGGCGCAGCGTTTCCTGCCGCGCCACATCCGCAAGATCCTGCGCGATGGCCCAAAGCTCTGCGTGACTTGCGGTCATGTGCCCCCCCTGCGACGATGATCCCCGCGGTATCGCCGCGGGGCGGGTTCGTCAATCGTCGCCTTGGCTGTCGCCCGGGGGGCGGCTTAGTCAGGCGGCCTCGCTCAGGACGCGGGCAAGGTCGAACAGTCTGCGGCGCTGCGCCTCAGGGATGGCGTAATAGGACCGGACGAGTTCCAGCGCCTCTTTGTCGGCCATGATATCCGTGGTCTGCACGCCTGCGCCGTTTTCCTTTTCGAGCCCCTCGAAGAAGAACGCGATCGGAACGTTCAGCGTATTCGCGATGTCCCAGAGACGAGAGGCGCTGACCCGGTTCATGCCGGTTTCGTATTTCTGGATCTGCTGAAACTTGATGCCCACAGCGTCGGCCAGCTGCTGCTGCGTCATCCCCACCATCCAGCGCCGGTGACGAATGCGCTTGCCCACATGGGCATCTACCGGATGTTTCATTACTGTCTCCACTGTTCAACCTTGAATGGCCGGTTTCTCCTGCAAGGATACATGCAATTTCCGTGCCAAACATGCTCTGGGATGTTAATTTTTTCCTAAAATTTTCTACGGGCTGAACCGTTCATCTTGCCGTAACTTTCCAGCGGTTCCCGGGTTCCGTCGCGCTGACGACCTGAGGTTCAGTTTTCGCAATTTGCCACCCGCTATGCGTGTTTTGCATTTTGCGACACATATTGCAAAAGGAGGTGCCTTTGTCCAACCCCAGCGCCACCATGAACGCGATCCTGGTGTCGGGTCACAAGACGGTACCCGAAATCCGGACCGTCGCCCTTCCCTCGCCGGGCGCGGGGCAGGTGAGGATCCGCATCGAGGCCTGCGGCCTGAACTTTGCCGACCTCCTGATGATCGAGGGCACCTATCAGGACACGCCGGCCCCGCCCTTCATCCTGGGGATGGAGCTGTCCGGCACTGTTGAGGCGCTGGGACCGGGCGTAACCGGCCCCACGCCCGGCAGCCGCGTCGCCGTCATGGCCGGGCAAGGCGGGCTGGCGGAATATGGCTGCTTTGACGCATCCTCCTGCCTGCCGCTGCCCGATGCCATGAGCTTTGAAGAGGCTGCGGGATTCCAGATCGCCTATGGCACAAGCCACCTCGCACTCAGCCGCCGCGCGGCGCTGCAAGCGGGGGAAACGCTGCTGGTGCTCGGTGCGGCCGGGGGCGTCGGCCTCACGGCGGTCGAGATCGGCGCGATCATGGGCGCGCGGGTGATCGCGGTCGCGCGCGGGGCGGAAAAGCTGGGCGCGGCCGAACGGGCGGGGGCGCATCATCTTCTTGACAGCGACGACCCGGACCTGGTGCAGAAACTTCGCGACCTCGGTGGGGCGGATGTCGTTTATGACCCCGTAGGCGGCGAGGGCTTTGCCACCGCCCTGCGCGCGACCCGGCCCGAGGGGCGCATCCTTGTCATCGGCTTTGCCAGCGGCAGCCTGCCAAAGATCCCGGCCAATCACCTTCTGGTCAAGAACGTCTCGGTGCTGGGCTTTTACTGGGGCGGTTACATGCGGTTCAGACCGGACGCCCTGCGCGACAGCCTTGCCGAACTGCTGGACTGGTACGCCCGGGGACGCTTGCGCCCGCATCTGAGCCATGTCCTGCCGCTCGACCGGACGGTCGAGGGGCTGACCCTGCTGCGCGAGCGGAAGTCCACCGGCAAGGTCGTCATCAGGACGCGAGCTGCGCCGGTTTCGTAGCCGCGATCTGCGTCAACGGGGCCGAGAGGCGGGAGCCATAGGCCGTGCGCAAGAGCCCGGCCAGCGCGGCGACCACCTGCCCATGCGCCTCGGACACATACATGTTGATGCGCGTCGTCATCAGGTCAGGCAAGGCGCCACCATGGGGGATCGGTTCCAGATAACGGGGTTCGGCCCCCTCGACCAGCGCGTGAACGGCGAAATCCGCGCTCACGCTCGCCTCGACCGAACGGGTTGAATCGGATTCGACGGCCATGACCCAAGGGATACCGGCACGGTCGAGCGCCTGCTGAACGCTGGTCCGGAAGATGCAGTTATGCTCGAACGCCAGGGGAAGCGGGCGCTGGCGCCACGCGCTGCCGCCCGGGGCGCCGATCCAGTTGAGGCGCAACTCGGTCAAGGTCTCACCCCCCGCATCGACCGAATCCTCGGTCGTCAGGATCGCGTCGCATTCCCCCCGCGCAAAGAGCGCCTTGAGGCGCCGCGTATAGGAGGAAACGAGGTGGATGCGCATCCGGGGATATTCGGCGGCGAACCGCTGCAGCACCTGCGGGATCGACGGATAGACGATATCCGCGGGCACGCCGAGGATGATTTCACCCTCATAGGCCTGATGGGTGAGGCGCGAAAACACCTCGTCATTCAGGGACAGCATCCGCCGCGCATAGCCCAATAGCTGTTCGCCCGCCGCGGTGAGCCCTACCCCGCGGCCCGTCCGGTCCAGAAGCTGGAGGCCGAGCGAATCCTCAAGCCTCTTTATCTGCATCGACACGGCCGACTGCGTCAGATTGAGAAAACCCGCCGCGCGCGTCACGCCACCAGAATCCGCCACCGCGACGAATGAGCGCAGGGCTGTCATGTCGAGGTTACGCGCCATATCAAGCTCCGTGATGTGAAAGTCAAAAATCATTCATTTTTAGTATGAGCATGATTCTGGCATACAGATCAACGGAAATGATGCCCCACGCAACTCGGATCACCAAAAGAAAGGTTTCAACATGCAGAGCATCGCCATTCCCGCCCCTCCATCGGCCCGGAGGCGGGACTCTCTTTTCACTAAACTCTCCATCTGGCTGGAACTTCGCCGCCAGCGGGCGCAGCTTGCCGCGCTGGACGATCGCGCGCTGGCCGATATCGGTCTGACGCGCCGCGAGGTGGAGCGTGAGCTGAAGCGCCCCGCGTGGAACGTGCCTGCCCATTGGGTCCGCAAATAGCGGCGATCCTGCAGGGAGGGGGTGGGCAGGTCCGGAAGCGACCGTCATCGCGTCGATTTCAGACCGGTTTTCCTTGAAAACGAGCCGGTTATTGCCGATATTCCTGCCAAAGGGCGCCCCCGTGCTGGGGTCGCCATTTTGGGAACGAAATGGAGGCTTTGATGGCACAATTCGATACGGCCCGCGTTGGCGGCGTCCGGACGGCGCAGATCGATGAGGGTCTTCGCGCCCATATGAACAAGGTCTACGGCCTCATGTCGCTGGGGATGCTCGTCACCGGCGGCGTGGCCTATACCGTTGGCACGAACGAGGCGCTGCTGGCGCAGATCTTCGGGTCGCCGCTGCGTTGGGTGGTGATGTTCGCGCCGCTGATCGTGGTCTTTGCGTTCGGCGCCATGATCAACCGGCTGTCGGTCGCGGCGGCTCAGGCGGTCTTTTACGGCTTTGCCGCCCTGATGGGGCTGTCGATCAGCTACATCTTTGCGGTCTACACCGGCATCTCGATCGCGCAGACCTTCCTGATCACCGCGATCTCCTTCGCGGGGCTGAGCCTCTACGGCTACACGACCAAGCGCGACCTGTCGGGCATGGGCACCTTCCTGATGATGGGCCTGATCGGCCTGATCGTCGCGATGATCGTCAACATCTTCCTCGGCTCGCCCGCGCTGATGTTCGCGATCTCGGTCATCGGCGTGCTGATCTTTGCGGGTCTCACCGCCTATGACACGCAGGCGATCAAGACGGAATATATCCAGCACGCCGCCCACGCGGACCAGGACTGGCTGGGCAAGTCGGCGATCATGGGCGCGCTGCGTCTCTACCTCGACTTCCTCAACCTCTTCATGTTCCTGCTGCAATTCCTCGGCAACCGCGAGTAACCGCGTAGCCACGCAAAGACAGCTACCAAGGGCCGGCAACCGCCGGCCCTTTTTCTTTGGACCGCATTCCCGCACGCTCTCTGCCGAACCGGGGACACTCCCGCCCGTCTTCGCGGCTCACGCCGCTCATCCCGTTGGGCCGGGCGCCGCCTGCGGCGGCGAGGTCACGCAAACGAAAACGCCCCGGACTTTTCCGGGGCGTTTCATCATTCTTCAAGGTGAGGACGGTCAGAGAACCCGCTCAACCATCATCTTCTTGATTTCCGCGATCGCCTTGGCCGGGTTCAGCCCCTTGGGGCAGGTCTTGGCGCAGTTCATGATCGTGTGGCAGCGATAGAGCTTGAACGGGTCATGAAGCTGGTCCAGTCGCTCGCCCGTATATTCGTCCCGGCTGTCGATGATCCAGCGATAGGCGTGCAGCAGCGCCGCCGGGCCGAGATAGCGGTCGCCATTCCACCAGTAGCTCGGGCAAGAAGTCGAGCAGCAGGCGCACATGACGCATTCATAAAGACCGTCGAGCTTGCTCCGGTCCTCGATCGACTGCTTCCATTCCTTGGCAGGGCTGTTCGTCTTGGTCTCCAGCCAGGGCATGATGCTGGCGTGCTGGGCGTAGAAATGCGTCAGATCAGGGATCAGGTCCTTGATCACCGGCATATGCGGCAAGGGATAGATACGCACATCGCCCTTCACCTCATCCATGCCGTAGATGCAGGCGAGCGTGTTGATCCCGTCGATATTCATTGCGCAGGACCCGCAGATCCCCTCGCGGCAGGAGCGGCGGAAGGTCAGGGTCGGGTCGATCTCGTTCTTGATCTTGATCAGCGCGTCCAGAATCATCGGACCGCAGGTGTCCATGTCCACGAAATAGGTATCGACGCGCGGGTTCTCGCCGTCATCGGGGTTCCAGCGATAGATCCGGAAGGTGCGCAGGTTCGTGGCGCCTTCGGGTTTGGGCCAGGTCTTGCCCGTCCGGATCCTGGAGTTCTTGGGCAGGGTCAGTTGGACCATCGTCGCCTCCTCAGTAGACCCGCGCCTTGGGCGCTATCTTTTTCAGGTCGATGCCACCCTCGGCCTCGGTGGTCAGAGGGTCGAGCTTGACCGGACGATAGTCGAGCGTGACCTTTGGCCCCTCGACCCAGGCAAGACTGTGCTTGCGCCAGTTCACGTCATCGCGGTCGGGATAATCCTCATGCGCATGGGCGCCACGGCTTTCCTTGCGCGCCTCGGCGGCGACGATGGTCGCCAGCGCATTCGGCATCAGGTTGTCGAGTTCCAGCGTCTCCATCAGGTCGCTGTTCCAGATCAGGCTGCGGTCGGTGACGTGAATGTCGTCGATCTTGCGCGCCACCGCATCCATCTTGACGCAACCCTCGGCAAGGGTCTTGTCGGTGCGGAAGACGGCCGCGTCGGATTGCATGGTGCGCTGCATTTCGAGACGCAGTTCCGCCGTGGGAACCGTACCCTTTGCATGGCGGAACCCGTCGAACCGCGCCAGCGCCTTGTCCACACTCGCCTTGTTCGGGGTCGGGTTCGGCGCATCGGCATCGACGACCTGGCCCGCCCGGATCGCGGCCGCGCGCCCAAAGACAACAAGGTCGATCAGGCTGTTGGAGCCGAGACGGTTGGCGCCATGCACGCTTGCGCAGGCAGCCTCCCCCACGGCCATCAGGCCAGGCGCGACGGCGTCGGGGTTGTCCGCGGTGGGGTTCAGAACCTCACCCCAATAGTTGGTCGGAATACCGCCCATGTTGTAGTGAACCGTCGGCAGAACCGGGATCGGCTCTTTCGTCACGTCGACGCCGGCAAAGATGCGGGCGGATTCCGAGATGCCCGGCAGCCGCAGGTGCAGCGCCTCGGGCGGCAGGTGGTTCAGGTGCAGATGGATGTGATCCTTGTTGGGGCCGACGCCGCGCCCTTCGCGGATCTCCATCGTCATGCAGCGACTGACCACATCACGGCTCGCAAGGTCCTTGTAGGTGGGGGCGTAACGTTCCATGAACCGCTCGCCCTCGGAGTTGGTGAGGTATCCACCCTCGCCCCGCGCGCCCTCGGTGATCAGGCAGCCAGCGCCATAGATGCCGGTCGGGTGGAACTGCACGAACTCCATATCCTGAAGCGGAAGGCCAGCCCGGGCGATCATCCCGTTGCCATCGCCGGTGCAGGTATGGGCCGAGGTCGCGCTGAAATAGGCCCGGCCATAGCCGCCCGTCGCCAGAACCACCATCTTGGCGCTGAAAAGATGCAGCGTGCCATCGGCGAGGTTCCAGGCCATCACGCCCTGACAGACGCCGTCCTCGGACATGATGAGGTCGGTCGCGAAATACTCGATATAGAATTCAGCGTTGTTCTTGACGCTCTGGCCATAAAGCGTGTGCAGGATCGCATGGCCGGTGCGGTCTGCCACGGCGCAGGTGCGCTGCACGGGCGGGCCTTCGCCGAATTCGGTCGTATGCCCGCCGAACGGGCGCTGATAGATCTTGCCCTCTTCGGTGCGGCTGAACGGCACGCCGTAATGTTCAAGCTCATAGACGGCCTTGGGGGCTTCGCGCGCCAAGTATTCCATGGCGTCGGTGTCGCCCAGCCAGTCAGAGCCCTTGACGGTATCGTACATGTGCCACTGCCAGTGGTCGGGGCCCATGTTGGACAGGCTGGCGGCGATCCCGCCCTGCGCTGCGACCGTGTGGCTGCGGGTCGGGAAAACCTTGGTGACGCAGGCGGTGCGCAGGCCCTGCTCTGCCATCCCCAGTGTCGCCCGGAGGCCCGAGCCCCCTGCGCCCACCACTACGACGTCATATTGATGCGTCTCGTATTCGTAAGCTGCCATAGTCATTTCCTTCAGGCGCTGAATGCGATCTTTGCGACGGCGAACACGCCCGCCGCGCCAAGCGCCCAATTCGTCAGGGTGTTGAGAACCAGAAGCGTCGTGCGCAGCGGCTTGGACGGAACGTAATCCTCGATCACGACCTGCAGGCCCGACATCAGATGATGAAAGCCCACGATCAGGAAGGCCACCGCCACCAGCGCGTGCCACCAGTTGCCGTAAAGTGCCAGAACCGCCTCATGTCCCTGCCCCAGCGCGCGGGCGAACGGAAAGAGAAAGAGCAGCGTCAGCGGGATCAGCGCCACCGAGGTCAGGCGCTGCACCCACCAATGGCCGACGCCTTCATGTGCGGAACCGAGGCCATGAACCCGTGCGTAATCGGTCTTGTATGCCATGATCCTGCCTCAGACGATGATAAGGGTGATGATGGTGAACACGACCGAGAGCGCGACGACCGCCCAGCCGGAATTCGTGACCGCCTTCATCTCGATCCCGCGGCCAGTGTCCCAGACGAGGTGGCGGACACCGTTCAGCGCGTGAAACCACAGCGCCCAGAGCGAGCCTGTCAGCACCAGCGTCCCGATCCAGGAGGTCAGCACCCAGTCCGCCCGCGCAAAGGCCGCAGGCGAGATCGCTGCCGCCGCCAGCCACCAGACCAGCAGCACGGCCGCAAGCACAAGCCCCGCGCCGGTGATGCGGTGCATGATAGAGAGGACCGAAGTGATCTGAGGGCGGTAATAAGGCCCGATCATGAAGGGAGAGAGCGGGCGATTGCCCCGATTGACATCTGCCATTGGCATGTTCCCCTTTCGTCTGGCACGCCCGCCGGGTGGCACGGGCTCGCTTGTTCGGGGCTATCAATAGCGGTTTTCGCAGCCGAGTCACGCCCGCACATTCGCTTGCGAAACTGAAAAACGAGAAAATTTCGCTTTGCGACCACAAAAACCGCAGGATGTGATCACGGATTTTCGGCCCGTGATCACAAATTTTCGCCTCAGCGCAGAAGGTCGAACGTTACCGTACCCGAAAGATTCACGATCCCGGCCGTGGTGTTCGTGTCGTGATAGCGCAGATCGACGCCGAGATAGTCCGTGATGTCGTAGCCGACGCCGACGTTCCAGAAGTTGTTGCTGTTGGGCTGGCTGCGACCGACCTCGCCAGAGACGCTGATCCCCTGGAACGAGGTGAAGCCAAGGCCGATGCTGGCGGTCAGATCCTGTTCATCCGGATCATAGGCCAGATCGGTGCCGAGGCTGAAGCCATCCGCCATGTCGGCGCCGAGCGAGACGAGGAACTCACCCCCCGCGTCGCCGCTGCGATTGTAGAAGTAGCGCGCATAGCCAAGATCATAGCTGAGCCCGCCCATCGTTTCGCCGCGATAACCGAAGTAAAGGTCGGTTTCGAGACGATCGCGGCTATCGGCGAAATCCACGTTCGAGAACCAGAGGCCGCCATAAAAGCCGTTCGATTCAACCTCGATCCACGGCTGGAACGCCGGATCACCCTGCGTCTGGGTGATGCCGTCGGAAATGTAGTTCGAGGTCAGGGTGGCCCCGCCCGAAAAGCTGAGTTGCTGTGCCTGTGCCGAACTGCCAAAAGCACCCGCCGCAAGGGCGAGCGCGAGCATGGAGTGTTTCATTTGTCCCTCCGGGGTTTATTATGCCGTCATTAAAACACGTTGGGCGAATCAGCGGAAGGCCGTGTCGCGTAAAATTGATTCGCGCCAGGCAAAGTCGGCCTGTTTCAGCCGCGCCGCGGCAGGAGTGCCCAGTAATCAAGCTCCAGCAGCACCTCGGGCAGGTATTTCCCTGCCGCATCGCGCAGCAGGAAGGGCTCGCCCCGCGTCGCCACCAGCCGCAGGCGCAACGCCCCCACCGACGGAACCGCGGTTTCGGCCTTGTCCAGAACCTCTGACCAGGCGCGGACGGTATCGCCGGCAAAGCAGGGGTTTGCATGGCTGCCGCCGTTCAGCCCCACCACCATCTGCGCATTCGCCAGCCCATTGAAGGACAGGGTGCGCGCCAGCGACAGCACATGCCCGCCATAGATGAGCCGCCGTCCATCCTGCCGCTGGGTCACATCGAAGTGCACCCGCGCCGTGTTCTGCCACAGCCGGGTGGCGAGCATATGTTCGGCCTCTTCGACCGTGACGGCATCCCGGTGGTCGATCCTCTCGCCGGGAACATAGTCCTCCCATGCGTGGGGCTCACCCGCGCGGGCAAAGTCGTACCCTGTGAAATCGAGGCCATCGGGGACCACCAGCGCCTCGGATGGCACGACTGCGGCAAGGTCCGGCACGGTCGCCGCGGCGGCGGTTGCATCCGCATCCCGCTTGCGCACCATGACCCAGCGCACATAGCTCAGCACGGGTTCGTCGCGCTGGTTTCGCCCCTCGGTCCGGACCCAGACCACGCCGGCGGTCCGGTTGGAGGTTTCGCGCAGGCCGATGACCTGCGAGGTGGCGGTCAGCGTATCGCCGGGCCAGACCGGCCGCAGCCAGCGCCCCTCGGCATAGCCAAGGTTCGCCACCGCGTTCAGCGAGATGTCGGGGACGGTCTTGCCGAAAACCGTGTGAAAGACGATCAGGTCATCCAGCGGGGACGAGGACATTCCGCAGGCGCGGGCGAATTCATCCGAGGAAAAGACCGCGTGACGCGCCGGGTAAAGCGCGTGGTAGAGCGCCCTTTCCCCGTCCGTCAGGGTGCGCGGCACCGCATGGACGAGGGTTTCGCCCAGGCGGTAATCCTCGAAGAACCGGCCCGCGCCCGTCTTCATCAAAGCGACCCGAGCTTTACGTCCGGATGATAGTCGCCGGGCGCCTCCTTCACCACGGCCTGCGCGCAGCGCATCCGGCCGGTCGTCTGGTCAAAGGCATAGGCGGGGCTGCCGTAAAGCTCCCACCCCTTGTTCAGTGCGTCCGTCACCTTGTGGCAGAAGGCAGAGGTGTCATCCTCGGTCAACAGTCGATAGGCTTTCATTTCATCTTCCCGGAAAAGGCCAGACGCCAAGCGCGATGTGGATGCCGGCGATGGCAGCAAAGACGGCCAGCGTGATGAGGCCAAGGCGGATATCGCCGGCGACGGTTCCGCCGGCATAGGAGGCGGGGGCAGGTTCGCTGCGGTTGACGATCACGATCGACGCCACCGCCCAGAGCCCGAGGCTTCCGAACAGGATGATCGAGGCGAGATCGCCATTGACCAGCAGATGCGCGACCGACCAGACCGAAACCGCGCTGAGCATCGGATGGCGCAGCCTTGCGCGCAGCCGGCTTTTGGAATGGCCCGCGCCAAGCAGCAGAACCGCGATCAGCATCAGAAGGTTGTTGAGATGGACGGTCCATGTCGGGGGAAACCACACGTTCACATGCGCCGCCCGCAGATAGCCCACGATCATCAGGATCAGGCCGGCGAGGATGGCGAGGGCGACCGCGCCCTTGCCCGCGTTGCCCCATGCGGCCCGTTGGTCCGGAGCGATCCGTTTGAAAAAATGCGCTCCGACGAAAAGTGCAATGCCCAGGATGAGCCAGATCATGTTCGGTCACTCTCCGAATATCGCGGCGGCGCGCGAAAGGGTCTGCCGCGCCGTCACGATATGCAGATTTTCGACGATCCTGCCATCCACAACAGCGACCCCGCGACCTTCTGCCTGCGCAGCCTCCCAGGCAGCGATCTGGCGGCGCGCAAGCTCGACCTCCTCTGGCGACGGGGCAAAGACTTCGTTCGCCACGGCGATCTGGGCCGGATGGATCAGCGTCTTGCCGTCAAAGCCGAGATCGCGGCCCTGCATCGTCTCGTGGCGCAGCCCGTCTTCATCCCGGAAGGCATTGTAGACGCCGTCGATACAGAGGATGCCCGCCTCGCGCGCCGCAAGCAGGCAAAGCTGAAGGCTGGTCATCAGTGGCAGACGATCGGCGCCCGGGTGGCAGCGCAGGTCCTTGGCCAGATCGTTGGTGCCCAGCACGAATCCCGCCATCCGGCGATGCCCCGCGATGGCCCCGGCATTGCGGATGCCGGCAGGCGTCTCCATCATCGCCCAAAGGGGGATATCGGGCAGGATGTCGGCCGCCTGATCCAGAACAGCGGTATCGCCCACCTTTGGCAAAAGGACGCCATCCACGGGCACACCGGCAAGGGCGGTAAGGTCATCGCGCCCCCATTCGGTGTCGAGCCCGTTCACCCGCGCGATGCAGACCCGCCCGCCATAGCCGCCAAGCGTCAGCGCAGCGACAAGGTTCTGCCGTGCCTCGACCTTGGCCTCGGCGGCAACGGCGTCCTCAAGATCGAAGATGATGGCATCCGCAGGCAGATCCCGCGCCTTTTCCATGGCCCGTGGATTGGATGCCGGAATGTAGAGCACCGAGCGAAACGGGCGCGCATCCTCAGCCATGATTCCTCCGCGTAACTTTATTGCGCAACGATTTGCGGTTGAGAGGGATTTGGCAAGCGATCTTTTTCCGCATCGCAGCGAAGATCGTCCTGAAGGGCGTCCTGTCGTTAACCATTTATTTCCATTTACCAACGCTATTGGGCGACATGCGTGTCCTCATCCTGATGTTTCTCATGGTTCTCCCTGCGTCCGCCAGCGCCGGCTGCGGCCTGCGCGACCGGGTGCTGGCGCTGCTCGCCGGGCATTACAGCGAATATCCGGTTGCCGCGCGCGAAGTCGATGACGGGCTGTGGGAGCTTCACGGGGGCGCGCATGGCGGCTGGACGATTACCGTGACGCGTGAGGGCCGGACCTGTCTTGTCAGCAGCGGCCGGGGCTGGCGCCCTTATGTCAACGCGTCCCATATCAGCTTGGCGCCTGTCATCGACAAAAGCACATAGGTCAGCCCGAAAAAGACCCGTTCCGGCACCAGATGATGGGCGCGCACCCCCAGAACCGCGCCCAGAATGGCGAAGGGCGCCAGCATCGCGACCCCGACCGCCGTATCGCGCGTAAAGATGCCCAGAAACAGAAAGGGGATGAATTTCAGCAGATTGATTGCCCAGAACACGATCACCGTGGTTGCCTGAAAGGCGGTTTTGCCGAGTCCCTGCGCCAGCAGATAGATCGCGGCCGGTGGGCCGCCCGCATGGCTCACGAAACTGGTAAAGCCAGCCACGGCGCCCGCGGCCAGCCCGACGCCGGGGCCAAGCGGGCGTGGTCGGATCGCGATCCAGCCCGCGCGCCGCGCGACCTGCCACAGCACGAACGAGATCGCGACGACCCCGATGAGCAGCCGGAAAAAGTCGGGGTCGGCCAGATGGTAGATGAGCGCCCCCAGCGCCAGCCCGGGAAGCGAGCCGAGGATCAGGGCCCGCGCGCTCGGCCAGTGCCACTTGCCCCAGTAGGGTCGCAGCGCCGTCACATCCATCACCATGAGCAAGGGGAGCATCAGCCCCAGCGCCTCGCCGGGCGAGAGCACCAGCGCCAGAAGCGGCGTCGCCGCAAAGGCCGCGCCCGAGGCAAAGCCCGCCTTGGACACGCCCGCGAAGATCACGGCGGGAATGGCCAGCGCAAAGAAGGTCCAGTCGAACATCATCCCCTGATCGTCATCCCCCGATCATCATCCTCTGGCGCTTAACGCATGTTTGCGCCAACAGAAAGGCCCGGCCTTGCGCGATGGTCCCTTAGGGCTTACGCATCACGCGTCATCAACGAACCGGAGACCACTTCCATGGCCAGACCCAAGATCGCGCTGATCGGCGCGGGTCAGATCGGCGGGACGCTCGCCCATCTGGCCGCGATCAAGGAACTTGGCGACGTCGTGCTGTTCGACATCGCCGAAGGCACGCCGCAGGGCAAGGCGCTCGACATCGCGGAAAGCGGCCCGTCCGAGGGCTTTGACGCGGTGATGAAGGGCACGAACGACTATGCCGATATCGCGGGCGCCGATGTCTGCATCGTCACCGCAGGCGTTCCGCGCAAGCCGGGCATGAGCCGCGACGACCTTCTGGGCATCAACCTCAAGGTCATGAAGTCGGTCGGCGAAGGCATCAAGCAACACGCCCCAGATGCGTTCGTGATCTGCATCACCAACCCGCTGGATGCGATGGTCTGGGCGCTGCGCGAATTTTCGGGCCTGCCGCATGAAAAGGTCGTGGGCATGGCCGGCGTTCTGGACAGCGCGCGGTTCTGCCACTTCCTGTCGGTTGAATTCAACGTCTCGATGCGCGACGTAACGGGCTTTGTGCTCGGCGGTCATGGCGACACGATGGTGCCGCTGGTCCGCTATTCGACCGTTGGCGGCATCCCGCTGCCGGATCTCGTGTCGATGGGCTGGACCACGCAGGACAAGCTCGACGCAATCGTGCAGCGTACCCGCGACGGCGGAGCGGAAATCGTTGGCCTGCTGAAGACCGGCTCGGCCTTCTATGCGCCGGCGACGAGCGCGATCGAGATGGCCGAAAGCTATCTGAAGGATCAGAAGCGCCTTCTGCCCTGCGCGGCCTATGTGGACGGTGCTTTCGGGCTGAACGGTCTTTATGTGGGCGTTCCGACCATCATCGGCGCCAACGGGATCGAGCGGGTCGTGGACATCAAGCTCAACAAGGAAGAGCAGGCGATGTTCGACAAATCCGTCGACGCGGTGAAGGGCCTTGTCGAGGCCTGCAAGGGAATCGATCCGTCGCTTGCGTGATGCCCCAAATCCTTTGTGATCACACGCCGAAATAGTGTGATCACAAAGCCGGCTATTTTCTGCCGAAAACCCCGTCTTGCTGCGAATTCCGTTTGAAAACCTTGGCGTCTGTGTAATGAGCAACGCCAAATCGCAGCAAGATGGGACATTTTCATGAACATTCATGAATACCAGGCGAAAGCTCTGCTTCGCAGCTATGGCGTACCCGTGTCCGATGGGCGCGTCGTACTTCGGGCAGAGGAGGCGAAGACCGCCGCAGGCGAGCTCGACGGGCCGCTTTGGGTCGTCAAGTCGCAGATCCACGCCGGTGGCCGCGGCAAGGGTCATTTCAAGGAACCCGAGGCCGGTGAAAAAGGCGGTGTCCGCCTTGCCAAATCGGTCGAGGAAGCCGCCGAACTGACCCATCAGATGCTTGGCCGCACCCTGGTGACCCATCAGACCGGCCCGGTCGGCAAGCAGGTCAACCGGATCTATATCGAGGACGGCTCGGACATCGCGCGCGAACTTTACCTCGCGCTGCTCGTCGACCGTTCGACCAGCCGCATTTCGTTCGTCGTCTCGACCGAAGGCGGCATGGACATCGAGGAAGTCGCGGCCCACACGCCGGACAAGATCGTGTCGTTCAGCGTCGATCCCGCCGCGGGCATCCAGGGCTATCATGGCCGCCGCGTCGCCTTTTCGCTGGGACTTGAGGGCAAGCAGGTCAAGCAATGCGTTGATCTGATCAACCGGCTCTACAAGCTCTTCGTCGAAAAAGACGCCGAGATGCTGGAGATCAACCCGCTGATCGTCACGACCGACGGCGACCTCAAATGCCTCGATGCGAAAATGGGATTCGATTCCAACGCGCTCTACCGCCAGCCGGACATCCTGAGCCTGCGCGACGAGACCGAGGAAGACCCCAAGGAACTCGCCGCCTCCAAGTTCGACCTGAACTACATCGCGCTGGACGGTGAAATCGGCTGCATGGTGAACGGCGCGGGCCTTGCCATGGCGACGATGGACATCATCAAGCTTTACGGTGCTGAACCGGCGAACTTTCTCGACGTCGGCGGCGGCGCCACCAAGGAGAAGGTGACCGAGGCGTTCAAGATCATCACCTCGGACCCGAACGTCAAAGGCATCCTGGTCAACATCTTCGGCGGCATCATGCGCTGCGACATCATCGCCGAGGGCGTGCTGGCCGCAGTCAAGGAAGTCGGCCTGAAGGTCCCGCTGGTCGTGCGGCTTGAAGGCACGAACGTGGAACTGGGCAAGGAGATCATCCAGAATTCTGGTCTGAACGTGATCGCCGCAGACAACCTGTCGGATGCGGCCGAGAAAATCGTGAAGGCCGTCAAGGGATGAAACGGGCCCCGGTCCTTTTCGCAGCGATTGCCGGTCTTTTCCTGCCCTGGCAGGCACGGGCCGCGGACCCTGCCCTTGTGGCGCGGGCCATGGAGGTGGTGCAGATCTGCGCCACCCATATCCCGGACTTCCGCGCGGCCCGCGCGGCGGTCGAGGAAGCAGGCTTTCGCGGTGAGGGGACCGATGGGCGTTTTCACTGGTTCACTGAACGCAATCGGATTTTTGTCGGAATCACTGCGACCCAAGGGTCCCATCATGGGTGCGCCGTGTCGCTGAACCGCCTCACGGTTCAGGAAGCAAAGGCGGCCGTGCAGGCATTCCTGCCATCCGATACTACGCTCGAGATCCCTCTGGAAGGGCGCAGAGGCGAGCCTGAGGCGCTCTGGGCGGCGGTGATCGACGGCAAGCCGATGTGGATCGCAATTGAAGGCAGTGCATACACCGGGATCACACGAGGCGCGTTCATCGTCGTGTTGCCGGTCAGAGAAAGGGGCTGACATGGCCGTACTCGTAAACGAAAATACCAAGGTTATCTGCCAGGGCTTCACCGGAAGCCAGGGGACCTTCCATTCCGAACAGGCCATCGCCTATGGCACCAAAATGGTCGGGGGCGTGACGCCGGGCAAGGGCGGCTCGACCCACCTGAACCTGCCGGTCTTCAACTCGGTCCATGAGGCCAAGGCAAAGACCGACGCGGACGCAACTGTGATCTACGTGCCGCCCCCGTTCGCGGCGGACTCGATCCTGGAGGCGATCGACGCCGAGATGGAGCTGATCGTCTGCATCACCGAGGGCATTCCGGTGCTCGACATGATGAAGGTCAAGCGCGCGCTCGTGAACTCCAAATCCACGCTGATCGGCCCGAACTGCCCCGGCGTGATCACCCCGGATGCCTGCAAGATCGGCATCATGCCGGGCCATATTCACCGCCGCGGCAGCGTCGGTGTTGTCTCGCGCTCGGGCACGCTTACGTATGAGGCTGTGAAACAGACGTCTGACGTTGGCCTTGGGCAATCCACCTGCGTGGGGATTGGCGGCGACCCGATCAAGGGTACCGAACATCTTGACGTGCTCGAGTGGTTCCTTGGCGACGACGAGACGCAGGCGATCATCATGATCGGCGAAATCGGCGGCGCGGCCGAGGAAGAAGCGGCGCAGTTCCTCAAGGACGAAGCCAAGCGCGGCCGCAAGAAACCGGTTGCGGGCTTCATCGCCGGGCGCACCGCTCCTCCGGGCCGCCGGATGGGCCATGCCGGGGCGATCGTCGCCGGCGGCAAGGGCGGCGCCGAAGACAAGATCGAAGCCATGAAATCCGCAGGCATCATCGTGGCCGACAGCCCCGCCGGGCTGGGCGAGGCCGTGCTGAAAGCCATCGGCAAGTAAATCTTCACTCCGCGCCGTCACGATGGCGGCGCCGAGACCCACATTCAGGTGCGACAATGACCGACCAGTCCTCCAACGACGCCTTCCGTGCCTCCAGCTTCCTGCAGGGGCACAACGCGGATTACATCGACCAGCTCCATGCCCGCTACGCGAGCGATCCGACCTCGGTCGACGAAAGCTGGGCGGAGTTCTTCCGTGCGCTTGGCGACAGCGACGGGGACGCAAGAACGAACGCGGCAGGCCCGTCCTGGGGGCGGAACGACTGGCCGCCGCAACCCGCCGACGACCTGACCGCCGCGCTGACCGGCGAATGGCCGGCCGCCCCGGCCAAAGAGGCCAAGGGCGCCGGCGACAAGATCCGGGCAAAAGCGCAGGAAAAGGGCGTGGAGATCACCGACGCCCAGGTGCAGCGCGCCGTGCTCGATTCCATTCGCGCGCTGATGATCATCCGCGCCTACCGCATCCGCGGGCATCTGGTGGCCGATCTCGATCCGCTCGGGATGCGCGACCAGACCCCCCATCCGGAGCTTGACCCGAAATCCTACGGCTTCACCGATGCCGACATGGACCGGCCGATCTTCATCGACAATGTGCTGGGCCTTCAGGTCGCCTCGATGCGGCAGATCGTCGATGTGCTCAAGCGGACCTATTGCGGCACCTTCGCGCTGCAGTACATGCATATCTCCGACCCGGAACAATCCGCCTGGCTGAAAGAGCGGATCGAGGGCTATGGCAAGGAAATCACCTTCACCAAGCAGGGTCGCCGCGCGATCCTGAACAAGCTGGTCGAGGCCGAGGGGTTCGAGAAATTCCTCCACGTCAAATACATGGGCACCAAGCGCTTTGGCCTTGATGGCGGCGAGGCGCTGATCCCCGCGATGGAACAGATCATCAAGCGCGGCGGCGCGCTGGGTGTGAAGGACATCGTGATCGGGATGCCCCATCGCGGGCGGCTCAACATCCTCGCGAATGTGATGAGCAAGCCTTATCGCGCGATCTTCAACGAATTCCAGGGCGGCAGCTTCAAGCCCGAGGACGTGGATGGCTCGGGCGACGTGAAATACCACCTCGGCGCCTCCAGCGACCGGGAATTCGATGGCAACACCGTCCACCTGTCGCTGACCGCGAACCCGTCGCACCTTGAGGCGGTGAACCCGGTCGTTCTGGGCAAGGCCCGCGCCAAGCAGGACCAGTTGTCCGATGCGGAACGCCGCGCGGTGCTTCCGGTGCTGCTGCACGGCGATGCGGCCTTTGCCGGTCAGGGTGTCGTGGCCGAATGCTTTGGCCTCTCGGGCCTGCGGGGGCATCGGACCGGTGGCACGATCCATATCGTCGTGAACAACCAGATCGGCTTTACCACGGCGCCGCATTTCAGCCGGTCCTCGCCCTACCCGACCGACATTGCGCTCATGGTCGAGGCGCCGATCTTCCATGTGAACGGTGACGATCCGGAAGCGGTGGTTCATGCCGCCAAGGTCGCGACCGAGTTCCGTCAGCGGTTTGGCAAGGATGTCGTGATCGATATCTTCTGCTACCGCCGCTTCGGGCACAACGAGGGCGATGAACCGATGTTCACGCAGCCCGACATGTACACGCGCATCAAGCGCCACAAGACGACGCTGCAGCTCTACACCGAACGGCTGGTGGCCGATGGCCTGATCCCCGAAGGCGAGATCGAGGACATGAAGGCCGCGTTCCAGGCCCATCTGAACGAGGAGTTCGAGGCCGGCAAGGATTACAAGCCGAACAAGGCCGACTGGCTGGACGGACGCTGGGCGCATCTGACCCGCGAGGGTGAAGACCGTGGCCAGACCGCAATTTCGGCCGAGACCATGGCCGAGGTCGGCGCCGCACTGACCCGCGTGCCCGAAGGGTTCGACATCCACCGCACGGTGTCGCGCCAGCTGGAATCCAAGGCCGAGATGTTCAAGACCGGCAAGGGCTTCGACTGGGCCACGGCCGAGGCGCTTGCCTTTGGCAGTCTGGTGACCGAGGGCTATCCGGTCCGCCTTTCGGGGCAGGATTCCACCCGCGGGACGTTCAGCCAGCGCCATTCGGCCTTCATCGACCAGAAGTCCGAAGAACGCTACTACCCGCTCAACAACATCCGGGCGGGGCAGTCGCGCTATGAGGTCATCGACTCGATGCTCTCGGAATATGCGGTGCTGGGCTTTGAGTATGGCTATTCGCTGTCGGAACCCAACGCGCTGGTGATGTGGGAGGCGCAGTTCGGCGATTTTGCCAACGGCGCGCAGATCATGTTCGACCAGTTCATATCTTCGGGCGAGTCGAAGTGGCTCCGCATGTCGGGCCTTGTGATGCTGCTGCCGCACGGGTTCGAGGGTCAGGGGCCGGAACATTCTTCCGCGCGTCTGGAACGCTTCCTGCAGATGTCCGCGCAGGACAACTGGATCGTCGCGAACTGCACCACCCCGGCCAACTACTTCCACATCCTGCGCCGCCAGATCCACCGCAGCTTCCGCAAACCGCTGGTCCTGATGACGCCCAAGTCGCTTTTGCGCCACAAGCTGGCCATCTCGGCGGCCGAGGATTTCACCACCGGGTCGAGTTTCCACCGCGTCCTGTGGGACGATGCCGAAAAGGGCAACAGCGACACGCAACTGGCGGCGGATGACAAGATCAGGCGCGTCGTGATCTGCTCGGGCAAGGTGTATTATGACCTGCTCGAAGAACGCGACGCCCGCGGGATCGACGACATCTATCTGCTGCGGCTGGAACAGTTCTACCCGTTCCCGGCGCTCAGCCTGGTGAAGGAACTGGAACGGTTCAAGGGCGCCGAGGTGATCTGGTGTCAGGAAGAGCCCAAGAACCAGGGCGCCTGGACCTTCGTGGAACCGAACCTGGAATGGGTGCTGGGCCGCATCGGCGCGAAGTCCCAACGGCCCCGTTATGTCGGCCGCGCGGCCTCGGCCTCGCCCGCGACGGGTCTCGCCAGCCAGCACAAAGCACAGCAAACGGCGCTTGTGAACGAAGCGCTTACGATCGAAGGATAAAATCATGGCCACAGAAGTCCGCGTCCCCACCCTGGGCGAAAGCGTCACCGAAGCGACGGTCGCAACCTGGTTCAAGAAGCCCGGCGACCATGTCGCGGTGGATGAGATGCTGTGCGAGCTTGAAACCGACAAGGTGACGGTAGAGGTGCCTTCGCCCGTCGCCGGCAAACTGGTCGAGATCGTCGCGCAGGAAGGTGAGACAGTTGGCGTGGACGCCCTGCTCGCGCAGATCGCCGATGAGGGGAACGCCGGCCCGGAAGAGCCTGCACTGAAGAAAGGGGCCGATGCGGCCCCGGCCAGCGAGGAGGCCGCACCGGCCGACGTGATGGTCCCCACCTTGGGCGAAAGCGTGACCGAGGCGACCGTCTCGACCTGGTTCAAGAAGGTCGGCGACCCCGTCGCGCAGGACGAGATGCTGTGCGAACTGGAAACCGACAAGGTCTCGGTCGAGGTGCCGTCGCCTGCGGCAGGCATCCTTTCGGAAATCCTCGCCCCCGAAGGCACCACGGTCGAGGCTTCGGCAAAGCTCGCGGTGATTTCCGGCGCGGGTGCATCGGCCCCGGCGAAACCGTCGGAGAGCGCCGCCGCAGAACCGGCGCCGCAGAAATCCGGCAAGGATGTAGAGGACGCGCCCTCGGCGAAAAAGCTGATGGCGGAAAACAACCTGTCGCGCGATGCGGTTTCAGGCTCGGGCCGCGATGGCCGGATCATGAAGGAAGACGTGCAAAAGGCGCTCGCCGCTGCATCGGCCCCGGCTGCGGCATCCTCGGCCCCGCGCGCGCCCGTCCCGGCCGATGACGCCGCACGCGAAGAGCGGGTCAAGATGACCCGCCTGCGCCAGACCATCGCCCGCCGCCTCAAGGATGCGCAGAACACCGCCGCGATGCTGACGACCTATAACGAGGTCGACATGTCGGGCATCATGGAACTGCGCAACACCTACAAGGACCAGTTCGAAAAGAAACACGGCGTCAAGATGGGCTTCATGTCCTTCTTCGTGAAGGCCTGCTGCCACGCGCTCAAGGAAGTGCCCGAGGTCAACGCGGAAATCGACGGCACCGACATCATCTACAAGAACTACGTCCATATGGGCGTGGCCGTCGGCACGCCGACCGGTCTTGTGGTGCCGGTGGTGCGCGATGCCGATCAGATGGGCTTTGCCGCGATCGAGAAAAAGATC
Organism: Halodurantibacterium flavum; assembly: GCF_042681825.1. Taxonomy (NCBI): domain Bacteria; kingdom Pseudomonadati; phylum Pseudomonadota; class Alphaproteobacteria; order Rhodobacterales; family Paracoccaceae; genus Halodurantibacterium; species Halodurantibacterium flavum. Next base: position 458,631 of record NZ_JBHUGH010000003.1, read on the forward strand.
GGCGAACTGGGCCTGCGCGCCCGGGACGGCAAGCTGTCGATGGCCGAGATGCAGGGGGGCAGCTTTACCATCTCGAATGGCGGGGTCTATGGCTCGCTCATGTCCTCGCCGATCCTGAACCCGCCGCAATCGGGTATTCTGGGGATGCACAAGATCCAGGAACGCCCCGTGGTGGTGAACGGTCAGATCGTGATCCGTCCGATGATGTATCTGGCGCTGAGCTATGACCACCGCATCGTGGACGGCAAGGGCGCGGTGACTTTCCTTGTCCGTGTGAAAGAGGCGCTGGAAGATCCCCGTCGCCTGCTGATGGATATCTGATGGAACGGGTGCGGCACCTCTGCCGCACCCAACGCACCATTCGGAGCACACGATGACCCCTGAACTGACTGTCCTCGCCCTGGCTGCGCTGCTGCAAGCGGTTCAGATCCTGCTGTTCGGGGCGGCCGCCACGAAGGTGACCGGGCTCGGCTACAACGCCAGCCCGCGCGATACGCCACCGCCGCCGATGCCGCCCCGGGTCGGCCGGCTGCAACGCGCGCTCAACAACCATTTCGAGGCGTTGGCCTTTTTTACCATCGCGGTTGTCGTCGTCACGCTTTCGGGCCAGTCGGGCGGGCTGACCGCCGCGCTGGCCTGGATCTATCTGGCGGCGCGCGTGCTCTACATCCCCGCCTATGCGTTGGGCTGGGTGCCGTGGCGCTCTGTCATCTGGGGCGTTGGTTTCAGCGCCACGCTTATCATGATCCTCGCCGCGTTGATCTGACGCGGCCCGACGACCGGCCATAAGGAGGCCCAAATGGCAAATTACGACCTCATCGTCATCGGCGCCGGCCCTGGCGGCTATGTCTGCGCGATCCGCGCCGCACAGCTTGGCCTCAAGACCGCCGTGGTTGAGGGGCGCGACAGTCTTGGCGGCACCTGCCTCAATGTAGGCTGCATCCCCTCCAAGGCGCTGCTGCATGCGACTGAACAGCTTCATGAGGCGGAACATAACTTCGCCAAGATGGGGCTGAAGGCCAAGACGCCCACCGTCGACTGGACGCAGATGCTCGCCTACAAGGACGATGTGATCGGCCAGAACACCAAGGGCATCGAGTTCCTCTTCAAGAAGAACAAGGTCGACTGGATCAAGGGCTGGGCCTCGATCCCCGCGGCGGGTCAGGTCAAGGTCGGCGAAGAGGTTCATGGCGCCAAGGCAATCGTGATCGCGAGCGGGTCCGAACCCTCTGCCCTGCCGGGGGTCGAGATCGACGAGCAGACGGTCGTCACCTCGACCGGCGCGCTTGCCCTGCCGAACATCCCCAAATCCATGGTGGTCATCGGCGGTGGCGTGATCGGGCTCGAGCTCGGGTCCGTCTACAAACGGCTGGGCGCCGATGTCACGGTGATCGAGTATCTGGACGGCATCACCCCGGGCCTCGACGGCGAGGTGGCGAAGAACTTCGAGAAGATCCTGAAGAAACAGGGACTGAACATCCTGACCGGTGCCGCGGTTCAGTCGGTGGAGAAAAAGGGCGGCAAGGCGACCGTCCATTACAAGACCCGCAAGGACGAGAGCGACCATCAGGTCGAGGCCGAGGTCGTGCTGGTCGCGACCGGGCGCCGTCCCTTCACCCAGGGGCTTGGGCTCGACGCGCTCGGCCTGGAACTGACGCAGCGCGGGCAGATCAGGATCGACCGCCATTACGCGACCAGCATCAAGGGTATCTATGCCATCGGCGACGTGGTCGAGGGGCCGATGCTGGCCCACAAGGCCGAGGATGAAGGCATGGCCGTGGCCGAAATCCTTGCCGGTCAGGCAGGCCATGTGAACTATGGTGTCATTCCGGCCGTCGTCTACACCACGCCCGAGGTTGCGAGTGTCGGCGAAACCGAGGAAACGCTGAAATCCGCGGGCCGCGCCTACAAGGTCGGCAAGTTCAGCTTCATGGGGAACGGACGCGCCAAGGCGAACTTCGCCGCCGAGGGTTTCGTGAAGATCCTCGCCGACAAGGAGACCGACCGTATTCTGGGCGCGCATATCATCGGCCCGATGGCCGGTGACCTGATCCATGAGATCTGCGTCGCGATGGAATTCGGCGCTGCCGCCGAGGATCTCGCGCGCACCTGCCACGCCCATCCGACCTATTCCGAGGCCGTGCGCGAGGCGGCGCTTGCCTGCAACAGCGGCGCAATCCACGCCTGATCCAAGCCCAAGCCGGATCCCTGGGCCGCTCTGATCCTCAGGGCGGCCTTTCAGCTTGTCAGATGGCGCAGGCCTTGCGTGACGTCCGTGCGCAGCGCGAGACGCAGGGCGGGTTCATCCCCGACCTTGAGCGCCGCGATGATCATGCGATGATGCGGCGGCGCCTCGTTCCGCCGCAGGCGCCCGTAAAGCGCCCGCATGGTCGGGCCAAGCTGTAGCCACACCGTTTCCACCATGGCCAGCATCGCCGGCGCCTGCGCGCGCAGGTAAAGCGTGCGGTGAAATTCGAGATTGGTGCGGATATAGCCAACCGCATCCTGCTTGACGACCGCCTCGGCATTCAGGGCATTGATGGCCTGCAACCGGTCGATCAGCGCGAAATGCGCCCGCGGCAGCGCCCGGCTCCCCAATTCAGGCTCCAGCAGGGCGCGGATTGCAGCGAGCTCCTCGATCCGCTCGTTCGACAGTTCGGGCGTGGCGATCCGGCCCGAGCTTGTCATTGTCAGGGCGCCTTCGGCCACCAGCCGCCGCACGGCTTCGCGCGCGGGAGTCATGCTCGTGCCAAAGGTCTTTCCCAGCCCCCGCAGGGTCAGCGCTTGCCCCGGCGCCAGTTCGCCATGCATCACCTGCGTGCGCAGCGTACGGTAAAGCCGGTCATGGGCGAGGGCGGCGGGGTCGGATTGCCGTTTCGGGATGCTCATTCCGGATGTGTGATCCTGCCGCGCGCCAGCGTCAAGCCTGTGATCACGTCGAGGCAAAGACGTATTGATGAAGCCGGTGCCCCTCGGCCCGCAGCCAGGTCCGATGGCCCATCCAGTCGGGGCAGAGGCGTTTGACGACCGCCCAGAAGGCAGGAGAATGGTTCATCTCCACCAGATGCGCGACCTCATGGGCGGCCACGTAATCGAGGATCTCGGGCGGCGCCATGACAAGCCGCCACGAGAACATCAACCGCCCGCCATCGGAACAGGAGCCCCATCGCGACCGCGTATCCCGAAGCGCCAATGTGGTGTAGCGTTTGCCCAGGTCGGCCGCGTGCCGGTCACAGGCCTGGGCGAGCCGGTCCCGCGCAAGGGCGCGCAGAAAGCCCGCCACGCGCGGCCCCGGCGCCCCGCGCCCGGGGATCAGCAGGGCATCGCCACCGATCGTCGCAACGCGGACATCCGCAGGCGTGACGCGCAGCATCCGCCCCTCGACCGGAATGACCGATCCGGGCGACACCATCTCGCAGGTGGGCATCGCGGCAAGATGGCGCCTGATCCACCCCTCCTGCATACGCACGAAGTCGAGCGCATCACCCATCCGCGCCCGGACCGGCACGGTCAGGGTCACCCGCCCGTCGAGCCGCGAAACACGCAGGGAAAACCGCCGCGCGCGTGCGGAACGTCGTAACGCAACCGTAACCGGAGGGTTGCCGGGAAGCTCGGTGCTCTCCATATCCACCTGCATGAGAGACGGCTGGCAGGCGACCGCCATCCGCCAGGAAAATCGTGCCTGACCGGGGACGCCGAAAGGCTTTGACACCCTCTGACAACTGTGGCAGAGGGCTGCGACTCCGGCAAGACCAGTTTGGAAGGGGAACTTCATGCCCAAGGAAGAATGGGGCGTCAAGCGCCTTTGCCCCACCACGGGGAAACGCTTTTACGACCTGAACAAGACGCCCATCGTCAGCCCCTACACGGGTGAGATCGTCGATATCGAGAGCACCCGGCGCAAATTCGCCGCAGCGGCCTCGCCCGTCCGGGGCAAGGTCCAGAAGGACGATGAGGATGATGTCCTGGTCGATGATCTCGACAATGAGGAAGACCTCCTGCCCGAGGCAGAGAGTGACGATGTCGATCTCGGCGACGACCTTCTCGAAGACGATGAGGACGATACCGTTCCGCTCGACGACCTCACCGATGTCGGCGGCGACGACGAGGAAAGCTGAGACCTCGACCGCCCGTCTGTGGGCGGAAAAGAAAACGCGGGGGCAGAATTTTCCGCTTGCGCTGCCCCCCCGCCTGTCCTAAATGACCGCACACGCCCGGCACCGGGCGTCCCAAAGGTGGGGCCATAGCTCAGTTGGGAGAGCGCTTGAATGGCATTCAAGAGGTCAGGGGTTCGACTCCCCTTGGCTCCACCAATTTTAATGCTTCGTTAAATCAAGCATCCCGTCCTCCGGACTGACCAGCAGACGCTGAGCAGGCATGACGCCGCGGCTTTGCCAGCGCCCGCTTTCGCAGCCACCCTTTCCAGACTGATCGCGCAGATCCGCGCCCGGCCCATTTCTGAAAGAAGGCGCGAGGCTGAGTTTGATCGGATCTTCGGCGTGAACGTGAAAGACGCCGTCTTCACGGTTCAGACGGCCTTGCCCCTCATGGGAGAGGGTGCATCGATCATCCTCACTGGATCGAACACCGGTGTGATGGGAACACCGGCATTCAGCACCTACAGTACTCCAAGGCGGCGATCCGAAACGTTGCGCCAAGCTGGGCGCTGGATCTGAAGGGAACCGGTGTCCGGGTGAACGTCCTCTCCCCAGGGTCAAGCATACCCCGTGCTGGAAGGCATCGCAGAAGCCGCTGGCGGCAACGCGCTTTACGACGCATTGCTCTCCCACACTCCCTCGGGCCGAATTGCAGAGGCTGCCGACATCGCAGAGGTTGCTCTCTTTCTCGCCTCCGAAGACAGCAATGTGCTGACCGGTGGTGAAGACTTCGCTGACGGGGGGATGGCACAGGTTTAAGGTCCCCGCACCGCGATGACCCAACAGCTCAAAGCGTCGATGGCCGCCCGCTGTACTGGCGGCAGCTATGCGGACGGAGCAGGCGATGACATGTTGCGCAGTCGGCTGGACGCGTTAAGACGACCGCTTTCGGATCTGCCTCTATCGGAAGGCCAGGTCCCGCAGGAACAGCGCGATCTGCGGGAAGTAGATCAGCGCGACTGAAACACTCAGCAGGATGACAATGAAGGGTGGCGTCCCCCGCACCACCTCCGCATAGGGCCGCTTGAAGACGGCGATGGCGGTGAAGATATCCACGCCGAAAGGTGGCGTGGCCGACCCGATCGCCACCTGCAGCGTGATCAGCGTCCCGACAAGCACCGGGTCGAGGCCCACCGAATTCACCACCGGCGCGAAGATCGGCACCATTACCAGGATGACGACGATCGGGTCCACGAACATGCAGCCCAGAAAGAACGCGGCGGAAATCACGAACAGGACGCCCGTCGGACCCATATCCGCGATGCCGATGGCGCCCAGAACCTCCTGCGGGATCTGCGCGAAGGAGATTACCCAGGAAAACGCGGCGCCCGCAGCGACGAGGATGAACACCACCGCCGTCACCAGCCCGGTGGAGCGAGCGGTAGCGACCAGTCCGCGGATGTTGACCGAGCGGAAAATGATCATCTCGATGATGAGGGCATAGAGGACGCAGGCGGAAGCTGCCTCGGTCGGGCTGAAGACGCCGCCATAGATGCCGCCGATGATGATAGCGGGAAACCCCAGCGGCCAGAGCGCGCGTTGCAGCGCCCGCACCCGCGCCCGCCAATCTGCCCGCGGCTCCGTCGGGACATTGTGCCGAACCGCGTGAAACCATGCATAGATCGAGAAGAGCACGAGGATGAGCAGCCCCGGGCCGATCCCGGCGATGAACAGTTCGGCGATCGAGGTGTTGGATACCACGCCGTAGATGATCATCCCGATCGAGGGCGGGATCAGGAAGGCGATATCGGACGCGTTCACGATTAGCGCGAGGATGAAGCTGTCGTTATACCCGGCCTTGAGCATCCGGGGCCGCAGCGGCGACCCGATGGCCACCACCGTCGCCTGGGTGGATCCGGACACCGCGCCGAACATGGTGCAGGCGGCAGCGGTCGAGATCGCGAGGCCGCCGCGCTTGTGGCCCACCATGCTCATCACCAGATCGATCAGCCGGCCGGCGGACTGGCCGCGCGTCATGATGTCGGCGGCGAATATGAACATCGGCACCGCGATGAGGGATGCGGGCCGGATGCCTGCCATCATCTGCTGGACCATCGTCTCCATCTGGCCCAGATCGCCGAACATCCAGTAAAACCCGGTGGCCGTGGCCGCAATCAGCGGGATCATCATGGGAAATCCCAGCAGCAGCAGGACCACCATGATCGCGAAGATCGTCATGCCCATGGATCAATCCCCGTCATAGCCGTGGCGGAGCGCGGTGGAGATGAACACATCCCGCTCGATCACGTTCTTCACCGCCGTCAGGGTGTATTGCAGGCCGGTCATGAAGAACCCGACCGGCACCCAGAGGAAGGTCATCCATATCGGGATCTGCAGCGATGGCAGAACCCGCCCGCGCCCCTGCAGCGTGAGGATGTAGAGCGTCGCATACCAGGCAAGCGCGAACATGAAGAAGGCTGTGACCAGCGCGATCACGATCATCAGCACCTTGCGCGGCCGGCGCGGCAGCTTGTCGAAGATCGCCGACATGCGGATGTGACGGCCATGCCGGGCGGCATAGCTGATGCCCGCGAAGGTGATGAGGATGATCAGGATGCGATTGATCTCCTCTGAGGACTGGATGCTCCGGTTCAGCGCAAAGCGGCCGATGACATTCGCCACAACGTTCGTGGCCATCAGCAGCACCCCCGCCGCCAGCAGGAAGGACTCGATCCGGATGATCGCCGTGTCGATGATGCCCAGAATGCCGGGAAGGGTGGAGCGGTATGCGGGCCGTTCGCTGCCCGCCGGTGTTTCAGTGGCCTTGTCGTTCAAAGCGCCGTTCCCCCGGCTGGTCAGGATGCGGCGCGTCCGGGCTGGCGGGCGCGCCGTGTGGGTCAGTTGACGGAAACGGCGTCAAGATCCTGCTTCATCTGGTCAAGGATCTCCTGTCCGCGATCGCCGGTCATCTCGATGAAGGTCTGCTCCACCGAAGCGGCGGCGGCGCGGAAGGGTTCACGCTGGTCCTCGTCCAGAACGGTGATCGTAACCTCGGGCCGCGCCTCGCGGATCGCGTCGAGGGAGGCCTCGCTCAAACCGTCCTGATACTCCAGAATGTGCTCGAACGCGGCGTCCGTCGCATCCCGGATCACCTGCTGGTCTTCATCGGAAAGCCCGTCGAAGAAGTCCTGATTGGCCATCAGCGCCGTGGTGAAGTTGTTGTGGCCGATGAAGGTGATGTGGTCCGTCACCTCATACATCTTCGTGGATTCGATGAAGAAGGCCGGATTTTCCTGCCCCTGGATGATGTTCGTCTGCAGCCCGCCATAGACCTCACCCCACGGCAGGGGCGTCGGGCTGGCGCCGAAAGCGCGATAGCTTTCCACGAGCAGCGGATTGGTCATGACGCGGAACTTGACCTCGTTCAGGTCTTCGGGGCGTGTCACCGGTTCCCGCGTCGTCATGGCGACTTCGCCCTCGGGATACATCTTCAGAAGCTCCAGCCCCTGTTCTGCATAAAGCTCCGGGAACATCTCGTTGATCGCGCGGGAGGTGCGGAAGAACTCGTTCAGCTCCTCCGTATCCTGCGGCAGAAGATAGGGGACGAAGAAGACCTGCGCCTCGGGGATCAGCGCGCCGGTGAAGCCGGGCGACTGGTTGACGAACTGCAGGATGCCCGACTGGGCCTGTTCCATGATGTCGGCAGATTCGCCCAGCGTGCCATAGGGGAAAAGCTGGACCTCGTGGTCGGAATTTGCCTCGACCTCCTCCTTGAACTTCTGAGCGAAGACGCCCTGCACCTCGTCGATGGCTTCCTCGAAAGCATAGCGCCACGTGTCGGCCGCGGCACTGCCTGCGAATACGGCAAGGGCGGCCACGGTGCTGGCACCGGTCATGAGAGTTCTGATCGTCATTCGTATCTCCTTGGGTTTGTGCGAAGGCAGATGCCACGCACTTTCCTGTTGGATCCTGCAGGGGTGCCGGAATGGGCACCAAAAAGCATCCACCCCGGTCGCAGCATGAACGTGCTGGGGGCGATATGGATCCATCGGATCGGTCCACCCCCGCACAGAACGCGCAGGAGCAGCTTGCTGCGGTAGCTTTTTTGCACACATGCGCAGGGGCCGCAACCGCCCACCCCGCCGGTGATGGCGCCCCGTTGGGTTGCGGCTTGTGCAGAAGGCGCAGCGCACATCGGCGCGTTCACGGGGCATTTGTTTGCAAGAAGCATGTCGGGGCTGGTGTTGGCGGCGGTAATTTCTTCTGCACCTCAGGCTGAATTCGGAAGGCGTTCCGCCCGCCTCTCAAAGCCGGCGGGTGGGCGCGCTGGGACGCGTTTATCAGTCCTGCTGTTTGGCGCGGGGGCTTTCAGGGAACCCGCAGCCGCGCCACCGGTTGGCCATGAAACGGTGGGAGAGCGCAGAAGATGACCATGATCAAGTCACCCGAAATCCGGCGGCTCGTCTTCACGACCGCGCTGGCCGGCACCTTCGCAGTGCCCGCTTTCGCGCAGGAGACAGGCGACCTGCCGGCACTGCGGCTGGAGGCGCTTGATCTGACCAATGCCGCCCGGGAGGAGGCCGGCCTTCCTGAACTGGCCCCCAGCGACCTTCTGGATCAGGCGGCGCAGGATCACGCGGCCGACATGCTGGCGCGGGGCTACCATGATCATGTTTCCCCCGATGGCGAGACCCCTTTCGACCGCTTCATCGCGGCCGGTGGCAATACCTGGTCGGTGAGCGGCGAGAACATCGCGACCTGCGAAGGCTGCTCCGTGCCACCCGATGCTGCCCGCGTGACCGCCTTCCACGACGGATGGATGCAAAGCCCGGGTCACCGCGAGAATATCCTGTCGGAAGGATTCGACAGCTTCGGCTTCGGGATCGTCGGCGAAGGCAGCCGGGTCTATGCCGTCCAGACCTTCTCGGGCGCCGGCGCGGGTGACGGCATCACGGAAGGCTTGACGCCGGAAGCCGCGCGGGAGGCAGCGCTTGCTGAAGTCAACGAAGCGCGCGCCGCAGAAAATCTCGACCCGCTTGAACGCAGCGACGCCTTGGACACCGCCGCCGGGCGCGTTCTGGAAAACACTGCCGGGGGCCCGGACGCGCTGCCCGAGAATATCTTCGACCTCTTGCCGGAAGGCTCAACCGGCTGGACGAGGCTTGCCTTGCAAGTGGCCAGCGTCGGCGGATCGGGCGCCACCATCACGCGGGACAACATCGCGATGATCATCTCGGATTGGGCAGCAGCGGGCGAGGCGGGTCAAGGACTTGGCGGACCAGATGCGTCGCATATGGGCTTCGCTGTGGAAGCCGCAGGCGACGGACGCACTTCCGCCGCCGCAGTCTTTGCCGGGCGCCAATAGGCCCAGCGGTCGTGGGACGATCCGCGACCTAACGCGGCAGACGATAGGCCACCGCCTGATCCGACACTTCCGGCTTCAGGATGGAGTTTCCGCCGACTGCGAAGACGACATAGTCTTCGCCCTCATGCGTGAAGACGGCTGGTATCGAAACCGCGGGCGCCTCGACAAGATCGGACCAGAGTTCCTCGCCCGTGGCCGCGTCCAGCGCGCGGACCCGGGCATCCATGGATGCGCCGATGAACACGACGCCACCCGCTGTCACCACCGGTCCACCAAGGGTCGGCGAACCCCAGGATGACAATCCATAGAAGCCGTGAAACTGCGCCTTGCCGAACGGAACCTCATAGAGCAGTTCGCCGGTGGCGAGATCGATCGCCGAGAAGGTGCCGAAAGGCGGCTTCCAGCAAGGCATCCCTGCCCAGTTGCTCCAATCGGTCAGATGGATCCCATAGGGGGATCCTTCCTGCGGAGAGAAGCCCTCCTCATTGCCGCCGCCCTCCGGGGCAAGCTCGTCATATTCTTCGCGCGGGATCAGACGGATCACCTGCACGATGCGCGATGCGTTGACATAGAGGATGCCGCTTCGGGGATCCACCGCGACGCCACCCCAGTTCGTGGCACCCGCCGTGCCGGGGTAGAACAGGGTCCCTTGCTCCGACGGCGGGGTGAAGATGCCTTGATAGAGATACTCCGACCGCTCTCGCGAACATTGGCCAAGGCTGACGATGTCCGACAGGACCCAGACATCGGGCAGTTCCAGCGGATTGCCGACCGGCGCCGGGATCACGACGAAAGGCTGGGTGGGCGCGGCAACCTCGCCTTGGGCGGTGCTTTCGGGCACGGGCCGGTCTTCGATGTGAAACAGCGGCTCTCCGGTACGGCGGTCCAGCACGAAGAGAAAGCCCTGCTTGGTCGCCTGCACCAGCGCGGGAATGGTCTCGCCATTGCGCGTGATGTCGACCAGCGTCGGGGCCGAGGGTGTGTCATAATCCCAGATGTCGTGCCGGACGTGCTGGAAGCTCCACACGACTTCACCGGTGCCGATGTCCATCGCCGCCACCGACGTGGCCAGGGGCATCGGATCGGTGCGAAGCCCGCCCCAGTAGTTCGGGCTGGGCGACGACACGGGCGCATAGACGAGGCCCAGATCCGGGTCGGCGGTCATCGCAGTCCAGATGTTCGCGGTGCCGGTCCGCGGAATCATTTCAGGTGGAATGAAGCCGGTTTCCCACAGCAGCTCCCCGGTCCGCGCATCGATGGCGAGGAGGTTGCCCGGTGGCGCCACGGTATATTCCCAATCCATGCCCGCCCAGCCGAGAAGAAGCGTGTCCCCCACCACCAAGGGCGGCTGAAGCAGCGAGAAGGGGAAGACGTCGTTGACCTGGTTCCACTGGTTGACATTCAGCACGCCGCCTTCAGCGAAATCCGCGCAACGTGCGCCGGTATCGGCATCGACCGCGTGAAGCTCGGCATCCATCGTGCCCAGGAACACACGCTTTTCGCAGACGCCGGGCTGGCCGCTTTCCCAGTAGGCCACGCCCCGGTTCTTCAGCGCAGGCTGGGTCAGCGGCTCAAGCGTGGAGTCGCTGTCATAGGTCCAACGCTCCGCCCCGGTCGCGGGATCAAGCGCGATGATCCGATAGAAGGGCGTGCCCAGGTACAGCGTTCCGTTGGCATAGACGGGCGTGGCGGACCAGACGGTCTCGGGCAGTTCATCTGAGCCATCCGAGACGTCGCCGGTGCGATACTCCCAAGCCCGTTCCAGATTCGTGATCGTTTCTGGGGTGAAGGTGCTGGCATGGGAGAACTTGGTTGAAGCAAGATCACCGTGGAACGCAGTCCAGCTGTCCTGCTGCGCGGAAGCAGGGCCTATGGCGCAGACCACGATCGTTGCGGCTATGAGTCGCCTCATCAAGTGGTCCTCCTGTTGCTTCTCAGAAAGGCGAAGGCCATGGTCAGAAAAGCGGCGACCATCGCAATGGCAAGAAGCGTCTGCATCAGGAAAAACGCGGCAAGCGCGGTCAGGAACGCCGCGAGCATCGCCAGACTATTCAACGCGATGAACCAGCCCCGCGTCAGGCCGCTCATGATGAAAATGGCGATAAGCATGGTGGTGGCTACACTGCCAAGGAGGGCAAGCCCGGCCCCAAGCGTTCCATCCACCCCTGTATTGCCGAACGGGGCGGCGAGGGCGATCAATGCAAGCATCACACCCAGGGCCGAGAACAGGATCGCGAAGACATAAGCGGTGCGCATGCGCCTCAACGCGGGTAACGACAAGTTGTTCCGTGACCTCAGTCTGCAGCTGTGTTTCCCACATTCGATGCTAGCGCGTCAGCCATAGACCACGGTCGGAAGGCAGGGGGGGACGTGTTATTTCGCGTCGGGAGCCATCTTGCGTGCCGTGTAGTTCGACAACAGCGGACCGATAAGACATGTGAGGAAGATCACGGTGATGATGGCGTCGGTTGACATCCAGTCTGTCCCGCCGTCCTGCTATCGCTGCCGTCTTCCAAGATCACCCCGGGTGCATGCTTGACCTCGACTGGTGCGGCGGCCATGGACATATGCTGGTTCAATGCAGGTCCATGGTGCCCTTCACCGCTTTGAACTTGCTGCCGTCGATGGCAACGCAGTCGCCCTTCAGCACGCCGACCCGAGCTTTCCGACCGAGGGATACACGAGCCTTAGAGAGGAAGACCTGACGTAACCGTTCTGGACAACCAGAACAGGCCCGGCCTTTTGAGCAAAAGGCCGCATCGACGACGGGATTATCCTGTGTCGGCCGCTTTGATTTCAATGATTTGATATCTGGTCGGAGTGAGAGGATTCGAACCTCCGACCCCCTGCTCCCGAAGCAGGTGCGCTACCAGGCTGCGCTACACTCCGACCGATGGGCGGGGGTTACCGAAACGCCGGGGAATTTGCAAGCCTCATTCGCCACGACGACGCAGCAGAAGCGAAAGCCGCGCCTGGGTTCCCGTCTCGGGGCGCGGCTCGGTCCTGAGGACCGGCTGCTGGCTTTTGCCGCTGCCCCGATCCTCGCGGAACAGGATGTAAAGGCCGCTGGTGATGATGATGCCGGCGCCGATGAAGGTCAGGATATCGGGCGTCTCTCCGAACAACAGCGCGCCATAGAACACCGCCCAGAGCATCTGCGAATATTGCATCGGCGCCACCACGACGGCGGGCGCATTCCGGTAAGCCAGAATGGAAAACAGCATCGCCATGAAAGAAAAAATGGCGATCGCACCCATGGCCGCGAAATCCAGCAGCGGCATCGGCACATAGACAAAGGGCAAGAGCGCCCCCATGATCACGAAATTCGCGAGCATCGGAAAGAGGAGGAGCACGACGCTCCTCTCGGCCGCACCGATCTTGCGCACGACGATGCCGTTGACGGAATTGCCGACAGCCGCGACCAAGGCCGACAGATGGCCGAGCCCGAGGTCGGCCTGCCCCGGCCGCAGCACGATCAGGACCCCCGCGAGGCCTACGACGACGGCCAGGCCACGCCGCAGGCCGACCTTTTCCCCCAGCACCGGAATGGACAAGAGCGTGATCAGAAGCGGCGTCGCAAAGAGGATCGCATAGGTCTGCGCAAGCGGCAGGGTGGAAAAGGCGTGAAACGCGCTGACGGCCGTCACGACCAGCGCGAGCGTGCGCAGCAGCACCCACCAGGGGTGGCGGGGGCGCAGGTCGCCCTGCGCGCGGTCCCCGATCAGCATCATCGTGACGAAGGGAAAGCCCAGCAGAACGCTCATGAAAACGATCTGCACCGAGGAAAAACTGGCGCCGAGGTACTTTATGAGGACATCGTGCAGCGAGTAGATCGCAAAGGACAAAAGCGCGAACCCCGCCCCCCGCGCCGATATGCCCTGCATGATCCGTCCCCCGCCTGCTGCTATGCCACCTTAGCCGGTCCCGCAGCAGGCTCAACCGCTCATGACGCTGCGCCGGGTCTCAAAGCGTGGCGTCGAGCTTTGCGAGGATCGCATCCCCCATCTGGGTGGTGCTGACCGGGCTGCCGCCTTCGGCCTGCATCAGATCGGCCGTGCGCACCCCATCGGCCAGAACCGCCTGAACAGCGCCTTCAAGCCGGTCAGCCTCGGCGCCCAGATCAAAGCTGTAGCGGAGCGCCATGGCGAAGCTGAGGATGCAGGCGATCGGGTTCGCCTTGCCCTGGCCTGCGATATCGGGGGCCGATCCGTGCACGGGCTCATAAAGCGCCTTGGGCCGGCCGTTGGCCATCGGGGCGCCAAGGCTCGCCGAGGGCAGCATCCCCAGGCTGCCGGTCAGCATCGCGGCGAGATCGGACAGCAGGTCGCCGAACAGGTTGTCGGTCACGATCACGTCGAACTGCTTGGGCCAGCGGGTCAGCTGCATCGCGCCCGCATCGGCATACATGTGGCTCAGCTCCACATCCGGATATTCCTCGTCGCCGATGCGCTGCACGACCTCGCGCCACAGAACGCCGGATTCCATCACATTGGCCTTTTCCATCGAACAGACCTTGTTGCCGCGCCGGCGGGCCAGCTCAAAGGCAGACCGGGCGACGCGGGCAATCTCGGATTCGGTGTAGCGCTGGGTGTTGATGCCGACGCGCTCGTTCCCTTCCGTGAAGATCCCGCGCGGCTCGCCGAAATAGACGCCCGAGGTCAGTTCACGCACGATCATGATGTCGAGGCCCGCGACGACCTCTTTCTTCAGCGACGAAAAGTCGGCAAGCGCGTCAAAGCACTGCGCGGGGCGCAGGTTGGCGTAAAGGTCCATTTCCTTGCGCAGCCGCAGCAGGCCGCGTTCGGGCTTCACGCTGAAGTCGAGCACGTCGTATTTCGGGCCGCCCACCGCCCCCAGCAGGACGGCATCGACCGACTGGGCGCGCGCCATCGTGTCGTCATGGAGCGGCGTGCCATGCGCGTCATAGGCCGCCCCGCCCACCAGATCCTCCGACACCTCGAATGCGATACCGCGACGCGCGCCGAACCAGTCGATGATCTTGCGCACCTCGGCCATCACTTCGGGGCCGATTCCGTCGCCGGGCAGGATGAGGAGAGAGGGATTGGTCATCATAAGCGTCCTTGCAAAGGGGGTGCCTTGGCGTACCCCCTCGCCCATGGCCGGTCAAGGCGGCGCCAGGTCGGCCAGATCAAGATCCACCCAGATCAGCGCATGGACCGAGGCAACCGCCGCCAGTTCCGGAGGCAGCACATCCAGCGGCCAGACAATGCCGGCAGCCCGCGGGGGCAGGGACGGCAGCGCGTAATCGACCCGCATGGGGCCGGTGCGGTCCCATCGCACGCTGTCGGTACCGGGCAGAGGGTCGTGGAGGTCGGGCCGGTTCAGCAGATCGCGCATCGCCTGCCCCATGCCATCCCCCCGGTCCGGGTCCAGATTGGTCCCTGACAGCAGCACGAAAGGCGCCTGCGGCGGATCGAGCGGCAGCGCGCCGTCGAGGAGAGCTGACCAGAAGGCGACCTCATCATGATTGCGGCGGAGGTTGCGTTGATTTGGCCCGCCAAAGACCGGCGGCGTGGCGTAGGAGCCGAGCATCCGGACGGTACCCTGCGGCGTCTCGACTGGCACCTCCCACGCCGCGACGGAGGCGAGGGGCTGCAGGGAAAGCACCGGCTCCGGGAGGATCGGCTTGCCCTCGGCCTCGGGCAACAGGGCGCCCGGCAGATCGCGCCAGAGGAAGGACGAGAAATCCCGCCCCTCTTCCAGCGGATAGCGGGACAGGATCGCCATGCCGCCGGAGCCCGCGAACCGGCCAAAGCCAAGCGCGTCGTCAGGCGTTCCCAGCCGGCCGTTTCCGTCAAGATCGAGACCGCTGGCCCAGCCCGAATTCGGCCTTTTCGAGAACCGGTGCGGGTAGGAGAGCCCCGCCTCGTCGAGCAGAGCCGCCAGCGCATCGAGCGCGGCGCCGCCGTGATCGAAGTCGATCTTGAGCAGCAGAAGGACATCCGGCGCAGCCGACGCGATCACACCCACAGTGGCCTCGACCTGCGCATCCCGAGCGAGGATATCCTGCAACAGAAGCCCCGGCCCCTTGCGCGCCAGGGCCGCATTGTAGACCGCGACCCGCAGATCCTCGGCGCGCAGCGGCGCCGCGACCAGCAGAAACAGCCAGAGCAAAAGAAAATGCCGCATCATCCCTCCGACTAGGATGATGCGGCACTGTGGTTAAGCGCGGGTTAACGCCAAAGTCAGGCCATCAGGCCATCAGACCCAAGGACGCAGCGTTCCCGCCTTGGCCTCGAAGCCGTCGATCGCCGCGGCCTTTTCCAGCGTCAGTCCGATATCGTCGAGCCCGTTCAGCAGGCAGTGCTTCTTGAAGGCGTCGACCTCGAAGCCAAAGCTCTGGCCGTCCGAAGTGGTGACGGTCTGCGCCTCCAGATCCACGGTCACGCGGGCGTTGGCGCCCTTGCGCGCGTCCTCCATCAGCACATCGACCTGATCCTGCGGCAGCACGATCGGCAGGACGCCGTTCTTGAAGCAGTTGTTGAAGAAGATGTCCGCAAAGCTGGGCGCGATCACACAGCGGATGCCAAAATCGAGCAGCGCCCAGGGCGCATGTTCCCGCGACGACCCGCAGCCAAAGTTGTCGCCGGCCACAAGGATCTCGGCGTCGCGATAGGCGGGCTGGTTCAGGACGAAATCGGGGATCTCGTTGCCCTGCTGGTCATAGCGCATCTCGTCAAAGAGGTTCACGCCAAGGCCGGTCCGCTTGATCGTCTTCAGGAACTGCTTGGGGATGATCATGTCGGTATCGACATTGACCAGCGGCATGGGGGCGGCAACGCCGGTGAGCGTGGTGAACTTGTCCATGATCCGCTCCTTACACCGTCTCTGCCAGAACGTCGCGCACATCGGTCAGGTGACCGGTGATCGCGGCGGCTGCGGCCATCACGGGGCTCATCAGGTGGGTGCGGCCGCCACGGCCCATGCGGCCTTCGAAGTTGCGGTTCGAGGTTGCGGCGCAACGCTCACCAGGGGCCAACTGGTCGGGGTTCATGCCCAGACACATGGAACAGCCGGCAAGGCGCCATTCGAACCCGGCCTCCTTGAAGATGTCCGCCAGACCTTCTTCCTCGGCCTGCAGGCGCACGAGGCCAGAACCGGGCACGACCATGCCGCGCACGCCCGGGGCCAGCTTCTTGCCCTTCAGAACCGCGGCTGCGGCGCGCAGATCCTCGATCCGGCCGTTGGTGCAGGACCCGATGAAGACCGCGTCGACCTTGATGTCGGTCAGCTTCATCCCCGGCGTCAGGCCCATGTAGTCGATGCTGCGCCGCGCGGCCTCGACCTTGCCGCCGGCAAAGGATTCGGGCGCGGGAACCACGTCGGTGATCGGCAGCACGTCCTCGGGGCTGGTGCCCCAGGTCACGACCGGCGCGATATCCTCGCCGCGGATGGTCACGACCTTGTCGAAATGTGCGCCTTCGTCGGTGAAAAGCGTCTTCCAGTAGGCCAGCGCAGCCTCCCAGGCCGCGCCTTTCGGGGCGTGCGGGCGGCCCTTGACGTATTCAAAGGTCTTTTCGTCCGGCGCGATCAGGCCGGCGCGGGCGCCGCCCTCGATCGCCATGTTGCAGACGGTCATGCGGCCTTCCATCGACAGGTCGCGGATCGCCTCGCCGCAATATTCGATGACATAACCCGTGCCGCCGGCGGTGCCGGTCTTGCCGATCACCGACAGGGTAATGTCCTTGGCCGTGACGCCCGGGCGCAGCTTGCCCGTGATCTCGACCTTCATGTTCCTGGACTTCTTCTGGATCAGCGTCTGGGTGGCCAGCACATGTTCCACCTCGGACGTGCCGATCCCGTGCGCCAGCGCGCCAAAGGCGCCGTGCGTCGCGGTATGGCTGTCGCCGCAGACGACGGTCATGCCCGGCAGCGTCCAGCCCTGTTCCGGGCCGACGATGTGGACGATGCCCTGACGGATGTCCGACACCGGATAATAGTTGATGCCGAAGTCGCGGGCGTTCTTGTCCAGCGCATCGACCTGGATGCGGCTTTCTTCATTGTCGATGCCCTTTTCGCGGTCCCAGGTGGTGGGCACGTTGTGATCGGGCACGGCGATGGTCTTTTCCGGCGCACGGACCTTGCGGCCCGACATGCGCAGACCCTCAAAGGCCTGCGGGCTGGTGACTTCGTGCACCAGATGGCGGTCGATATACAGCAGACAGGTGCCGTCCTGGGACTGGTCGACCACATGGTCGTCCCAGATCTTGTCATAAAGCGTACGCGGAGCGGTCATGGCTCTCTCTCGGTGATATGGAGTTGGCTTGTTGTCTTTGCGCATCGGCGCGGATCGCGGCATTCAGCCGCGTGTAAGTCGTGCCAGAATCGAGAGCGACTCGCCGTAAAAGCGCCAGGGCAGGCGCGCGCGGTCATCCATGTCGAAAAAGCGTTCCATGCGCGGTGTTCTACGCCCGAATCCCCCCTGTGGCAAGCGGGCGCCCCGCCCCGCGCAGAGCACGCGCAAAGGACATGGCAGATAGCCGGCGCGCAAACATTGAGATTGAGGGCCGCCGATGCTACATTTGCAGCAGGCCCGGCGCCGGGGTCCCTTGGCGGCGCGCAACCCAGGAGGACAATGTCCTGTCATACGTTGAAAACGCGGCCAATGACCCGGCCGCACGGGTGGCGCCCATGACGGCGCCGTCGGATATGATGACGAGCGATGAGCTGCTTGGCCATATCCTTGCTTCCCTCGAAGACGACAAGGCGGAAGACGTGGTTTCGATCAGTCTGCGCGGGCGGTCGGAAATGGCCGATCACATGGTGATCTGTTCAGGCCGTTCTTCGCGTCAGGTCGCGGCGATCGCCGAAAAGCTGGTGGACCGGCTCAAGCAGGATCACGGCCGCCAGAGCCGCATCGAGGGCAGGGAAACCGGCGATTGGGTTCTGATCGATACGGGCGACGTGATCGTCCATGTCTTCCGGCCCGAGGTGCGCGAGTTCTATCAGCTCGAAAAGATGTGGATGCCGTCGCGGGCCGCGCGGGACTGACCGGACAAAAGGTCAGGGTCGCCGGATGCGCGTTCATATCTGTGCAGTGGGACGCCTGAGGGCGGGCCCCGAGCGTGATCTGGTGGACGATTACCTTTCCCGATTTGACCGCACGGGGCGCGGCCTGTTTTTGGGCCCCGCGCAGGTCCATGAGGTCGAGGACAAGAAGGGTGGCGGAATGGCCGCCGAGGCGCAGCTTCTTTCGCGCGTGCTGCCGGACGGGGCGGTTTGCTGCGTTCTGGATGAGCGTGGACGGACGCTCAGCTCTCCTGATTTTGCGGGACAACTGGCCGGTTGGCGCGATGCGGGGCGCGGCGATGTCGCGTTCCTGATCGGGGGGGCGGACGGGCTTGATCCGTCTTTGCGCGACCGCGCGGATTTCGCGCTTTCCTTCGGGCGCATGGTCTGGCCGCATATGCTGGTTCGTGTCATGCTGGCGGAACAGCTTTATCGCGCAAGCTCCATCCTCGCAGGCGCCCCCTATCACCGGACCTGAATCACCCGGGCCTGATCCGGGGCGTCGCCGCGGTCGGCCAATTCCCGCAAGCCCAGCCTTGCCCTTCGTGTTGCCCTTGCCCTTCGTCAGCCGTAGAACGAGGGGCGAAGCCAGAGCAAGAGGACCGCATGACCCCTCCGAAACCTGTCGTCCTATGCATTCTTGACGGCTGGGGGATCAGTCCATCCGCCGAAGGGAACGCGCCGCTGCTGGCGCAGACGCCGACCTTTGACGCGCTGATGGCGCGCTGCCCGCACGCGCAGCTTGTAACCCACGGGCCGGATGTCGGCCTGCCGGCGGGGCAGATGGGCAATTCCGAAGTGGGCCACACCAATATCGGCGCGGGTCGGGTCGTGGCGATGGATCTGGGGGAAATCGACCTCGCGGTCGAAAATGGCAGCTTTGCCACCAACCCCGCGCTCATGGACTTCATCGCACGGCTCAAGGCGACGGGCGGCACGGCGCATCTGATGGGGGTCGTGTCGGACGGCGGTGTCCACGGGCATGTAACCCATCTGCTTGCCGCGATCCGCGCGATCACCGGGGCCGGCGTGCCGGTTGTCGTCCACGCGATCACCGACGGGCGCGACGTGGCGCCAAGCTCGGCCCGGGACTTTGTGTCGGACCTGGCGCGGCAGATGCCCGGCGACACCGTGGTCGGCACGGTCACGGGGCGCTATTTCGCGATGGACCGCGATAATCGCTGGGACCGTGTGTCCCGCGCCTATCACGCGATGATCGACGGCCGGGGCGACGCCTCTGCACCCGATGCGCTTTCGGCGGTCGAGGCGGCCTATGGGCGTGGTGAAACCGACGAATTCATCCAGCCTACCGTGATCGGAACCTATACCGGGGCCCGGGATGGCGACGGGTTCTTTTGCCTCAACTTCCGGTCGGACCGGGCGCGCGAAATCCTCGCCGCCATCGGCGCCCCGGATTTCGAGGCGTTCGACACCGGGCCGCGCCCCGCATGGACGGCGCTTCTGGGCATGGTCGAATATTCCGAGGCGCACAACGCCTACATGTCCACGGCCTTTCCCAAACGCGATATCCAGAACACGCTGGGCGCCTGGGTCGCGCAGCATGGCCTGCGCCAGTTCCGCATCGCCGAGACCGAGAAATACCCGCATGTCACCTTCTTCCTGAACGGCGGCAAGGAAGAGCCCGAGGCGGGCGAGGACCGCTTCATGCCGCGCAGCCCCAAGGTGGCGACCTATGACCTGCAGCCCGAGATGTCTTCGGTCGAGGTGACGGACCATCTGGTCGACGCGATCGGCAAGGGCTACGACCTGATCGTGGTGAACTACGCGAACCCCGACATGGTGGGGCATACCGGTTCGCTTGCGGCGGCCATCGCGGCCTGTGAGGCCGTAGACCGCGGCCTTGCCCGTGTGGTTCCCGCGCTTGAGGCCGCGGGCGGCGCGATGCTGGTCATCGCCGACCACGGCAATTGCGAGATGATGATCGACCCGGCGACCTGCGGCCCCCATACCGCGCATACGACGAACCCCGTTCCGGCCATTCTGGTCGGCGGGCCGACCGGCAGCAGGCTGCGGGACGGGCGGCTCGCCGATGTCGCACCGACGCTGCTCCGCCTCATGAACCTGCCGCAGCCATCCGAAATGACCGGCGAAAGCCTGATCGAATGAAGCGCCTGATCGCCGCCTTCCTTGCCACGGCGCTCGGGCTGTCGGCCGCCCATGGCCAGACCGGTCAGGATGCGGCCGAAATGGCCCGGGCGGCGGCGCGGGATCTCGCCGCATCCATCGGCGCGCTGCAAGAGGCCGCGAATGACCGCGACCGCGTTGCCGCCCTGACCCGCACGATCCGCTCCTATGAGGACGGTCTGGTCGCGGTGCGCGAAGGGCTGCGGCGTCTCTCGCTGCGCGAGGCCGCAATCCGCGAGGACTGGGAGACGCAGCGCGACAGCGTGGCGCGGCTGGTCGCCGTCATGACCACGATGGAGAACAATTCGGGCCCGATGCTGCTTTTGCACCCGACGGGTCCGGTGGGGACCGCGCGGTCCGGAATAATACTGTCCGATGTCGCCCCCGCGCTGCAGGCCGAGGCCGAGACCCTGCGCCGCGATCTGGAGGAAGTCGCCGGTCTGCGCCGGCTCCAGGAAAGCCTGGCGATCACGCTGGAGGAAGGTCTGCACGCCACGCAAGAGGCCCGCACCGCCCTTGCCCAGGCCATATCGGAACGGCGGGACCTGCCGCAGAAATTCGCCGAACGCCCGGATGAACTGCGCCTGATCGTCCAGAGCATCGACACGCTCGACAGCTTTTCCGACCTTCTGTCCGACACGCAGATCGGACCGCAGGACCTGCCGCTTCCCTTCAGCGCGCGTGAGGGGGATCTGCCGCTTCCGGTCAACGGCCCCATTCTGCGCGGCTTCAACGAGCCCGACGCCGCCGGCACCAGCCGCCCCGGCATCCTCATCGCGGCGCCCGCGGGCGGGCTGGTCACGGCCCCCGCGCCGGCCACGATCCGCTACATGGGTCCCTTGCTCGACTACGGAAATGTGATGATTCTGGAGCCGGAAGGCGGATATTTCCTCGTGCTTGCCGGGATGGACGTCCTTTATGGTGAGCTTGGGCAGGTTGTCCCGGAGGGGAGTCCGCTTGGCCTCATGCCGGGCTCGGCCATCAGCGCGGCAGAGTTCGTCGCCGAAGCGCAGGCAGGCGCAGAGCCTGACGGCTCCGAGACGCTCTATGTCGAGATCAGACGATTGAACCGCCCCACGGATCCGGCGGTATGGTTCGCACAGACGGGGGAATAGGACGGGATGAGGAAATTCGTTTTGGCCGCAGCGGGTGGCGCCCTGGCGGGGGCCGTGCTCGCCACGCAGGTCGCAGGGCCGCTCGTGGCGCAGGAAGCCAGCCGCAATGCCTCGGTCTACCAGCAGCTCGACCTGTTCGGCGACATCTTCGAACGCATCCGGGCGCAATATGTCGAAGAGGTCGAACCCTCGGAACTGATCGAGGCCGCCATCAACGGGATGCTGACCTCGCTCGACCCGCATTCGAGCTTCCTTCCGCCCGAGGATTTTTCCGACATGCGCGTGCAGACCCGCGGCGAGTTCGGGGGCCTGGGCATCGAGGTCACGCAAGAGGAAGGCTTCGTCAAGGTCGTCTCGCCCATGGACGGGACGCCCGCCGATCTGGCCGGGATCGAGGCCGGGGATTTCATCACCCATGTCGACGGCGAATCGGTGCTTGGCCTGACGCTCGATCAGGCGGTCCAGATGATGCGCGGGCCCGTGGGCTCCGAAATCGTCATCACCGTGGTGCGCGAGGGCCGGTCGGAGCCGTTCGATGTCTCGATCGTCCGCGACACGATCCGCCTGACCGCCGTGCGCACAAGGCTTGAGGGCGACACGGTTGTCCTGCGCGTCACGACCTTCAACGACCAGACCTTTCCGAACCTCGAAGAAGGCCTGCGCGAGGCCGTCGAGGAGGCAGGCGGCATCGACAATGTGAACGGCTTTGTCCTCGATCTGCGCAACAATCCCGGCGGGCTTCTGACGCAGGCGATCCGGGTTTCGGACGCCTTCCTCGATCAGGGAGAGATCGTTTCGACCCGTGGCCGCAACCCCGAGGCGGGTGAGCGCTTCAACGCGACTGCCGGCGATCTGGCCAATGGCAAGCCCATCGTCGTGCTGATCAATGGCGGTTCGGCCTCGGCTTCGGAAATCGTCGCGGGCGCCTTGCAGGATCATCGCCGCGCGATCGTCATCGGCACCAAGAGCTTTGGCAAGGGATCGGTGCAAACGGTCATCCCGCTGCGGGGTGACGGGGCGATGCGGCTGACGACCTCGCGCTATTACACGCCGTCGGGCCGGTCCATCCAGGCGCTTGGCGTTGCCCCCGACATCATCGTGCAGCAGCCCGCGCGCCGCGACGCCGACGGCGAGGAGGAGGAAAACCCGCTCCACACCCGCTCCGAGGCGGAACTGCGCGGCTCGCTTCTCAATGACAGCATGAGCGATGCGGAGCGCGAGCAGATGGAGGCCGAAGAGCGCAAGGCCGAAGAGGCCGCGCGCCTGCGCGAGGAGGATTATCAGCTCGCCTATGCGATCGACATCCTCAAGGGCCTCAGCGCGCTGTCGCCCGGCGTCCGGGCCTCGGCAGACTGACGGCCGCAGACGAGCGACCTAGGGGGCGCAGCGATGCGCCCCACATCCCCCCAGGCGAGATCACGCATGACCCCGGACCAGATCGCAGCCCTTCCCTATCGTCCCTGCGTGGGCGTCATGCTGGTCAATTCCCAGGGCCAGATCTTTGCCGGGCAGCGCATCGACAGTGACGTTCCCGCCTGGCAGATGCCGCAGGGCGGGATCGACGAGGGCGAGGAGCCACAGGCCGCCGCCCTGCGCGAGTTATGGGAAGAAACCGGCGTGGACCCCGCGCTGGTGGAGGTACTGGACGAAACCCCCGGATGGATACCCTATGACCTGCCCGACGATCTGGTGGGCAAGGTCTGGGGCGGACGCTATCGCGGGCAGCGCCAGCGCTGGTTCCTGATGCGTCTGACCGGTGACGATACCGCCATCGACATCGCCACCCAACACCCCGAGTTTTCGGAATGGCGCTGGCTTGGCGCGGGGGAACTGCTGGACAGCATCGTCCCCTTCAAGCGCCAGACCTATGCGCAGGTCATCGCGCATTTCCAGCCCCATCTGGCCGAGGGCTGATCCCCAGTCCTGCCCCTAGCCCCGCCGCAGCCGCGCCAGAAGATCGGCCGAGACATAGCCGTCGGCGGTGATCCCCGCAGACACCTGATAGGCCCGGACGGCGGCAAGCGTGTTCGGCCCGATCCGGCCATCCACCCCGCCCGTGTCGAACCCCCGCGCCGTCAGAAGCCGCTGAAGCTCCTGCCGTTCGGCGCTGCTGAGCGGCCGGTCGCCCCGGGGCCACTCGGCCCGGAACGGCCCTGCGCCCCGCAGACGGTCGGCCAGATGACCGATCCCCATCGCGTAGGAATCCGACGAATTGTAGCGCTTGATGACCCGGAAATTCGCGAATGTGAGGAAGGCCGGCCCCCGCGCGCCTGCCGGCAGGAAAAGCTCGGCCGCGCCATGATCCGGCACCGCCCCGCCCGAGGCCAGCGTGACACCCATGCGGGACCATTCCGCGGCCGGCCGGGACGTCCCCGTCGTCCGGTGGTCAAAGCCCGACGGCAACTGCACCTCGACCCCCCAGGGCTGACCGCGCCGCCACCCCGCGTTTGCAAGATAGGCCGCCGCCGAGGCGAGCGCGTCGCGCGGGTCGTCCGACCAGATGTCGCGTCGCCCGTCGCCGGTGAAATCGACCGCATGTTCCAGATAGCTTGTCGGCATGAACTGGGTGTGGCCCATGGCGCCGGCCCAGCTGCCGGTCATGCCCTCGGGGCTGATGTCGCCCGCCTGCACGATCCGCAGCGCGGCGATCAGCTGTTCCTCAAAGAACGCGCCGCGCCGTCCGTCATAGGCCAGCGTCGCCAGCGCCGGGATGATGGGCGTCGTGCCCCGGAAGCTGCCATAGGAACTCTCCATCCCCCAGATCGCGACGACGATCTCTTTCTCGACGCCATAGCGGGCCTCGATCGCCTGCAGGGCCTGCGCGTGCTGCGCCAGCTTTTCCCGCCCGTTGTTGATGCGGGTGGGCGACACGGCATTGTCGAGATAATCCCAGATCGCGCGCGTGAATTCAGCCTGGTTCTGGTCGTTTCGCACGACACTCGGCATGAAGCTTGCCGAGCGGAACGCGCGGTCGAAGGTCGCCGGGGCGATCCCCTGCGACAGGGCGCGGGAGCGGAACCCCTCGACCCAGCGGTTGAACCCCGACTGGCTGCCCGGCTGCGACTGGCCGGCCGGCGCCTGCGGGCGCGCCTCGGGCCGGGCCGAACGGTCGACCGCACCGCCAAAGCCACAGCCCGGCAGCAAAAGACCAACCATACCCGCCGCGATCACTGTCCTGCGCATCTGAACACCTGCCCGTGTTGTTTTTGATTAACACCATCCTAACCCGGATTGGTGCCTCAGCGCAAACAAGGCGGCAGTCTATCCGCGCCGCCGGCGTTCAACCTTCCGTTTGGTCTTGTCAGCCTTGGCCCGGCCGGCGCCCGGCTTGCGCGGACCCCCCGTGCCTCGGCGCCCCTGCGGACCGCGCGGGATATCCTTGTCGTCCACGCTCAGCAGTTCAAGCACCAGGCCGCCCGTCACCGGCACCGCCTCGGCCAGGCGGACCGTCACGCGCTGGCCCACGCCCAGCCTCATGCCGCTCCGCTCTCCGCGCAGGGTCTGGGTCTGGGCGTCGTACTGGAAATACTCGCGCCCCAGACTGCGGACGGGGATCAGCCCATCCGCGCCAGTTTCCGTCAGCTTGACGAAAAGTCCAAAGCGCACGACGCCGGAAATGCGCCCCTCGAACTCGTTGCCGACCCGCTCGGACAGGTAGGACGCAAGATAGCGGTCGGTCGTGTCGCGTTCTGCCGCCATGCTCCGCCGCTCGGTGTCCGAGATATGCTTGGCCGTTTCGTCCAGCCGCTCGATTTCCGCCGGAGCAAGCCCGTCATCGCCCCAGCCATGCCCCGCGATCAGCGCACGATGCACGATCAGGTCCGCGTAACGCCGGATGGGCGAGGTGAAATGCGCGTAGTTCTTCAGCGCGAGGCCGAAATGCCCGAAGTTCTCGGCGTTGTAATAGGCCTGCGTCATGGACCGCAGCGCGGTGATGTTCAGAAGCTCATCGAACTCGGTGTTCTGCGCCTGTGCGAGCAGGTTGTTGATGTGGCGCGTCTGAAGCACCTGTCCCTTGGCGAGCGTAAAGCCTGATGCCTCGGCGACCTCGCGCAGGGCGGCGAGCTTTTCGGGGCTCGGTTCCTCATGCACCCGGAACAGTAGCGGGCGGCGCAGGCGGTTCAGTTCCTCGGCCGCTGCGACATTGGCGAGGATCATGAATTCCTCGATCAGGCGGTGGGCGTCCAGCCTTTCCCGAAAGGCGACGGATGTGACCTTGCCCTCGGGCGAAAGCTCGATCCGCCGTTCGGGCAGGTCCAGGTCCAGCGGCTGGCGTTTGGCGCGCGCGCGGGTCACGGCGGCATAGGCGGCGTAAAGCGGGTTGATGACCGGCTCCAGCAGTTCCACGCAACGCTCGTTCGGTTGCCCGTCCCGCGCCGCCTGCACCTCTTCGTAGCTGAGCGAGGCGCGCGATTTCATCATCGCCCGGGCAAAGCGATGGCGGATCTTGTTCCCTTCGGCGTCGATCTGCATCCGGACGGCGAGACAGGGACGCGCCACCCCTTCATGCAGCGAACAAAGATCGCCCGAAAGGCGGTCGGGCAGCATCGGCACCACACGGTCGGGGAAGTAGGTCGAGTTGCCCCGGCGCCGCGCCTCCCGGTCCAGCGCCGAACCGGGGCGGACATAATGCGCCACATCCGCGATCGCGACCCAGACGACATAACCGCCGGGATTGCCGGGGTCATCATCGGCCTGCGCCAGAACTGCGTCGTCATGGTCGCGGGCATCGGCGGGGTCGATCGTCACGATGGGCAGATCGCGCAGGTCCTCCCGGCTTCCCAGCGGGGCGGGGCGGGCCTGATCGGCCTCCGCAATCGCGTCATCCGGAAAGGCGTCGGGGATGCCATGCTGGTGAATGGCGATCAGCGATACGGCCTTCGGTGCCGACGGATCGCCCAGCCGTTCCACGATCCGCGCCTGCGGCAGGCCCATCCGCGCGCGAAGGCCGGCCTGTTCGGCCTCAACCAGTTCACCATCCTGCGCGTCGAGCGTCGCACCGGCTGCAACGCGCCATTCGGCATCCGCACCCTTGTCGATGGGAACGATCCGCCCGCCCTCGGTCGCCTTGCGGAAAATGCCCAGAATGCGGCGCGGATTCGTACCGATGCGCCGGATCAGCCGCCCTTCATAGGCATGGTCGGCGTCCCTGACCTCGGCCACACGGGCAAGGATGCGGTCGCCTTCGCCCAGGGCGATATCGCCCTCTTTCGCCTGCAACAGCACGCGGGGTGGCGTGCCATCGCCCTGCCATTCCAGCGGGATGGCAAAGAGATCGCCTGCCGCATCCGGGGCCTGCACCTGAAGGATGCTGACCGGCGGCAGTTTGTCCGCGTCACGGAAACTGCGGCGGCGGCGTTCGACGACGCCTTCCTGCTCCAGCTCCTTCAACAGACGTTTGAGATCGATCCGGGCGGCCCCCTTGATCCCGAACGCCTTGGCGATATCGCGCTTGGCGGTCAGCCCGGGGTTTTCGGCGATCCAGGTGCGGAGTTCTTCTTTGGTCGGTATGCGCATGGGCGACAGGTAGCACGCCGCCCGCCCGCCGTCATTGGGGAAAAAGCCGGACGGAGGGGCTAGCCGAAATACTGGCGCAGAATACGCCCATAGATCGCCTTGAGCTGATGCACCTGTTCCACCGGCACATGTTCATTGACCTGATGCATGGTCTTGCCCACCAGCCCGAGTTCCACGACGGGGCAATGATCCTTGACAAAGCGTGCGTCCGAGGTTCCGCCTGATGTCGAAAGAACCGGGCGCAGCCCCGTTTCCGCCTCGACCGCGTCGGCCACCAGATCCGACAGCGCGCCCGGCGGTGTCAGAAAGCTTTCGCCCGAAATCTCGGCCTGGATGTCAAAGCTGACGCCGGTTTCCCCCGTCACGCCATCCGCCATCTGCCACAGCCATTCCGTCAGCGAGGCGCCCGTATGCGTGTCGTTGAAGCGGATGTTGACGGTCGCGCGCGCCTCGGCCGGAATGACGTTGGTGGCGGGATTGCCGGTGTCCACTGTGGTGATCGCCAGCGTCGAGGGGTCGAAATGGTCCGTCCCGCTGTCCAGTTCGTGCTGCGCCAGCCGGTCGAGCAGGCGCACCATGGCCGTCAGCGGGTTCTTGGCCCGGTGCGGATAGGCAGAATGGCCCTGAACACCCCGCGCCAACAGGCGCGCGGTCATGGACCCGCGCCGCCCGATCTTCATCGCCTCGCCCATCCGGTCGGGGCAGGTGGGTTCGCCCACCAGACAGCAGGTCATCGCCTCGCCTTCGGCCCGCATCCAGTCAAGAAGCGCGACCGTTCCGTGGCGGGCCGGCCCCTCTTCATCGCCAGTGATTGCCAGAAGGATCGCGCCGTCAGGCGGGGTGTCGCCGACATGGTCGATGGCCGCCGCGACAAAAGCCGCCACGCCGGATTTCATGTCCGTCGCCCCGCGCCCGTAAAGCAGCCCGCCCCGGACTTCCCCCCCGAAAGGATCGGTTGTCCAGGCCGCCAGATCGCCGGGCGGCACCACATCGGTGTGACCGTTGAAGCCAAAGCTGCGGGGGTGCCCCTTTTGACCCCAGCGGGCGAAAAGGTTCGGCACACCGCCGCGATCGACGCGCGTGCAGGCAAAGCCCGCCTCGGACAACATCCGTTCCAGCAGCCGGAGCGCCCCGCCCTCCTCCGGGGTGACAGAGGGGCAGCGGATCAGGTCGGCAGTCAGCGCAACAGGATCGACGGGCATGGTTTCCTCATTGAAAATCGGCGGGCAGCGGCGGATGCGGCGGCCTTGGTCAGAATGAACGGGTTCAGTTGAAAAAGGGTGTCATCTGCGCCACGATGACCGAGTTTTCATCAAGCGCGCGACGCATCAGCGCCTGTTCCTCGTCGTCGATTTCCTCGCCCGCCCCAAGCCGTTCCTCAAGCGTGCCGTAACCCGTCACATCGAGCGGCGCGAGCTCCGCCTGCTTGAGGATCGCGACCGTCTCACGCACGGCCTCGGCCTCATCGACCCCGCTGGCATAGCACATGAGCGCGGCGCCCGTCGCCTTGTCGGGCAGACCGTCGCCGTCGCGCCGGCCGACCTCGACCACCAGCGTGTAGACCTGCTGCGGGCGCCTGGGCTTTTCCATCAGTCGCGCAGCAGCTCGTTGATCGAGGTCTTGGACCGGGTCTGCGCATCGACCTTCTTGACGATGACCGCACAATAGAGGTGAACGCCCCCCTTGGAGGGCATCGACCCTGCCACGACGACCGAACCGGCCGGAACCTCGCCATACATCACCTCACCGGTTTCCCGGTCGAGGATCTTGGTCGACTGCCCGATGAACACACCCATGCCCAGTACCGAGCCTTCGCGGACGATCACGCCCTCGACCACCTCGGACCGGGCGCCGATGAAGCAGTTATCCTCGATGATGGTCGGATTGGCCTGCATCGGTTCCAGCACGCCGCCGATGCCGACGCCGCCGGACAGGTGCACGTTCTTGCCGATCTGGGCGCAGGACCCCACGGTCGCCCAGGTATCGACCATCGTGCCGCTGTCCACATAGGCGCCGAGGTTGATGAAGGACGGCATGAGCACCACGCCCGGCGCCACATAGGCCGACCGCCGCACGACGCAGTTCGGCACGGCGCGGAAGCCAGCGGCCTTCCATTCGGCGCTGCCCCAGCCCTTGAACTTGCTGTCGACCTTGTCCCACCAGCCGCCGCCCTGCGGACCGCCGGATTGCTCTTCCATGTCCTTGAGGCGAAAGCCCAGCAGCACCGCCTTCTTGGCCCATTGGTTCACATGCCAGCCACCATCCGCCCGACGCTCGGCCACGCGCAGCGTCCCGGCGTCAAGCGCGTCAAGCGTCGCCTCGATCGCGTCGCGGGTTTCGCCCGTGGTTGCGGGGGTGATCGTGTCGCGCGCATCCCATGCGGCCTCGATGGCGGTTTCCAATGCGGCGTTCGACATCCGGTCCTCCGGTCACTGTTCCTTGACGTTGCGCAGGCTATAGACGACCGCCCCCGTTGGCGCAACGGCCACAGGCACTGGCACTGGCGACAGCCCCCGCAACGGCCTAGGTTCAGACCAGAATGAAAGGACCACGGATGACCAAAGACGGCATGAGCCACCCCCTGCGCGATTCCCAGCAGGACATCGAGGCCGCGGAGCATCGCGCGGACATGGCGCAGACGCGGGCGTCCGCCTACCGGCTGGCCTTTGCCGATGACGACTTTCTGACGCGACCCGAAACGCGGCCGATCCGGCTGCAGCTGGAACTGATGAAGCCCGAACTGATCATGGCGGAGCGCGAGATCATGTCGACCATCGTCCTGTTCGGCGGGGCGCGGATACCCGAACCCGCGGCGCGTGCCCGCGCCCGCACGCCGACGCTGGCCGGCCTTTCGCATTATTATGACGTGGCGCGGGAATTCGCCCGGATCATGACGCTGCGCAGTCTCGCCTCGGGCGGGAAAGAGGACGTGATCGTGACGGGCGGCGGCCCCGGCGTGATGGAGGCCGGCAATCGTGGCGCCCAGGATGCGGGCGGCGCTTCCATCGGCCTTAACGTCGTTCTTCCGCATGAACAGGAACCGAACCCCTATGTGACGCCCGAGCTTTGCTTCAACTTTCACTACTTCGCCGTGCGCAAGATGCATTTTCTGATGCGCGCGCGAGCGATCGCGGTCTTTCCCGGCGGCTTTGGCACGATGGACGAACTCTTTGAGGCGCTGACGCTGATTCAGACCCGTCGCATGGCCGCCCTGCCCTTCCTTCTCTTCGGCGAGGATTTCTGGCGACGCATCATCAACTGGGATGCCCTTGCCGAGGCGGGCACGATCTCGCAGGCGGACCTCGGCCTGTTCCGCTTTGTCGAGACCGCCGAAGACGCCGTCGCCGCAATCGACAGCTGGGTTCCGCCCGAGCCGGTCGGCGGACCAATTCCGACTTAAACAATCAGGATTGACTCATCAAAGTCTTTCTGTCAGCTATTACAACAGACCCAAGCCAGTGACAGCCCGGGACAGCGACAGGAGACAAGGATGACACGAAAGACAGGCACCACGCCTATCGTCGCCGCCGTCGCGCGGACGGCCGGGGCACGCCAGGCGGCGATCTGCCCGGTTGCCCTGATGGGGCTGCTTTTTGACGGAGCCTGGGTGGAAGCCCGGATTGAACATCTTCTCGACCGCGTCGGAGATCTCGCATGAACATGATCGTGACCCAGCCCCACCTCGCCCACGCCGTATCCAGCCTGCCGCTGCATGACGCAACGGAACTGACGGGCGGCGGAATTCAGGCCCAGATCCGCCTGAACGATCAGATCTACACCCTTCGCATCACCAAGGCCGGGAAACTGATCCTGACCAAGTGAGGCAAGCGCGGGGCATCGGGATGCGGCCCCCCGGGCCCCGTGACATACGCTCGACGCGGGAGAGGTTTTCACCCGGGAACCGGCGAAAGCTCCGTCTCCGATTTCAGCACATGCCCGCCGGCACGAGAGCCATCGCCGCCCTGACGCAGCAGATAGGCCGGTCGTCTCGCGCTGCCATTGCGCGTGATCTTGCGCCCCTTGATGGTGCGGCTCACGCGGCGGGTAAAGACCTCCACCACCTCGCCTTCCCCGCGGCCACTGCCCCAGCGCCAGCTGACGCGATCACCCTTTTGAAATTCCACCATGCTCCCCGCCCCTCCTGTCGCATGGGCAACACTCTGTGCAGGTATGGGTTCCGCGAGGCAGTGGATGCCGGAAGGTTCTGGCTCTGCGCGCGAACTTCCCGTTCTGAAATCAGCCTCGGGAACTCAATGCCCCAAAAAGCCGCCATCCGCTCAGGTTCGGACGGACATCGGACCACGGGCGAAGCATTTGGGTGGGCTTAGGGGGGCGGCTCACCTCTCAAGATAGTTGCGAAGTTGTCGATCCGAGTTCCGATGCATACAGTAACCCTAGGCTCCAGACTCATTGATTTTCAAAGCCAGAAGATGACGGTTGCGGCGAGAGCGACGGCGGAGAGGAAGGTCGTGGCGCATCTGTCATAGCGTGTGGCGATACGGCGCCAGTCCTTCAGCC